>WQZX01000152.1 GCA_009780515.1 Nocardioidaceae bacterium | reverse complement strand
GGCCGCGGCGTACGTCGGCGGGGCGTGCCACGATCAGGGGGTGAGCGCGCTGCCCGTCCCCGATCCCGCCGCCCGCGGGATCGACGCGCGGGCCGTGCTCGACCGCCTCACCGCCGCCCCCGGGCGCGGCGACCGGCTGACCCACCTGGAGGTGCTCCCGGCGCGGCCGGCGGTGCACACCTCCTGGCCCGCGTGGGCCGACCCGGAGGTCGTCGCGGCGTTCCGCTCGCGCGGCGTCGAACGTCCGTGGCGTCACCAGGTCGAGGCGGCCGAGATCGCCCACGGGGGCGAGAGCGTCGTGCTCGCGACCGGCACCGCCTCCGGCAAGTCGCTCGCCTACCTCCTGCCCGCCCTCACCGGCATCCGTGAGCGTCGCGGCCCGCGCGGGCGACGCGGTGCCTCCACCCTGTACCTCGCGCCGACCAAGGCGCTCGCGCAGGACCAGCGGGCCTCGATCGAGTCCCTCGGGCTCGACGTACGCGTCGCGACGCACGACGGCGACAGCTCGCCCGAGCAGCGCGAGTGGACCCGCGACCACGGTGAGTACGTCCTGTCCAACCCCGACATGCTCCACCGCTCGCTGCTGCCGGGCCACGCGCGCTGGGCCCGCTTCCTCGGGTCGCTGCAGTACGTCGTCGTCGACGAGTGCCACCACTACCGCGGCGTCTTCGGCGCGCACGTCGCCCAGGTGCTGCGCCGGCTGCGGCGGGTGTGTGCGTCGTACGGCGCGGAGCCGGTCTTCGTGCTCGCCTCGGCCACCGTCGCCGAGCCGGATGTCGCCGCTCGCCGACTGACCGGTCTCGACGTGACCGCGGTGACGTCGGACGCCTCGCCGCGGGGCGAGGTGTCGATCGGGCTGTGGGAGCCGCCGCTGACCGAGCACACCGGCGAGCAGGGCGCACCCGTACGACGACCCGCCACCACCGAGACCGCCGAGCTGCTCACCGACCTGGTGATCGAGGACGTCCGCACGCTCGCCTTCGTGCGCTCGCGCCGCGGGGTGGAGACCGTCGCGCTGCGGGCGGCCGAGCTGCTCGGCGAGGTCGACCCGGCCCTGGCCGACCGGGTGGCGGCCTATCGCGGCGGCTACCTGCCCGAGGAGCGCCGCGCGCTGGAGGCCGACCTGCGCGACGGCCGGCTGCTCGGCATGGCCGCGACCAACGCTCTCGAGCTCGGCATCGACGTGCACGGCCTGGACGCCGTGGTGGTGGCCGGCTATCCCGGCACCAGGGCGGGCTTCTGGCAGCAGGTCGGCCGGGCCGGGCGAGCGGCCGGCGCCGCGCTCGGCATGCTCGTGGCGCGCGACGACCCGTTGGACACCTATCTCGTGCACCATCCCGAGGCGCTGCTCGGCAGGCCGGTCGAGGGGACGGTGTTCGACACCGACAACCCCTACGTGCTCGGGCCGCACCTCTGCGCGGCCGCGCAGGAGCTGCCGATCCGCGCCGAGGAGGTCGACGTGTTCGGCCCCCGCACGCGCGAGGTGCTCGGTGGGCTGGTCGAGGCCGGGCTGCTGCGCCGGCGAGCGACCGGCTGGTACTGGACCGACCACCGCCGGGCCGCCGCCCTCGCCGACATCCGCTCGGCCGGAGGCACCGCGGTGCAGCTGATCGAGGGCGACAGCGGGCGCGTGGTCGGCACAGTCGACGGCGGCCGCGCCCACTCGGTCGCGCACGAGGGGGCCGTCTACCTCCACCGCGGCGAGACCTGGGTCGTGGAGTCGCTGGACCTCGACGAGCACGTCGCGGTGATGCGCCGACGCGACGTCGCCTTCAGCACCACCGCCCGCGAGGTCACCGACATCTCGATCGTGACCGAGGCCGAGTCGACCGGCTGGGGTGCCTGCCGGCTGGCCACCGGCACCGTCGACGTGTCCAGCCGGGTGACGTCCTACCTGCGCCGGCGAGCCGTCTCGGGCGAGGTCATCGACGAGACGCCGCTCGACCTGCCCGAGCGCACCCTGCGAACCACCGCGGTCTGGTGGACCGTGCCCGAGGACGTGCTCGAGGAGACCGGCATCGACCGCCTCGACCTGCCGGGGGCCGCCCATGCCGCCGAGCACTGCTCGATCGGCCTGCTGCCGCTCTTCGCGACCTGCGACCGCTGGGACATCGGCGGCGTCTCGACCGCGCTCCACCCCGACACCGGGCAGCTGACCGTCTTCGTGCACGACGGCCACCCGGGCGGCGCCGGGTTCGCCGAACGCGGCTACCGCACCGCCCGCACCTGGCTGAGCGCCACCCGCGACGCGATAGCCGCCTGCGAGTGCGAGGCCGGCTGCCCGTCGTGCGTCCAGTCGCCCAAGTGCGGCAACGGCAACGACCCGCTCGACAAGGCGGGCGCCGTACGCCTGTTGGACGCGCTCCTGCGCGACGCCACCTGACCTAGGGCATGTCTCCTTATCCGCCGCCTACTGCGCGGACTTTCGCATCCGATCTCGCTGCGTTGGGGCCGCTCGACGTGCGATCCAGCATGCCTTCGCGTCCCCGCCTCGCCAGATCGGC
>WQZX01000151.1 GCA_009780515.1 Nocardioidaceae bacterium | reverse complement strand
CGCCCGCGGGCGGGCCCGGCGCCTCGTGCTCGACGATCTCCTCCGCGCTCGGCATGCCGCGAGGCTAGACGGTATGAGTCGGAAATGCTTGGACGGTTGGCGTGCGCGGGGTGCGTGCATCGCGAGGCGGCTGCACGACGGCATACCGGGTGTCTGTCGAGTGCGGCCAACGCGGCGAGGTGCGTGCACCGCGTGGGCCAACCGTTCAATGATTTCTGACACGCGTCACTAGCCCGACCCGGCTCAGGGCCGGTGGAAGGCGCCGTGGCTGAGCAGGTGGACCTTGGTGCTGGCACAGGCGGTCTGCGGGGACCGGATGAACTGCGACCTGGTCGCGTTCGGCACGTAGACGCGGTAGCCGTCGACGTGCGTCGGGCGGCACTCGCTCTTGTCGTAGACGCCCCAGTCGGTCTGCGTGACCAGGCTGACGACGCGGTGGCCGGGCGCGACGGTCAGCGACCTGGCCCGGCCCTCGCGGTCCGCGGCGGCGCCGACCTGGGTGCCGTTGCCGTGCCCGACGAAGGACAGGCCCCCGAAGCCGCCAGTGCGGCAGCTGTGACCCGACACGTTGGTGAGGACGAGGCGGAAGTACTCGTGGCCGGCGGCGGCGTCGGCGTGCCGGATGCTCGCGTGCAGGTCGGCGTTGCCGCACTGCGGGGTGGCGGCCGCCTTCGCCGTACCGGTGGAGGCGGAGACGATCAGCGCGGATGCGGCGACGAGGCCGGCGCCCAGGGTGCTCAGTGTCTTGTTCATGCCCTGTTCGATGCGGCCAGGGGCCGATTGGTTGCGAGCCCGCCGAAGATCAGTGGCTGCGTCCGACGTGGGTGCAGACGCAGACCTTGTTGCCCTGCGCATCGGCCAGTACGACGAAGCGCGGGGCCGGTCCGTCGTCGACGACCCTTCCGCCGGCGGCGACCGCGGCCTCGATCCGCTCCCGGGCGACCTCCGGCGGCACCCGCAGGTCGAGGTGGAAGCGCTGCCGCGGCTCCTCGTGCGGGTCGGTCTCCTGGAACCACAGCGTCGGCGTCACGCCGTCGGGGTCGATGATCGCGTCGTCGTCGCGGGGGTCGTCCTCCATGGCCAGCACGGCCTTCCAGAACGGCTTGATCTCCTCGCGGTCGGCCGTGTCCAGCCCGATCTCGGCCCGTTGCACCGACGCGGGCTGCGCCTCGACGCCCATCTCGGCCGCGAAGCCGCTGATCTGCCGGGCCAGGTCCACGTCGCGCTGGGTCTTGCCGCCGACGTCGTGGCTGGTCAGCAGGACGTGCACGCTCGGATAGGTCAGCGTCACGTCCGGGTGGTGGTTGGCCGCCTCCGCGGCCGCGCCGATCCGCTCGACCAACCGCAGCCCCGTCGCGAAGTCGCCGGTGGCGAACCGCGCCTCGAGGGCGCCGTACATCGAGCGCCAGTCGGGCAGATCCATCTCGGCGACCTGGTCGCCGCTGAGCAGAGCCTTGGGGTCCATGTCTCCACCCTGTCCCCGGTGCGGGGATCTCTCAAGCGCCCTGCTCGCTGACGGGCGGGAACTTCTTCGGCGCGTCCTCGTAGCCGTCCTCGTCGGTGAACATCGCCTTCTCGGCGTCGAAGGTGCGGTGGGTGTTGTCGACCTCGGCGTTCTCGGGCCGGTTCTCCGGCGCCCAGCGCTCCTCGCGGTCGCGCTCGATCTCCTCCAGCGGCGACCCGTCCAGCCCGACCTTGTCCTCGTCGGAGTCCTTCGAGGTGCCGGCCGACGCCAGCGCGTCCGAGGCCGAGCCCGAGCCCGAGCCCGAGCCCGAGCCGGATCCTCCGGCCTCCCCGTCCGAGGAGCCGCCGCCCCCGGCCTCCTCGTCGACCCAGTCGGTGTTGTCGACCTGGGCGTTCTCGGGGCGGTTCTCCGGCGCCCAGCGCTCCTCGCGGTCGCGCTCGATCTCCTCCAGGGTCGAGCCGTCCAGCCCGACCTTCTCCTCCGATGCGTCGCCTCGGCGCTCGTCCGTCATGCTTCGCCTCCGTGTCCGATGGGTCACATTCCCGTACCCCGTTCCGAGCGCCGCACACGGGCGGTCCGGCGGCGGCCGGGCCGGCCCGTCGTTGGTCGAGCAGCCGCGAGCGCCAGCGGGCGGCGGGTCGAGACCAACGACTCTCCCACGCGGCCCGGCTGCATCTCGATACGGCGAAGGCCCCTGCGAGCAAGCTCGCGGGGGCCTTCGTTACTCCTCGATCCGGTTCCTCACATCAGGGCCGAGGACCTCGTCCTCAACTCTGGTAGGAACCGAAGTCGAAGTCGTCCAGCGCCACTGCCTGGCCGCCACCGAACTCGTAGTCGTAGGCCTCGTAGCCCGTGACGGCGTACGCCGCCTGGCGGGCCTCCTCGGTCGGCTCGACACGGATGTTGCGGTAGCGCTCCAGACCGGTGCCGGCCGGGATCAGCTTTCCGATGATCACGTTCTCCTTCAGCCCGCGCAGGCTGTCGGAGCGGCCGTTGATCGCCGCGTCGGTGAGCACCCGGGTGGTCTCCTGGAAGGAGGCCGCCGAGAGCCACGACTCGGTGGCGAGCGAGGCCTTGGTGATGCCCATCAGCTCCGGACGACCCGAGGCCGGCTTGCCGCCCTCGGAGACGACCCGACGG
>WQZX01000150.1 GCA_009780515.1 Nocardioidaceae bacterium | reverse complement strand
TGGGACTGGATGAACGACCCCGAGATCCACTCCTCCAACTGGGAGTGGGACACCGCGCAGCCGGCCGAGCAGTGGAAGCACAGCCACAACTACGTGCACCACCAGTTCACCAACGTGCTCGGCCACGACAACGACATCGGCTATGGCATCCTGCGGATGGCGCGCGAGCAGAAGTGGAGCTCGGCCAACCTGGGCCAGCCGATCTACAACGCCCTGCTCGCGGGGCTGTTCCAGTGGGGCGTCTCGCTGCACGACCTCGACATCGAGGCGATCCGCAAGCGCGAGAAGGACCCGAAGGAGATGAAGCGCCAGCTCAAGCAGATCTGGCGCAAGGGTCGCAACCAGGTGCTCAAGGACTACGTCGTCTACCCGGCCATGTCGGGACGCAACTGGAAGAGGACGCTGGTGGCCAACGCCACGGCCAACCTCATCCGCAACGTCTGGTCCTACACGATCATCTTCTGCGGCCACTTCCCCGACGGTGCACTGGTCTTCACCGAGGAGGAGCTCGAGGACGAGACCCGCGCGGAGTGGTACCTCCGCCAGATGCTCGGCTCCGCCAACTTCAAGGGCGGCCCGCTGCTGCACATCCTCTCCGGCAACCTGGGCTTCCAGATCGAGCACCACCTCTACCCGGACCTGCCGAGCAACCGCTACGCGCAGATCTCCGAGCGGGTGCGTGCGCTGTGCGAGAAGTACGACCTGCCCTACACGACCGGCCCCCTGCACAAGCAGTACGGCCAGACGCTGCGCACGATCATGAAGCTCTCGCTGCCGAACAGGTTCACCTCCGCCGACAAGCACGAGGTCAGCGAGATGGAGGTGCCGCACGGCCGGCGCAAGGACAGCGAGCGGCCGATCCGTCGTACGGAGACGGGCAGCTACTACCGGGCACGGTCGTGATCCCGGCCCGCGCCGACGTCAGCGCACCGTTCGCGTGGACCGAGGTCGGTCGGCCCGACGGGTACGCCGGCATCGGCGGCCTCGACCGCGCCCGCGTGATCCAGTGCGCGCTCAGCCGGATCTGCGGGGTCTGCGGCGAGCCGCTGGGCCGACCGATCGCCTTCGTCGGCACGCCGGCCGAGGACGACCGCAACGCCTTCCACTGCCCGCCGCTGCACAGCGGCTGCGCCGAGGACCTGCGGCGGCTGCCCGCCGCCGATCCCGGCTGGGTGCTGGCGTCGACAGCGGCCTTCGAGTTCGTGCGTCCGAGCGCCGAGGACGCCGACCGCCGTCCGACGTTCCAGCCCAACTCGCGGCTCGGCTGACGCGGCGGCCGGGCCGGCTGGTCAGACGGCCTGGCCCAGGCCGTCGTACTCGCCGATGACGTGCTCGAGGCGGTCGAGGAGCCTGCTCAGGTGCCGGGAGACCTTCATCTGGGTCATGCCCATCCGGTCGCCGATCTCGGACTGGGTGAGCTCGTCGACGTACCTCAGCTGCAGCAGGCGGCGGTCCTGCTGGGGGAGCGTCCGGAGCGCGTCGCCGACCACGAGGGCGGCGTCGGTGCTCTGGCTCGGGTCCTCGGTGTCGGTGACGACCTGGCCGAGCGTGCGCGTGGAGTCGCTGCGGACCGGCCGGTCCAGGGAGGTCGGCTGGAAGCAGCCGAACGCCGCCAGCGCCTCCCGGTACGCCGACGGGCTGACCTCGAGCCGTTCGATGACCTCGGCGTCGGTCGGCTCGCGCCCGAGCTCCGCCTCGAGCGCGTCCACGGTCTGGTTGATGCGCCACTGCAGCTCCTGGACCGAGCGGGTCGGCCGCACCATCCAGCCGTGGTCGCGGAAGTAGCGCTGGATCTCGCCGCGCATCACCGGTACGGCGTAGCTGAGCAGGTTGCGACGGCGGGCCGGGTCGAAGCGGTCGACGGCCTTGACCAGGCCCTCGTAGGCCGTCTGGGTCAGGTCGTCGTCGTCGATGCCGCGACGGCGGTAGCGGCGGGCGACCGCCTCGGCGACGCCGCAGTTGACGACGACGAGGTCGGAGCGCAGCTGGCGACAGCGCTCGCGGTCCGGGCAGTCGGACAGACAGGCGACCAGCTCGTCGGTGCGGGCCGCACGCTGGGCCTTGGTCAACCGGCCGCGGGTGGATGTCACAGGCATGGGATTCACTCCCTTCCGGGAGATCAGGGCTGCCGCGCTCGCGGCAGCATCGAGCCAGGTCGGCTCACCTCTGCGGTACCCGATCGCCCACCGCTCACACGATCCGCAGCAGCCCGCCCAGCTCGTCGACCACGCGGATGATCGAGGCCGAGGCGAGGACCGCCCCGTCCAGCGTCGTACGACGGGCGGCGACCGCCTCGCATGCCTGTTCGTAGGCCCAGCTGCTGGGAGGGGCGGACGCGTCGTCGGGGCGGAGCCACGCGCCGTCGGCCGCCCGCACCAGGACGGCGCCGGCGGTCGAGGCGCAGAGGGCGCCGCGGTGGTCGAGCCAGAGCCCGACGTCGGCCCCGACCCGGTCGAGATGACGGCGGGCCTGCCGATCGGCTGCGTCGGAGAGCATCGGCAGGCCGGCGGTCGGTGTCTCGGTGGCCCAGGTCCAGGGCAGCCGGACGGCGGCGACCGGTACGTCGGCCGGGCCGGTGGGCTCGATCGCGGCCACGCCGGTCCACGGCTCGCCCATCGGCCGGCCGGGCCAGTACTCCCAGCCGCCCTCGACGACGACCGGCCCGTCCT
>WQZX01000149.1 GCA_009780515.1 Nocardioidaceae bacterium | reverse complement strand
TTACGAGGTGTCCTTTGCTCGGCGTCGAATCGTGTGTGTGAGAACTCCGATTCTCCCGCCCAGCAAGGGCATTCTCGTCCTACGCCACGCTCACACCGGCAACCTCATCGGTGGATCCGGGGTGAATCTGTCAGGCTTCTTGGAACCAGGTACTTGCACAGCCCGATACCCACCGTTCTTTAGCGGAGTGTCTGTGCGCCACGTCCGCACCGGAACGTCCCAGCAGACCCGATTTAGTTCGCTGCTGTAGCGCCCGCCGGAACCCAGACGCCCTCGTCGCGCATGACATGGCGGTCTGGCACGCGGAGTCCTCGACTAAAGAACATGAACTCGCGTCCCACTGAACCGCCCCGGCAAGTCCGGAGACTCCGTTCCTTGGGAAGGATGGAGTCATGTCAGGGAGTTCGAAGAGGTATCCGGCCGAGCTGCGTGAGCGGGCGGTCCGGATGGTCGCTGAGGTCCGGGCCGATCACGAGTCGGAGTGGGCGGCGATGACCAAGGTTGCCGAGCTGCTCGGTGTCGGGACGCCGGAGACGATCCGGAAGTGGTGCCGCCAGGCCGAGGTCGATGCCGGCAAGCGGCCCGGCGTCACGTCCGAGGAGTCGGCCGAGCTGAAGCGGTTGAAGCGGGAGAACGCCGAGTTGAGGCGGGCCAACGCGATCCTCAAGAGCGCGTCGGTTTTCTTCGCAGCCGAACTCGACCGGCCACAGCGCTGATCGTGGCCTACATCGACGAGCACGTCGGTATCTGCCACGACGATGGTCTGCGATGGGGTGTCGAGTCGATCTGCGACCAGCTCACCGAGCTGGGCGCCAAGATCGCCCCCGCGACCTACTACGAACACCGAGCTGCCAGTGGCCGCAAGCCCACGGCCCGCGAACAGCGAGACGAGGACCTCAAGCCGAAGGTCGCCGCAGTCCATGCTGCGAACTACGGCGTCTACGGGGCACGGAAGGTCTGGCTGTCGCTGAACCGCGAACGCCCGGCCGGTGCGCCGCCGATCGCGCGCTGCACCATCGAGCGGCTGATGGGCGAACTGGGGCTGGCCGGTGCGGTGCGTGGGAAGGTCAAGCGGACCACGATCAGCGACCCGAAGGCCCCGAAGCCGGCCGACCTGGTCGACCGGAACTTCCGGCCGCTGGCACCGGATCGGCTCTGGGTCGCGGACTTCACCTACTGCTCGACGTGGTCGGGCTGGTGCTACACCGCGTTCGTGATCGACGCCTACGCCCGGCGGATCCTGGGCTGGTCGGTGGCGACCACGATGACCAGCCAGCTCGTCGTCGACGCCGTCGACCAGGCGATCTGGACCCGCGGCCGCGAAGGCCGAGACCTGGCCGGTCTGATCGCACATCACGACCACGGAGTCCAGTACCTGTCCGTGGCCTACTCCGAGAAGCTCGACAGCGCCGGGATCAAGCCCTCGACCGGCGCCGTGGGCTCGTCGTATGACTGCTCTAGCCGAGTCGACCATCGGGCTCTACAAGACCGAACTGGTCAAGAAGCAGCGACCGTGGAAGGGCCTCGACGACCTCGAGATCGCCACCGCCGAGTGGGTCGACTGGTACAACCACCGCCGGCCCCATGAGTACTGCGACGACCTCACACCCATCGAGGCAGAGGCCGCTCACTACGCTCACCACCAGACCCCAGCAACAGCTGGAGTCTCAAACTAGAAAGTCTCCGGACACGCCGGGGCGGTTCAGATCCCAAGCCGAGCGCGCACTGGACTTGGTGACAGACACTTGGCCGAGCTGCGAGAGCAACGCGCAGCGCGTCGTCGTGAGTGAGCGCGCGAAGCGACTCGACGGGCCGTTCGGCGGCCTCCTCAATGGCTTGCTGACGCTCGTCCATGGTTTCGAGTCCTCGCGCGTCCAACGCCGTTCGAAGGAGCTCGATCTGCCATTCGGCGATCATCGACGGCTTTCGATCCTCTACGACGGAGACCTCGGGCTCATCGTCGTCGAATAGGGATTGCTCACCGTTCACGGCGCGATCCTAGATCCAGCGTCCTCCATCCAACCTGACCCACTCCACCATCCAATCCTCCTGCCTCTACCGATCCCGCCCTCAGCCCTCATCAACAACCATCGCTGGCTCCTCACTTCGCCCCCTCGCAGCCCTCTCCCCACCTCCTTCCGGAGCGGCACGCATGCTACGAAATTCGGTAACGCCGGAGGCATCAAAGAGGCGTTTGACCTGCGGTTTCATGGTTGTCGATGGTTGTTGAGGGAGGCCCGATTCGGGTGCACGGTGGGATGAAGGTCTACCGCGGAGCGGCAGCGGCGGCCCGGCACTACGTCGAGGCCGATCGCTCGCGCGCGGACGACTACTACCTTGCCGAGGGCAGCGGCATCGCAATGCGCATGGTGGCGACCCCGGACGGCATCGAGCGTCGAGCCGACATGGACGGTGAGACCTACGAGCAGTGGGTCGCCGGCTACGACGTCGAGACCGGAGGCGCGAAGGGTCGGCTGCTGGAGGACGAACATGCGGTGCGGTTCGTCGAGGTCACCGTCAACGGGCCGAAGACCTGGTCGCTCGCGGCGGCGCTGCATCCCGAGATCGCCGAGGCGTACGACGCCGCGCAGATGGCGGCCGCCGAGCAGATCATCGGCTGGCTGGCCTCGCACTCGACGACGCGCGTCGGTCCACGAGGCCGGCAGGTGCAGATCCCCGTGGAGCAGATCGAAGCGGCCGTCGTACGCCACTTCACCTCACGGGCCGGGGACCCCCACCGGCACCTTCATCTCCAGATCAATTCACGGGTCTTCGCGGCCGGCCAGTGGCGGGGACTGCACACCGTCGGAGTGCGCGACAGCCTGGAGGCGATCAACGGGATCGGGCACGCGGCCGTGATGACCAACCCCGAGTTCCGGGCGGCACTCGCGGACCACGGCTACGACCTCGATCCCGAGACCGGCGAGGTCACGCAGCTGGCCGGCTACACCGGAGCGTTCAGCCCGCGGTCGCGGCAGATCGAGGCGAACATCGATCGATACGAGGCGACGTGGCGGCGCGACCATCCCGGCGAGGAGCCCGGGCCCACCATCCGCCAGACCTGGGACCGCCACGCCTGGGCCGACGCCCGGCCCGACAAGGTCGTCCCGGTCTCCGGCGCCGACCTCCGCAT
>WQZX01000148.1 GCA_009780515.1 Nocardioidaceae bacterium | reverse complement strand
TGTACGCACTCCGGCGGCGTTGCCGATGCTCGAAAGACGTCCAGTCTGCCAGCGCATCGGCGCCTTGCCGGCGCACGCACATCGCGACGCTCGCGACGGCCCCGGCTTTA
The DNA here is from genome assembly GCA_009780515.1 of Nocardioidaceae bacterium. Classification (GTDB taxonomy): domain Bacteria; phylum Actinomycetota; class Actinomycetes; order Propionibacteriales; family Nocardioidaceae; genus Nocardioides. The sequence continues at coordinate 3,130 of WQZX01000148.1, read as the reverse complement.
CCAACGCGGCCTACGGCGGCACTACTGTTCCTGCTGTGATGGCCGGACCCGCCGACGCGACCGACACGGCCCGCCGGCACCCCGGCACCCCCGGCGAGGTCTTCCGGGCGTTCCTGCGGCTCGGGCTCACCTCCTTCGGCGGACCGGTCGCGCATCTCGGCTACTTCCGGGAGGCGTTCGTCGTACGACGCCGCTGGCTGACCGAGAAGGCGTACGCCGACGTGGTCGGCCTCTGCCAGTTCCTGCCCGGGCCCGCGTCCAGCCAGGTAGGCATGGCGCTCGGGTTGCAGCGGGCGGGCTACCTCGGCCTGCTCGCCGCCTGGGTCGGGTTCACGCTCCCGTCCGCGGTGCTGCTGGTGGCCTTCGGGTACGCCGTGAGCCGCTACGGCGACATCTCCGGCGCGGGCTGGATCGACGGGCTCAAGGCCGCAGCCGTGGCGGTCGTCGCGCAGGCGGTGCTGGGCATGGCCCGGACGCTGACGCCCGACCGCAGGCGAGCCACGATCGCGGCCGCCGCGGCGATCACCGCGCTGCTGGTCGGCAGCCCGCTGGTCCAGGTCGGGGTGATCGTGGCGACCGGTGTGGTGGGCCTCCTGTTCCTCCGCGACCTCGCCGAGCCGGCCGGTCCGGCGGATCCGCCGGACACCGACGACGGCGACGTGCCGGCGTTCACCGTGCGGGTGTCGCGCGCGGTCTCGGTGATCGCGCTGGCGTCGTACGGCGCGTTGCTCGTGGTGCTGCCGCTGGTCGCGTCGGTCGACGTGCTGCACCTGTTCGGCGTCTTCTACCGCGCCGGTGCGCTGGTGTTCGGCGGCGGGCACGTCGTGCTGCCGCTGCTCCAGGCGCAGGTGGTCGGGCACGGCATGGTCGGACACGACGACTTCCTCGCGGGCTACGGCGCCGCGCAGGCGGTGCCCGGACCGCTCTTCACCTTCTCGGCCTTCCTCGGCACCGTCGACCGGGGCAGCCCCTCGGGTGTCGAGGGCGCGGCCGTCGCTCTCCTCGGCATCTTCCTGCCCGCCGGCCTCGCGATCGTGGGCGCGCTGCCGTTCTGGCAGTCGCTGCGTCACTCCGCGACCGCTCGCTGCGCGCTGATGGGCGTCAACGCGGGTGTGGTGGGCCTGCTCGCGGCCGCGCTCTACGACCCCGTCTTCACCGAGGGCATCCCGTCGGTCCGCGCGCTGGCGGTGGCCATCGCCGCGTTCGTGGCGCTGACGCAGTGGCGGGTCCCGTCGTGGGCCGTGGTCGTGGTGGCCGCGCTGGTCGGCGCGGTGGTGCTGTAGCTACAGCTCGATCCCGGCAGCGGCGGCCACGTCCGCCTTCAGCGCCGCGAGCTCCTCTGTCGCCGCCGCGCGCGCCGCCTCGACGTCGCCTCCGGCACCGATCGGTACGACGACCTCGAGGTAGCACTTCAGCTTGGGCTCGGTCCCGCTCGGCCGTACGACGACCCGCCCGTGCCCCGCGAGCCGGTAGCGCAGGCCGTCGGTGGGAGGCAGGCCGGCGGTGCCGGCCGCGAGGTCCTCGATCGACTCCACCGCCCGCCCGCCCAGCCGGATCGCGGGAGTCGAGCGGAGACGGTCCATCGCCGCCGAGATCTCGGACAGGTCGGTGACCCGGACCGAGAGCTGGTCGGTGGCGTACAGCCCGTAGCGCAGCGCGATGTCGTCGAGCTCGTCGAGAAGCGTGCGTCCCTCAGCCCGGGCGGCGGCCGCCATCGCGCAGACCGCGAGCGCGGCGGACACGCCGTCCTTGTCGGCGACGTGATCGGGGTCGACGCAGTAGCCCAGCGCCTCCTCGTAGCCGAACGCCAGGCCGGGCAGCCGCCCGATCCACTTGAACCCGGTGAGCGTCTCCACCGCCTCCTGCCCGTACGCCGCCGCCTGGGTCAGCAGCAGCGACGACGACACGATCGAGGTGGCGTAGGTGCCGGTGCGGCCCGTGCGCAGCAGCCACTCGCCGAGCAGGGCGCCGACCTCGTCGCCGCGCAGCATCCGCCATCCGGCGCCGGTGACCGCGTCCTCGAGGCCGGTCGAGCCTGTCGAGACCACCGGCACTCCGACCGCGCACCGGTCCGCGTCGGGGTCGTTGGCGATGACGACGTCCGCGTCCCGCTCCCGGGCAAGCGACAGCGCGAGGTCCATCGCGCCCGGCTCCTCGGGGTTGGGGAAGGCCACGGTCGGGAAGTCGGCGTCCGGCTCGGCCTGCTGCGGCACGACCGTCACGTCGCGGAAGCCGGCCCGCGTGAAGGCCGCCTCCATCACCGCGCCGCCCACCCCGTGCATCGGCGTGTAGACGATGCGCAGGTCCGTCGAGCCCGCGGGCACGACCGAGGCCAGTGCGTCGAGGTAGCGGTCGACGACCTGCTCGCCGAGCACGACCTCGTCGCCGACAGCCGTGCGGGACACAGCGACCAGCGGCCCGACGGCCGCGATCCGCTCGGCGATCCCCTCGTCCGCCGGCGGCACGATCTGGGTCCCGTCGCCGAGGTAGACCTTGTAGCCGTTGTCCTGCGGTGGGTTGTGGCTCGCCGTGACCATCACCCCGGCCACGCAGTCCAGGTCCCGGATCGCGTACGCCAGCACCGGCGTTGGCAGCGCGCGGGGGAGCAGCAGCGGCCGGAGGCCGGCCCCGGCCATCACCTCCGCGGTGTCATGTGCGAAGACGGCCGAGTTGTGGCGGGCGTCGTACCCGATGACGATGGGGGAGCCCGGCGCCGCGCCCCCGTCGAGGAGGTACGCCGCCAGTCCGGCCGCGGCGCGGATCACGACGACCCGGTTCATCCGGTTCGGGCCGGCGCCGAGCCGGCCTCGCAGCCCGGCCGTGCCGAACACCAGCGGGCCGCGGAAGCGGTCGGCCAGCTCGCGCAGCGCGTCGGCGTCGCCGCGGTCGACGAGCTCCCCGAGCTCGGCCCGCGTGACCGGGTCGGGGTCCTCGGCCATCCAGGCGCGGGCGCGGTCGAGGAGGTCGTCGCTCATGTCGCCGAGACTAGGCCGTGTTGGTAAAGCCTCGGCCTGCTGCGCGCCGCGCTGTACGCACTCCGGCGGCGTTGCCGATGCTCGAAAGACGTCCAGTCTGCCAGCGCATCGGCGCCTTGCCGGCGCACGCACATCGCGACGCTCGCGACGGCCCC
>WQZX01000147.1 GCA_009780515.1 Nocardioidaceae bacterium | reverse complement strand
ATGCCCATCAGCTCCGGACGACCCGAGGCCGGCTTGCCGCCCTCGGAGACGACCCGACGGTTCTCGGACTCGAACTGGACGCGGTCGACCAGGTCGGACGGGAGCAGGTTGGTGTCACCGGACTCGAGCACCGTGATCCGGCGCAGCATCTGCCGCACGATGATCTCGATGTGCTTGTCGTGGATCGACACACCCTGCGACCGGTAGACCTCCTGGACCTCGTCGACGAGGTGCTGCTGGGTACGACGGACGCCGAGGATGCGCAGCACCTCCTTCGGGTCCGGGGTACCGACGGTGAGCATCTGGCCGACCTCGATGTGGTCGCCGTCAGCCACCAGCAGCTTCGAGCGGCGGGAGACGGGGTACTCCTGCACCTCGCCGCCGTCGTCGGGCGTGACCAGGACCTTGCGGGCCTTGTCGGTCTCCTCGATCTGCACCCGGCCGGCGGCCTCGGAGATCGGGGAGACACCCTTCGGGGTGCGGGCCTCGAAGAGCTCGACCACGCGGGGCAGACCCTGCGTGATGTCGTCGGCGGAGGCCACACCACCGGTGTGGAAGGTACGCATCGTCAGCTGCGTGCCCGGCTCACCGATGGACTGGGCGGCGATGATGCCGACCGCCTCACCGATGTCGACGAGCTTGCCGGTGGCCAGCGAGCGGCCGTAGCACTTGGCGCAGGTTCCGGTGCGGGCCTCGCAGGTCAGGACCGAGCGGACCGCGACCTCCTCGATGCCGGCCGCGATGAGCTGGTCGATGACCACGTCGCCGAGGTCCTCGCCGGCCCGGACCAGCACCTCGCTGGTCTCGGGGTGCTCGACGTCGGTCGCCGCGGTCCGGGCGTACGCCGCGGTCTCGGCGTTGTCGTCCTTGATCACGACGCCGTTCTCGCTGCGACCGATGACCTTGGGCAGACCGCGCTCGGTGCCGCAGTCGTCCTCACGGATGATGACGTCCTGCGACACGTCGACCAGACGACGGGTGAGGTAGCCGGAGTCCGCCGTACGCAGAGCGGTGTCGGCCAGACCCTTGCGAGCACCGTGGGTGGAGATGAAGTACTCCAGGACCGAGAGGCCCTCACGGAAGTTCGCCTTGATCGGGCGCGGGATGATCTCGCCCTTCGGGTTGGCCACCAGGCCGCGCATGGCGCCGACCTGACCGATCTGGTTGAAGTTGCCGGAGGCACCCGAGTAGACCTGCATGTAGATCGGGTTGGTCGGCGCCTCGGCGAACGCGCTGCGCATCGCCTTGCCGACCTCGGCACCGGCCTCGGTCCAGATCTCGATGAGCTCCTGGCGGCGCTCCTCGTCGGTCACCAGACCCCGCTCGAACTGCTTCTGGATCTTGGCTGCCTTGTCCTCGAAGGCGGCCAGGATCTCGGGCTTGTTCGCCGGGGTGATCACGTCGTCGATCGACACCGTGACACCGGAGCGGGTCGCCCAGTGGAAGCCGTTGTCCTTGAGCGCGTCCAGCGACGCCGCCACGACGACCTTGCTGTAGCGCTCGGCGAGGTCGTTGACGATGACGCCGAGCTGCTTCTTGCCCACCTCGTAGTTGACGAAGGGGTAGTCGATCGGCAGAGCGTCGTTGAAGATCGCCCGGCCCAGCGTGGTCTCCACAGAGACCGGCTGCCCCGGCTCGACGCCCTCGACCAGCACGTCGTCGAAGCGGATCTTGACCTTGCTCTGCAGGGTGATCTCGCCACGGTCGTAGGCCATGATCGCCTCGGCCGGCGACGCGAACGAGCGACCCTCACCGGGCTGGTCGACGCGGTCGGAGGTGAGGAAGAACAGGCCGATGATCATGTCCTGGGTCGGCATGGTCACCGGTCGGCCGTCGGACGGCTTCAGGATGTTGTTCGTCGACAGCATCAGGATCCGCGCCTCGGCCTGGGCCTCGGCGGACAGCGGCAGGTGGACCGCCATCTGGTCACCGTCGAAGTCGGCGTTGAACGCGCTGCAGACCAGCGGGTGCAGCTGGATCGCCTTGCCCTCGACCAGCTGCGGCTCGAAGGCCTGGATGCCGAGGCGGTGCAGCGTCGGCGCACGGTTCAGCAGGACCGGGTGCTCGGCGATGACCTCCTCCAGCACGTCCCAGACCTCGCGACGTACGCCGCGCTCGACCATCCGCTTGGCGGACTTGATGTTCTGGGCGTGGCTGAGGTCGACCAGGCGCTTCATGACGAACGGCTTGAACAGCTCGATCGCCATCTGCTTCGGCAGACCGCACTGGTGCAGCTTGAGCTGCGGCCCGGAGACGATGACCGAGCGGCCCGAGTAGTCCACGCGCTTGCCGAGCAGGTTCTGGCGGAAGCGACCCTGCTTGCCCTTGAGCATGTCGGACAGCGACTTCAGCGGCCGGTTGCCCGGGCCGGTGACGGGACGACCACGGCGGCCGTTGTCGAACAGCGAGTCGACGGCCTCCTGGAGCATCCGCTTCTCGTTGTTGACGATGATCTCCGGCGCACCGAGGTCGAGCAGTCGCTTGAGTCGGTTGTTGCGGTTGATCACGCGGCGGTACAGGTCGTTGAGGTCGGAGGTCGCGAAGCGGCCACCGTCCAGCTGCACCATCGGGCGCAGGTCCGGCGGGATGACGGGTACGGCGTCGAGCACCATGCCGATCGGCTGGTTGCCGGTCTTGCGGAACGCGTCGACGACCTTGAGGCGCTTGAGCGCGCGGACCTTGCGCTGGCCCTTGCCGGTGGCGATGGTCTCGCGGAGGTTCTCGACCTCGGCCTCGATGTCGAAGTCCTGGAGGCGCTTCTGGATCGCCGTGGCGCCCATGTGGCCCTCGAAGTACTTGCCGAACCAGGTCTTCATCTCGCGGTAGAGGATCTCGTCGCCCATGAGGTCTTGGACCTTGAGGTTCTTGAAGGTGTCCCAGACCTCCTCGAGACGGTTGAGCTCGGTCTCGAAGCGCTTGCGGACCTGGTTCATCTCCCGCTCGGCGCCGTCCTTGACCTTGCGCTTCTGGTCGGACTTGGCACCCTCGGCCTCGAGGGTCGCGAGGTCGTCCTCGAGCTTCTTGGAGCGGTCGTTGATGGTCGTCGCGAGACGGTCCTCGATGGACTTGCGCTGCAGACCGATCTTCGACTCGAGCGAGGAGAGGTCGCGGTGACGCGCCTCCTCGTCGACCGAGGTGATCATGTACGCCGCGAAGTAGATGACCTTCTCGAGGTCCTTCGGAGCGAGGTCGAGCAGGTAGCCCAGGCGGGACGGGACGCCCTTGAAGTACCAGATGTGGGTCACCGGAGCGGCGAGCTCGATGTGACCCATGCGCTCACGGCGCACCTTGGAGCGGGTGACCTCGACGCCACACCGCTCGCAGATGATGCCCTTGAAGCGCACGCGCTTGTACTTGCCGCAGTAGCACTCCCAGTCCCGGGTGGGACCGAAGATCTTCTCGCAGAAGAGGCCGTCACGCTCGGGCTTGAGCGTGCGGTAGTTGAT
>WQZX01000146.1 GCA_009780515.1 Nocardioidaceae bacterium | reverse complement strand
CTGGGCCGCCTCGGCCGGCGCGGACCCCCGCCGCGCCGGCTCCGCGACCGTCCGGTCCGCGGCCCCACTCGCGCGGGAGACGGTCGTCGAGGCGGTGAACGCACGAGCCCAGCGCTGCGTGACGGCGACGGTCCACTCGTCGCGGAGCGTCGCCTGCGGGATGCGGGCCGTTGCGTTCATGCCCCTCTCAACGTGGCCGATCGGTCGGCGTTACCGGGACCTTCGTCCTGTTCTCCGGCGCTTCGGGCCCCCTCGACGGCCCGTGTGACCTCGCTCCCAGATCGTTGGGGTACTGAGCGTGAGGTGTGACCCAGTCGGGTGGGCCGGGCCACAAGCTCACATGCGTCCGATTTGAGGCGGCGCCCAGCGCTTTGGCTCACTGGTCCGGCGTGCTTGCAACAGCAAGCACCCGTCGTACCCCAGTCCCACCGAAGGAAGCCATGAACATCCGCACCTCCCTGCGCCGTGCCGTGGTCGCCCCGAGCCTGATCGGCCTGGCGATCGCCGCTGCCGCCGTCACCACCGATGACGCCGGCACCCCGAGCACGGACCTGCGCCTCGCGGCCGCCCCGACCGTGCCCCGCCCCGTCGAGATCCATCGTCGCGCCCTGCATCCGCTGCCGATGGTGCTGCCGGTCCGGCACTACGTGCTCACAGCGGGCTTCGGCGAGGTCAGCGGCCTCTGGCACACCTTCCACACGGGTCTGGACTTCGCCGCGCCGATCGGCACGCCCATCCACGCGATCGGCGAGGGCACGGTCGTCTCGACCGGCTACGAGGGCGACTACGGCAACCGCACCGTCGTACGCCTCGACGGCGGCACCGTGCTCTGGTTCTGCCACCAGTCGGCGTTCGAGGTGCATCCGGGCGAGCACGTCGAGCCGGGTCAGGTCATCGGGCTCGTCGGGGACACCGGCAACACGACCGGGCCGCACCTCCACCTCGAGGTGCACCCGCACGGCGGCCCGGCCGTCGACCCCAAGCCGTGGCTGATCAGCCAGGGCCTCAAGCCGTGACGGGCACCTGCAGCAGGCTCACGTCGAACCACACCAGGCTGCCGTCGTCGCACTCGTGCACGTCGAGCAGGCGACCGTCCGCCTCCTCGTAGCGCACGTGCTGCGACGACCGGCCGACCTCCTCGGCCGCGTCGTGCTCGTCGCTGACGCGCAACACGGCCCACGGACGCTCTGCGGTGCCGTCGCCGCTCGCGAGGACAGCGCCGACCGCGAGGTCGGCGAGGGTGCGCTGGCGGCGGGCCGCGTCCATGTCGCCGAGGTGCTCGTACGCGTCGCCGAGGAGGCGGTGCGTGAGAGGACTCAGCATCGCGCCGGGCATCAGGTCGAGCAGGCGGAGCACCAGGTCGGCGTACGCCTCGTTGTGGACGTACGGCGCCGCGAGCCGGTCGACCGCCAGCTCCGGGTCGTAGTTGCCGCGTGATGCGAGAGCGTCGCGCACGGCGCGGCGGTGCTCGTCGGTCGGCTCGCGAAGGTAGGCCTCGATGAGGCCACCGAAGACGTCGTCGGTCATGCCCTACCTCTTTCCCGAGATGGGCCGGCGTGGGGAACCGACCCGCGACCAGGCTACCGCGACAGGGCGTCGACGGCCCCGGGCCGCATGCGGAGGGCCGGTTCTGGTTACCGAGCATCCATGACCACCATCGGATTCATCGGAAGCGGCAACATCGGCAGCACCGTCGCGCGGCTGGCCGTGCGTGCGGGCTACGACGTGGTGATGAGCAACAGCCGCGGACCCGAGACGCTCGCCGACCTCGTCGCCGAGCTGGGCGAGCACGCCCGCGCGGCGACCGCCGAGGAGGCGGCCGCCGCCGGCGACCTCGCCGTCGCGACCGTGCCGTTGAAGAGCCTCCACGACATCCCCGTCGACGCGCTGCGCGGCAAGGTCGTCATCGACACGATCAACTACTACCCGCAGCGTGACGGCCAGGTCGCCGAGCTCGACCGGGAGTCGACGACGACCTCCGAGCTCGTCCAGCGCCACCTGCCCGGCTCGAAGGTCGTGAAGTGCTTCAACAACATCTACTTCGAGTTCATCGAGCGCCTGGCCCGGCCTATCGACGACCCCGACCGCAGCGTCCTGCCGATCGCGGGTGACGACACCGAGGCGAAGGACGAGGTCACCCGCGTCCTCGACGCCATCGGCTTCGCGGCGTACGACGTCGGGCCGCTGTCCGAGGGTTGGCGCTTCCAGCGCGACACCGCGGCGTACGCCGGCCTGTACGTCGCCGAGGGCGAGACCGGCTGGCCGCCTCGCAACGCCCGCCGCGTCGACGTACCGCTGCTGCAGGAGCGGCTCGCCGCGGCCAAGCGATACAAGGACATGTGAGGGACGGATGGCCGACCTCACGATCGCTGCGGTCGAGCCCACCTCCGCGCCGGCCCGGGCGGCGATGCGCGCGTACATCCGCGACGTCGCCGACCGCTACTACGAGCGTCCGGCGACCTCCGACGAGATCGACGCCGGGCTCGCCGAGCACCCGACCGACGACCTCGTCCCGCCGTACGGCGTGCTGCTGGTGGCCACCGACGAGTCGGCCGGCGAGGTGTGCGGCTGCATCGCGCTCGCGCGGGTGCCAGAGAGCGACGGCGTCGGCGAGGTCCGGCGGCTGCCGTCGCCGAGTCCGCCCGCCGCCGCGGCCTGGGGCGGCGCCTGATGCTCGAGGTCGAGCGCCGGGCCCGCGACATGGGCCTCACCCGTCTCCGGCTCGACACCCGTGCCGACCTGGTCGAGTCCCAGCGGCTGTACGAGTCCCTCGGCTACGCGGAGAGCGCACCCCACTCGGGCGGCCCCTACTCCGACCTCTGGTACTCCAAGTCCCTGCGCTGACGCGTCAGGGACGCGGGTCGGCCTCGAGCGCGTCGGCGAGCCTGGACGTCGCCCGCATGATCGTGCCGACCCAGCTCCAGGTGTCGGCATCGAGCGTGACCAGCTCGCGCCTCGAGCTGCACAGGATCCACCCGTCGCGGACCTCGACGCTCATGTGCCGGACGTTCGACAGCTCACCCGCCACCCCGGTCAGCAGGCGTCGTACGACGTCCTGCGTCTCCGGCGGGCTGTAGACCCGGAAGTGCTTGTCCAGCGCGGTCCCGGTGTCCATCCGCTGCTTGCGCGGGGCGCGGCCGGCCAGGAACGGACGGCGTGTCCCGCGCTCGTCGAGCACGACCGTCGGGGCCGCCCGGTCGAGTCCGACTGCGACGTAGCCGCCTCGGTAGCGCGTGTTGCCCCCGCTGCCCACCTGCATCCCGCCGGAGCCGAGCAGCAGGTTGTAGTTGCCGACCTCGAGGCGGCGCCCCGACCGCGTGCTGAGCACGCGGTCGACCGACAGGCCACGCCATCCCGACCACGGCGCCAGGTCGTCGGGGTGCAGCGGCCCGGAGCGGTAGTCCAGCTCGTTGTCGGTCGCGAGGCGGCTCAACCGCGAGTGGACCTCCGCCGTCATGCGACGCGTGCGGGTGCGCACGAGGCTCCGGGCGAAGAGCCACACCAGCAGCAGCAT
>WQZX01000145.1 GCA_009780515.1 Nocardioidaceae bacterium | reverse complement strand
GGGTCGTGCCGCTGGAGGACGCCTCGCTCCCGACCAGCCCGTCGTCGCCGAACTACAAGCGCAACCTGCTGGGCGGGGCGCTGCTCGGCCTGGTGCTCGGCTACGTCGCCGCGCTGGCCAGGCGCTCGCTCGACCGCCGGGTCCGCTACGCCGCCGACGTGGAGGAGCTCGTCGGCAAGGCGGTGCTGGCCGTCGTACCGATGATGAAGGCGCTCAACCGCGGCCAGGACGGCGGTCTCGACACCTCGGCGCGCGGTCCGGGGGTCGAGGCGCTGCGGCAGCTGCGCACGAACCTGCGCTTCGTCAACGTCGACCACCCGCCGCGGTCGGTCGTCGTCACGAGTGCCAACCCCGGCGAGGGCAAGTCGACCATCTCGGCCAACCTGGCGCGGCTGCTCGCGACCGCCGGCCAGAAGACCCTGCTGCTCGACAGCGACCTGCGCCGACCGGTCGTGGCGACGCTGTTCGACGTCGACGCCCAGGTGGGCCTGACGCAGGTGCTCGCCGGCGACCTCGCGGTCGAGGACGCCATCGTGGAGACGCGGGAGCCGAACCTGTGGGTCCTCCCCGCCGGCCGGATCCCGCCCAACCCGAGCGAGCTGCTCGGCTCGCAGCGCATGCAGCGGCTGCTCGAGGAGCTCACCAAGGAATACATGGTCATCCTCGACGCCCCGCCGCTGCTGCCCGTCTCCGACGCCGGGCTGCTCAGCGGCCTGGCCGACGGGACGCTGCTGGTGCTGGCCGTCGGGTCGACGTACAAGGAGCAGGCGCGGCTCTCCGCCCAGCGCCTCGCCCAGGTCGGCGGCCACCTGCTCGGCGCCGTCGTCAACAAGGCGCCGATGAAGGGCCTGAGCGCGGTCGTGTACGGCTACGGGTACGGCTACGGCTATTACGCCAGCAGCTACAACTACTACGGCCCGGTCTCCGGCAACAGGCGAAAGAACCGTCGGGCCCGCAAGGACGAGGCCGCCGCCCAGGCGACGTCGGCCCGGAAGAAGCGGTGGTACTAGAAGAGGCTAGGAGTCGGCGAGCAGCTCGTCGACGTACCGGTGGAGGGCGGCGGAGAAGCGGGCCTCGGTGAAGCGGTCGGCCTGGGCGCGGATGAGGTCGGGGTCCCAGGCGCGGGCGGCCCGCGCGCGGACGGCGGCGGTGATGGCGGCGGGGGTGGGGGTGTCGAAGAAGGCGCCGGTCTCGCCCTCGACCACGGTGTCGAGGTAGCCGCCGCCCCGCAGCGCGAGCGTCGGTACGCCGTGCGCGCCGGCCTCGAGCGGGGTGAGCCCGAAGTCCTCTATGCTGGGCGCGATCAGGGTCGAGGCATGGGCGTAGACCCACTGCAGCTGCGCGTCGTGGAGGTCCGAGACGAGCCGTGCGTTCGGCGGCAGCGCGGCGCGGATCTCCGGCTCCAGCGGGCCGACGCCGACGATGACCAGCCGCTCGTCGGGCAGGCCGCGGAACGCCTCGACGCAGGCGCCGACGTTCTTGTAGGGCAGCAGCCGGCTGACCAGCACATGGTAGCCGTCGTCGGACCAGTCGGCCAGCTCGTCCAACGGCTCGCGGAAGCCGCCGGGGAGCCCGCGGTGGGGAGCCGGTACGACGTCCGCGTCGATGCCGTAGGTCTCGCGGATGCGGTAGCGCACGACGTGCGAGATCGCGAGGTAGCGGTCGGCCCGGCGCGCCATCCGCAGGTCCCACCGCCGCAGAGCGGGGCGCATCGCCAGCGTCGCCCAGCCCGTGGGGGTGCTGCGTGCGGGAGCGCCGAGGTAGGTGTCGGTCTGGTAGAGCCAGCGGGCCGGGCTGTAGCAGTAGACCAGCCGCTTGCCGGTCGTCGCGAAGCCGTGGGACCAGCCGCTGCTGGACATCAGCACCACGTCGGCGTCGATGGTGTGCAGGTTGACGGCGGGCGCGAGGAACGGCAGCGCCACGCGATGGTGGCGGCGCAGCGCGCCGACGCGGTCGAGCCCGGTGGTCACGATCCGGGCGTCGCGGAACTCCGGGAACGTCCGCTCGGGGTTGTAGAGGGTGGTGTGGATCGTCGCGTCCGGGAACGCGCGCAGCATCGCCAGCACCACCCGCTCGGCGCCGCCGCGCTGGGTCAGGTAGTCGTGGGCGATCGCGACCCGCGGTCGCGTGGACGTCGCGGTCATCTCAGAACGTCGTCCCCACGCCCTCGGGCCGCCGGTGGCCGGCCGCGGACGCGCTCTCGACCAGGAACGCGACGATCTTGCGGGCGAGCGGGGCGGGCACCCGGCCGACCCTACGGTCCAGCCGTCGTCCCCACGCGGCGGCGCGCTCCTCGGTCAGGTACGCCGCCGCACGCTCGACGGCCCGTCCCCACGCGCTGTCCGGCGCGGTGGACGTCGGGAGGTCGTGCTTGCGCTCGAAGCGCAGCCGGGCGGCGCCGGAGTGGAACGCACGGCGGGCGCGCTCCTCGCAGGTCACCGCGGCGAGGTGATGGGGCGTCTCCAGCGCCGGGTCGATCACGACCGGGATCCCGGCCAGGTGCAGGCGGTAGCCCCAGTCGACGTCCTCCCAGCCGTAGCGGCGGAACCCCTCGTCGTACGGGCCGATGCGCTGCCACGTCTCGCGGGTCACCGAGGCGTTGGCGGCCCAGTGGCGCCACCGGGTCGCGGGTGAGGCGGCGTACGCGTGCTCGCGCTGGAGGGCGTCCCAGTGGTGGCCGTACGCGCGGGCGTACGGCGTCGCGGGGAAGACGTTGCGCACGAGGCCGACCACCCCGGCGGTCGCGCCGGCGTGGCCGGTCGCGTGGCGGAGCGCGAAGTCGGGCGCCGGGTCGAGGTCGTCGTCGCAGCGCACCAGGACGTCGCCGCGGGCGGCCGCGAAGCCGGCGTTCAGGGCGGCGGGCCGGCCGCGGTTCTCCGGCAGGACCACGACGGTGAGGTCCAGCCGGTCGCGCCATGGGGCGACCGTCGCGGCCGACCCGTCGACGTCGCCGTCGACCACGACTACGGCCTCGACCGCCGCGTCGCGCTGCGCGACGAGGGCGTCGAGCAGCCGGGGGAGGCGCGCCGCCCCGCCGCGGCTGGGCACGACGACGGAGGTCAGAACGGCCATCGCAGCTCCTCGCGCTCCTCGTCGACGTTCGCCGCCGGCCGGCCGAGGTGGTACGCCGCCGCGCCGATCGCGATCGCGGTCGGCAGCTCGAGCAGCACCTCGCCGAGGTTGATCGCGACGACCGCCGAGCTGATGATCGCCGCCTCCACCCAGCCGTTCCGGTGGCGCAGGTCCAGCCGGGTGAGGTGGAGCATCGCGACCAGCAGCAGCCCGACCACGATCCCGAACCCGATCCACCCGCCCTCGTTGATCACGCTGCTGTAGGAGTTGTGGAAGAAGAAGTAGTTCCCCGGCTCCGTCAGGTCGGGCACCATGCTGGTGCCGGGGCCGTGCCCCGTGAGGCCGGCGGTGTGCACCAGCTGCGCGGAGCCCGCGTCGATCCGGGCACGCAGCTCGTCGCTGCCGCCGCGGTCGTTGAACGGCCCGAGGTGCTTCAGCTCGGGCGGGAAGTG
>WQZX01000144.1 GCA_009780515.1 Nocardioidaceae bacterium | reverse complement strand
TTACGAGGTGTCCTTTGCTCGGCGTCGAATCGTGTGTGTGAGAACTCCGATTCTCCCGCCCAGCAAGGGCATTCTCGTCCTACGCCACGCTCACACCGGCAACCTCATCGGTGGATCCGGGTTCACTGGGAACCCAGTGAATTACCGGGCGTTGGTGTGAAGTTTCGCGCCATGACCCGTGACAATCCCCCAAAGGATGGGTCATGCAGCGGGGCCGAGGATGCCTCTCAACTGCCGGACGGGCTCTGAGTATGGGCCGATGTCCTGCCAGGTCCATCGTACGACCGTGCCTGACGTGACCCTTCGGATCGCGTCTTCGCGCCGCTTCTCATCGAAGACGACATCGCCCGGCTCCTGGCCGGGCTTGAGCAGCCGGCCGTACTTGATCTTGCCGTCGAACTCGCCGTAGGTGTTGTGCTCCGGCCAGGCGAAGTCGGTCACTGCGATGAGGGTGCCGTTGCGGTCCCGGATCGGCCACTGAAGCTTCGGGCAGGGTAGCCCGAGCAGCCAGAAGAGGTAGCGACACCGCGACTCGCCCGGTGACTCGCTCTTGCCGTCCAGAAGTCGGAGCGCGACTTCGAGATGGCGGGTCTTGGGATGGTGGTTCAGCCCGGTCTTCAGGTCCCAGAGCTCCTCGGCCGTCGTCAGATCGTGATGTAGGAGCCAGTCGCCGGCGACGACACACGACTCGACGGGCATCACCGTCATGGCACCGATCGCGGTCCACGACGGCGTGGTGGTCCAAACATCGTCGAGGCGCGTGAAGACAGCGGGTGGGCTGCCGTTGAAGTGTCGACTGGTGCCCGCCTCGAGGCGAGCGGTTCCTGCGCCGCGAAAGGTGAGGTGGACCCGGTCGAGCGAGACACCGTGGAGAGGGCATCCGAGGCGAGCCAACGCCGATGTGTGCGACAACGCGATGTCACCGTCGGTCAGGTCGTACGCCGCCAGCGACCGCGCCAGGAATCGGTCTCCCTCGTCGAGGCCACGCCAGATGTCCAAGTGGCAGTAGGCGCCCTGACGGATTCGGGCAAGACGTCCACGCTTCACACCCCGATGGAGCACCTCGTCGCTCACGCCGATACGCAGCGCGTCGCGGCGGAGAAAGTAGTGCCGTGTGGTTGCCAGGAGCCGCAGTTCGTCCATGCCACGAGTCCAGGCTGCGGTGCCGACCTTTGAGACAGGCTCGTGTCACGGCTGTGGACAAGACGGTTCATCCACAGGGGTCCCCGCGACTTGTGGCCCGAAATGTGGTGTCTTGAGGTGAAGTTTCGCGTCAGAGCCGGGTAATTCACTGGGAACCCAGTGAATTACCCGTGCCGGCGGGCGGGTCAGGGCGTGACGTGGCGGGAGTCGTAGCGCGTCTCCCACGGGCCCAGCGACAGGTCGACGACGCCGCCGAGCAGGAAGGCGCCCGCGCCGAGCAGGATCAGCAGGCCGGTCCAGGCGCCGGCCGAGGCGTCGGTGAGCGCGTTGTAGTAGCAGACCGTGCCGATGCCGGTCGCTGCCACGACCAGGCCGAGGCCGACCCGGAACGGCTTCGACAGCGTCAGGTGGCGGCGACCCCAGATGATCCCTGCCGCGAGGAGCAGCATCACGACGCACCACCAGACGCCCATCGCGAGCAGCGCGGGCCAGGGGTGCCAGAAGTTGTTCTCTGTCGCGCTCTGGAAGATCCAGAGGACGGCGGCCGGAGCCAGCAGCCCACCGGCCCAGATGACGAGGAAGATCGCGAGCGCCCTCAGGCGCCCGAGGGCGAAGTCGCCGACCCGTACCGTGCGCGAAATGGTGGTCACGTCTCGGACACTAGCGCCGGATGTGTCCTGCGTCACGTATCTCGCGGATCCTCGCGCCTTTCCAAGGGTCAGCTCCAAGGGTCAGCGCCCCTGGAACTCCGGCTTCCGCTTCTCCAGGAACGCCCGCGGCCCCTCCTTCGCGTCGGCCGAGGAGAAGACCGCGGCGCCGACGCGGGCGTCGTCCTTCCAGCAGTCCTCCTCGTGCTTGCCCTCGGAGTCGCGCATCGTCTTGAGGATCGCCTGTACGGCGAGCGGCCCGTTCGCGGCGACCAGGTCGGCCAGCTCGTGGGCCTTCGCGAGCGCCTCGCCGTCGGGTACGACGTGGCCGATCAGCCCGAGCTCCTTCGCCTCGGGTGCGAGGAGCGTGCGCCCGGTCAGCAGCAGCTCGGCCGCGACGGTGTAGGGGATCTGCCGGGGGAGTCGTACGGCGGACCCGCCCATCGGGTACAAGGACCACCTCGCTTCGGCCACCCCGAACCTGGCGCTCTCGCCCGCGACGCGGATGTCGGTGCCCTGCAGGATCTCGGTGCCGCCCGCGATGGCCGGGCCCTCGACGGCGGCGATCAGCGGCTTGGTCAGCCGGAAGCCCTTGAGCAGGCCCTTGATGACCGAGGGGTCGAACTCGCCGGACTCGAAGCTGTCCGACGGAGGCTTCTCGTTCGCGGTCTTGAGGTCCATGCCGGCGCAGAAGTAGCCGCCCGCGCCGGTCAGGAGGCAGACGCGGATCTCGGGGTCCTCGTTGACCCGGTCCCAGGCGTCCTCCATGATCCGCAGCATCTCGCTGGAGAGCGCGTTGCGGCGCTCGGGACGGTTCATCGTGACGACCAGCTTGTGGCCGTCCTGCTCGACGAGGCAATCGCTCATGGAGGGTCACGCTAGCGAAAAACTGGAACGTGTTCTAGTCTCGGCGCCGTGGCCTTGAACATCGCTGACCTCTTCGAGCACGCCGTCGACGCCGTCCCCGACAAGCCCGCCGTGCAGGTGGGAGAGCGGGTGGTCACCTTCGCCGAGCTGGAGGCCGAGTCCAACCGACTGGCGCACTTCCTGGCGGCTCAGGGCATCGGCAGGGGCGACCACGTCGGCCTCTACGCGAAGAACAGCGTCGAGCACGTCGTCGCCCTGCTCGCGATCCTCAAGGTGCGCGCCGTCGCCATCAACATCAACTACCGGTACGTCGCCGGCGAGCTGGCCTACCTCTTCGACAACGCCGACCTCGTCGGCCTGGTCCACGACCGCGTCTACGCGCCGCTGGTCGCCGAGGTGGCGCCGAGGTTCCCCGGCCTGAAGACGATCGTCGCGGTGCCCGACCCGATGGAGCCGGACGACGAGTCCGACGTGGCGTCGTACGGCGGGGTGCTGCTGGACGACGCCGTCGCCGGGCAGTCCTCCGAGCGCAGCTTCGGCGAGCGCAGCCCCGACGACATCCACATCATCTACACCGGCGGCACGACCGGCTTCCCCAAGGGCGTGATGTGGCGCCACGAGGACTTCTGGCGGGTGCTCGGCGGTGGCATCGACTTCATGACCGGCGAGCTCCTCGAGGAGTACGACCAGTCGAAGAAGGCGCTGCAGGACAGCCTGGTGACGCTCCCTCTCAGCCCGCTCATGCACGGCGGCGCGCAGGCATCGCTGATGATGCACCTCTTCGCCGGCCAGGTGACCATCCTGGAGCCGAAGTTCGACCCGGTCCGCACCTGGGAGCTCGTCGACAAGTACGGCGTGCAGATGCTGTTCATGACCGGCGACGCGATGGCGGTCCCGCTGATCGACGCCTACGAGGAGGGCGGCTTCGACGGACAGACGCTGTTCGCCATCGCCAGCAGCGCCGCGATCTTCT
>WQZX01000143.1 GCA_009780515.1 Nocardioidaceae bacterium | reverse complement strand
GCCGATCTGGCGAGGCGGGGACGCGAAGGCATGCTGGATCGCACGTCGAGCGGCCCCAACGCAGCGAGATCGGATGCGAAAGTCCGCGCAGTAGGCGGCGGATAAGGAGACATGCCCTAGGTCCGAAGGGATCTCGACAAGCTCGATCACCTGGCACCGCTCGAACCCCCAAGAACACAGGAGCACCTGATGCGCACCGCGCTGTGCGATGTCTTCGGCATCGACCACCCGATCTTCGCCTTCACGCCCTCCGAGCACGTCGCGGCGGCGGTCTCCCGCGCCGGTGGCCTGGGCGTGCTCGGATGCGTCCGCTTCAACGACGCCGAGGAGCTCGACGAGGTCCTGACGTGGATGGACGAGAACACCGACGGCAAGCCGTACGGCGTCGACGTGGTCATGCCGATGAAGGTGCCCGACGAGGTCAAGGGGATGGACGTCTCGGCGATGATCCCCGAGGGCCACAAGAGGTTCGTCGACGACACGTTGCGCAAGCTCGGCGTACCTCCGCTCCCGGAGGGCGAGGGCCGCGAGGGAGTGCTCGGCTGGCTGCACTCGGTGGCGCGCTCGCACGTCGACGTCGCGCTCCAGCACAGGCCCGTGCTCATCGCGAACGCGCTCGGCTCACCCCCGGTGGACGTCATCGAGCACTGCCACGAGGCCGGCCTGAAGGTCGCGGCGCTGGCGGGCGCGCCCAAGCACGCACTGTCGCACGTCAAGAACGGCGTCGACATCATCATCGCCCAGGGCTACGAGGCCGGCGGTCACACCGGTGAGATCGCGTCGATGGTGCTGACGCCCGACATCGTCGACGCGGTCGGGCCGGACGTGCCGGTCCTCGGAGCCGGCGGGATCGGCTCCGGCCGTCAGATCGCGGCGTCGCTGTCGTTGGGCTCGCAGGGCGTGTGGACCGGCTCGATCTGGCTCGGCACCGAGGAGTACCGCAACCTCACCAGCGCCCACGGCGACGCCTGGGAGACCGCGTTCACCCGGGCCACGTCGTCGGACACCGTGCGGACCCGCATCTACACCGGCAAGCCGGCCCGCCTGCTGAAGACGAGGTGGACCGAGGCGTGGGCGGAGGAGGGCGCGCCGCAGCCGCTCCCGATGCCGCTGCAGAACCTGCTCGTCGCCGATGCGCACAACCGCATCAACGCCTCGAACGACCCCGACGTGATCTCGATGCCGGTCGGCCAGATCGTCGGCCGGATGAACGAGGTCCGGCCCGTGGCCGACGTGGTCGCCGAGCTGGTCGCGGACTTCGAGGCGACGGTCGAGAAGCTGGGTGGGATCGCTGGCGCCTGAGGCCCGTTCGCGGCCTACTTGGGGTTGCCGACGACGTACGTGCCGCCCTCGGTGAGCGGGTTCCACTTCGACGCGTTGATCTCGCGCAGCGCGCTGCTGAGCTTGAACCCCGGCGTCTTGGAGATGCCCTTCGCGACGGTCTTCGGCAGCTGCCACGGGCGCTCGATCCACAGGTAGCCGTCGACCTCCTTGGCGGCGATGTTGCGGAGCGAGGACGAGAGGCCCCACTTGGCGTTCGCAACGTCGTCGGTCGGCGGGATCCCCAGCGCCAGGCAGTGCGTGCTCGACCTGGTCGCGCACGGCTTGGCCTGATCGAGCGCGGTCTTGGCGCCGTGGTGCTGGTGGAACCACTTGCCGGTGAAGGGCTCGCCGTTGTCGCTGGTGTCGATGACGAAGTGCTTGCCCTTGTTGCCCAGCCGGTCGAGCTGAGCGACCAGCTTGCTGCCGTAGGTGATCTCGGCCCCGGTCGAGTCGAAGTGCGACGTGTCGAGCGCGAAGCCGCGGGCCATGCCGACGCCGTCCATCTGGAGCAGCTTGGCCGACTGCGCGACCTGGGTCGTCGGCAGCCGCTTCGCCCCGACGACGGCCGGCCAGTCGGCCGAGCCCATCTCGATGTAGATGGAGGTGTCGGGCACGGCGTGCAGCTGCTGCACCGTGTAGTGCACCATCGAGCGGTCGGCGGCGCACTTCGCGGCGAGCGGACCGTCGATCTGCACGACCACCGCGGTGTGGGCGTGTCCCGCGCGGACACCGGCCGCGAACGCCCGCGCCCATGCCTTGTACGGCGCGGTCCTCGGGCACCTGCCGTACTCCCAGGTGTGGATCATGCCGAACGTCGCGAGCTGGACCAGCGCGTTCGGGTCCTTCTCGGTGACGCTGTCGATCGTGTTCGTGACCTTCTTCTTCAGCAGCGAGTCGCTCAGTGTGTCGTCGAACCACCGCGTCTTCGGGGTGAGGGCGATCTTGGCGAGCTGGGCCTTCTGCGCCGCGGTCGGCGGAGTCACGCCCTTGAGCTGTCCCTGGTACTCCTGCCACGGCGACTCGCCCTGGCCCGTGTAGACCCCCCAGTTGCGGTTGGCGAGCGGGTTGCCGGCGTTGCCCGCGGCCGGTGGGTTCGGGCTGCCCGTCGCCCGCGGCTCCGCGGCTCCGGCCGCGTGGGAGGCTGCTGCGAACGAGCCGAGCGTGACGGCGGCACCGGCGATGAGCGCGGCGGCCAGGTGGAGAGCACGGGTCATGCCTTCGAGGCTACGGCGCTTCCCGCGCCCGGACACGGGAATGGGCGAAGCTGCTGTGATGCTTGCCACGGCCTGGCCGGGAGCCTAGATTGAGCAGGCTCGGATCGCCGGGCGCTCACATGTCTCGGGCCTCCGTGCCCGTTCTCTCGGGGGGAATCATGGCTCTACGCCGTCTTGCCGTTCTCGCCTGCGCCGCCGCTCTCGGCGCCGCCGGCATCACCGCCACCGCTGGGTCCGCACACGCGGACGGCAGCACCACCGGGTCGCTCGCCGACCAGCTGGCACAGGTGCAGTCGCTGCTGGGCGACGGCACGCTCACGCCCCAGGCCCAGGCCGCCGGCGCACTCGGCGACACCGACTGGACCGCCTCCGAGCAGTCCGCGATCGACGGGTCGCAGTACTCCTGCGGGTCGACCGAGCTCTACGACTGGCTCGGCCAGCAGGCCGGTCCGGCGCAGCTGATGAGCGACCTGTCGACGTACCACGTCTTCGACTTCGCGCAGTACTACGCGACCTACTACGGGAACGACTCGACGCCGCAGTCGCTGGGCCCGAACGGCGAGGACACGACGCCGATCCACCAGGAGTTCAAGTCCCTGCAGAAGTTCTGGGACGTCGACGGCAGCAAGGTCCAGCTGGTCAGCATGAAGGGCTCGATCCTCGACGACGAGTCGAAGGTCGCGCAGGTCGTCGAGCTGCTGTACGGCGTCGACCAGGCGACCGCGGACCAGGTCGCGCCCACCTTCATGGACTGGGCCGCCCAGATGCCCGGCGGCACCGACAACCCGTACTTCTCCTTCAACCTGTTCGCGATGAACGGCTCCTCGATCGGGCAGCCCGACAAGATCATCGTCGGCGACGGCGTGCCGGACGCCTTCGACGCCCTGGGCCTCGGCATGGGTGTGCGCATCGCGACCGCCCACGAGTACGGCCACATCGTGCAGAACAAGGACGGGCTGCGTGCCACCACCCTCACCGACCCCGCGGAGGTCAGCCGTCGACTCGAGCTGATGGCCGACGCCGAGGGCTCCTACTACCTGACGAGCGCGCAGGGCGCGGCGATCAACGACCAGCGCGTCGAGTCGGTCGCCCGCACGATGTACGACCTCGGCGACTGCAACTTCGCCAGCACCACCCACCACGGCACGCCGGACCAGCGCGAGGCGAGCGTCGAGTGGGCTGCCGGCGTGGCCAACGCGGTCCGTCCGCAGAGCAGCGTGATGACCGGGGTCCAGTTCGGCCAGGCCTTCGACCAGGAGCTGCCCACGCTGGTGGCACCGGACGCGAGCTGACACCCGCTGCGGCGTCTAGTGACCCGGATTTCCAATCCGGGTCACTAGGTTGGACCTATGACGCGCACGGTGCTGATCGCAGGAGCAGGTCCCGGAGTCAGCGGGTCGCTGGC
>WQZX01000142.1 GCA_009780515.1 Nocardioidaceae bacterium | reverse complement strand
TGGCGCGCGCCGCCGAGGATCACCGCGGCCGCGCGGATCCGGTCGCGGGTGGCCTCGGCCAGTCCGGGCCAGCCGTCGGCGCCGATGCCGATCACGTGCAGGGACGGGGGCGCGGCGGTCATGGGCGCTGACGCTATCGTGGCGGCAACAAGGCACGAGGTGCCCCAACGACCCAGTCATCGGAGACGGTGAGGACGGCCGACGGGGAGAATCTGGGAAGCCGGTGAGACTCCGGCACAGGCCCGCTGCGGTGAACCGAGCCCCTGCTGCACGTCGGCAGGTGACTCGCCAAGTCCGAAGACCGGCCTCGCGCCCGACCATTCCAGTGGCGAAGCGAGCGGGAGCCTCACATGCCGGTGCACTACCCCTTTTCCGCCGTCCTCGGTTGCGAGGCGGACACGCTCGACGACATGGGCCTGGCGCTCGTGCTCACCGCGATCAGCCCCGAGATCGGCGGCGTGCTGGTGCGCGGAGAGAAGGGCACCGCGAAGTCGACCACCGTCCGCGCGCTCGCGGGTGTGCTCCCGCCCGTCGAGGTGTACGCCGGCGACCGGTTCTCCGTCGATCCGACCGACCCGGCTGCCGTCTCGCCGGACGGTCCGTTCCCCGGCGAGGTGGAGACCCGCGGGGCCCGCCTGGTCGAGCTGCCCGTCGGTGCCTCCGAGGACCGCGTGGTCGGCTCGCTGCACCTCGAGCGCGCGCTGTCGCAGGGCAGGGTCGAGTTCGAGCCGGGCCTGCTCGCGCGCGCCCACCGCGGCCTTCTGTACGTCGACGAGGTCAACCTGCTCCACGACCACCTCGTCGACCTGCTCCTCGACGCCGCGGCGATGGGCTGGGTGTCCGTCGAGCGCGACGGCGTCTCGGTCGAGCACGCCGCGCGGTTCGTGCTGATCGGCACGATGAACCCCGAGGAGGGCGAGCTGCGCCCGCAGCTGCTCGACCGGTTCGGCCTGACCGTCGAGGTCGTGGCGCCGCGCGATCCGGCCGTGCGCGTCGAGGTGGTCCGGCGGCGGATGGCCTACGAGGCCGATCCCCCGGCGTTCGTGGCCCGCTACATGGCGGACGACGACGCGCTGACCGCGCGGATCGAGGCTGCCCGCGAGCGCGTCGCGAAGGTGCGGCTCACCGCGCCGGCGCTGCTCAAGATCGCCGAGGTCTGCGCTGCCTTCGAGGTCGACGGCCTGCGCGCCGACATCGTCACCGCCCGCACCGCCGTCGCCCATGCCGCCTGGGCGGGCCGCGACGAGGTCACCAAGGCCGACATCCGCCGCGCCGCGCTGTTGGCGCTGCCGCATCGCCGTCGCCGCAACCCGTTCGACGCGCCCGGGCTCGACGAGGACCTCCTCGACCAGCTGCTCGGCGACGACGAGTTGCCGCCCGAGCCGCCGGAGGGCCCGCCCCCGGGCGAGGAGCCGGGCGGTGACGGAGAGGCGGAGGCCGACGGCTCGTCGTCCTCCGAGGGCGGCGACGCCGACGACGCCACCGACGGGTCGGACGCGTCCGAGGCGCCGGTCGCGCCGGACGACGGCGGGTCCGTCGATCGGGCCGACGACGCTCCGGACGGCGGTCCGGACGGCGGTCCGGACGGCGGTCCGGACGGCGGCTGTGTGGCTGCGACGACGACCGGCTCGGGCACGGCGTACCGGCCGAGGCTGCTGCGGGTCGACGGTCTCGGTGCGGGGTCGGCGGGCCGGCGGAGCCGTGCGCTCGCCAGCAGCGGCCGCCGGGTCGGCGCGCGACCCGGCAGCAACGGTGCGCTGCACCTGGTCGAGACGCTGAAGGCGGCTGCGGGCAGACAGGTGGCGCGGAAGGGTCTCGACAGGCTCGACCACTCTGGGGGACTCGACCAGCCTGGGGGACTCGACCGCGCGGGCCGGGTCGTGCTGGCGCCGGAGGACCTGAGGGTCGCCGTGCGCGAGGGGTGGGAGGCGAACCTCGTGCTGTTCTGCGTCGACGCATCGGGGTCGATGGCGGCGCGCAAGCGGATGACGCAGGTCAAGACGGCCGTCCTGTCGCTGCTGCTGGATGCCTACCGCCGCCGCGACAAGGTCGGCCTGGTGACGTTCCGCGGCTCTGAGGCCGAGGTCGCGCTGCCCCCGACCCACTCCGTCGACGCGGCCGCCGCGCGACTGGAGGCGCTGCCGGCCGGCGGTCGTACGCCGCTGGCCGAGGGGCTGCTCGAGGCGTCCCGGGTGCTGCTCCGCGAGCGCCTGCGCGACCCGCGCCTCCGCCCGTTACTGGTGGTCGTGACCGATGGTCGCGCGACCGGCGGAAAGGATGCGGTCGCGCTGTCCCAGCAGGCGGCGGCGTACGTCGGCGGGCTGGGCGTGACCACGGTCGTCGTCGACTCCGAGAGCGGGCCGATGCGGCTCGGGCTCGCGCAGCGGCTGGCGGTGCTGATGGGCGCCGAGCACCTGCCGGTCGCGGAGGTGAGCGCGGAGGCGCTCACCGGCGCCGTGGGGCGGGCCGCCTGATGCCGAAGGGCGTCCCGGCGAGCGTGCCCGACGACGGCCTGAGCACCCGGCAGCGGCGCAACCGGCCGCTGCTGATCGTGCACACGGGCGAGAACAAGGGGAAGTCGACGGCCGCGTTCGGGCTCGGGCTGCGCGGCTGGAACCAGGGCTGGGACGTCGCGGTCTTCCAGTTCGTGAAGTCCGCGAAGTGGAAGGTCGGCGAGGAGTCGGCGTACCTCGCGCTCGACCGGGTCCACGAGCAGACGGGCCAGGGCGGGCCGGTGCAGTGGAACAAGATGGGCGACGGCTGGTCGTGGTCGCGCAAGAAGGGCGACGACGAGGACCACGCGCAGGTCGCGCGCGATGGCTGGGCCGAGATCAAGCGGCGGATGCTCGCGGAGGAGCACGACCTCTACATCCTCGACGAGTTCGCGTACCCCGTGAAGTGGGGATGGATCTCGGCGGCGGAGGTCGCGGACTTCCTCAAGAACCGTCCCGGCCACCAGCACGTCGTCATCACCGGGCGCGATGTCGCACCCGAGATTCTCGAGGTCGCCGACCTCGTCACCGAGATGACGAAGATCAAGCATCCGATGGACGTCGGCCAGAAGGGCCAGAGGGGCATCGAGTGGTAGCGCCGCTGCCGCGGGTGGTCGTCGCGGCGCCGGCGACCGGCCAGGGCAAGACCACCATCGCGACCGGCCTGATGGCGGCGCTGCGTGCCTCGGGCCTCGAGGTCAGTGGCCACAAGGTCGGCCCGGACTACATCGATCCCGGCTACCACGCGCTCGCCACCGGCCGCCCCGGCCGTAACCTCGACCCGCACCTGGTCGGCGAGGAGCGGATCTTGCCGCTGCTGCTGCACGGCGCCCGTGGCGCGGACGTCGCGGTGGTCGAGGGCGTCATGGGCCTGTACGACGGCCGCCTCGGCACCGACGGCTTCGCGTCGACCGCCCACGTGGCCGGTCTGACCGGGTCGCCCGTGGTCCTCGTGCTGGACGTCGCGCGTCAGTCGCGCACGGTGGCGGCCGTGGCGGCCGGGATGGCCGCCTTCGACCCGTCGCTGCGCATCGGCGGCGTCGTGCTCAACCGGGCCGCACCCGGCCGCAACACCACCGAGATCGCGCGGGCCCTCGAGTCGGCGGGGCTCCCGGTCCTCGGTGCGGTGCCGCACGACGAGGGTCTCGCGAAGCCGTCGCGCCACCTCGGCCTCGTGCCCGCCGCCGAGCGTGGCGAGTCGCAGGCGACCATCGCGGCGCTGGGGGAGCACGTCGGCCGCCACGTCGACCTGGCCGCCGTGCTCGACGTCGCTCGGTCGGCGCCGGACGTCCCGGGCGACCCGTGGGACCCGGCCGCCGAGCTGGCGGGTGTCGGCTTCCGGCGGCTGGTGGCGGAGCGGCCGGCGGGGGAGCGGCCGGTCGTCGCGGTGGCCGGCGGCCGTGCCTTCACGTTCCGCTACGCCGAGACCGAGGAGCTGCTCCGCGCCGCCGGCTGCGAGGTCGTCGCGTTCGACCCCCTCAGCGC
>WQZX01000141.1 GCA_009780515.1 Nocardioidaceae bacterium | reverse complement strand
CTGGCCGAGGCGCTCGGCAGCGTCGACGTCGCGCACTTCAACCCGTCGGCGTACACCGAGAAGGACCCGCTGACGCTGTCGGTCGAGGAGCTGCTGGCGGACGTCCGGCTCGGCGTCGGCGCGCTGCTGACCTTCGTGCAGGCGGCACGGCCGTTCATGGCCGCCGGTGGACGGATCACGGTCACGGGCAGCATGGCCGCCGACAAGCCCTGGTACGGCGCCGCGTCGCTCGGCGTGCAGAAGGCCGGTGTCCGCAACCTGGTGCAGAGCATCGACGCGGCACTGAAGGACGACGGCATCCGCGCCGTCTCGGTGACGGTGCGCGGGCTGCTCGCCAAGGAGGGGCCGTTCGCTCCCGACAACGTCGCGGCGGCCCTGCGCGCCGCGATCGACCAGCCGGAGGACGGCTGGCGCACCGAGATCCCGTACGCCGGCTGATGCGGCTCAGGCCCGGCCGGCCGGACATCGCCCGGTACGCCCCGCGCTTCGACGTACCGGCCGCGAGCGGCGGCCCCGGTGTCACGTTCCTGGGCGTGTCCACGCTGCTCTTCGACGACGGCACGTCGGCGCTGATGACCGACGGCTTCTTCTCGCGCCCCGGGCTGCTGAGTGTCGGGCTCGGCCGCATCGCCCCGATCGGCGAGCGGATCGATGCCGCGCTCGCTCGTGCCGGAGCCACCTCGCTCGAGGCGGTCGTGCCCGTGCACAGCCACTACGACCACGCTCTGGACTCCGCCGTCGTCGCACAGCGGACCGGCGCGACGCTGGTCGGAGGGTCCTCCACCGCCCACATCGGCCGCGGTGGCGGGCTGCCGCCTGAGCGGATCCAGCAGGTCGCCGGTGGGTCCACGGTGACCCACGGCAGCTGGACCCTGACCTTCGCGGTGTCCGACCACTGCCCACCGGATCGCTTCCCGGGCGAGATCAGCGAGCCGGTGGTGCCGCCGGTGCGCGCACGCGAGTACAAGTGCGGGGAGGCCTGGTCGCTCCTCGTCGCGCACGCGTCGGGTCGGACCGCGCTGGTGCAGGGGAGCGCGGGCTTCGTGCCGGGCGCGATCGACGGCTGGCAGGCGGATGTCGCCTACCTCGGCATCGGCCAGCTCGGCGTACGACCCGAGAGCTATGTCCGCGACTACTGGCGCGAGACCGTCACCGCGGTCGGCGCGAAGCGGGTCGTCGTGACGCACTGGGACGACTTCTTCCGCCCGCTCGACCAGCCCCTCCGGGCGCTCCCGTACGCCGGCGACGACCTCGACCGCGCGATGGGGATCGTCGACGGGCTGGCCGCGGAGGGCGGTGTCCGGGTCAGCTTCCCGACGGTCTGGCGGCGCGAGGATCCTTGGGCCTGAGTGAGGTCGGTATCTCCTGGATCACCCCCGGGCCCAGGTCTCGCCCAGCCCGGCGTCCAGCTCGCGCAGCTGCCACTTCAGCACCTTGTTGGTGGCGGTGCGCGGGAGCGTGTCGAGCACGTGGACGATCGAGGGCCAGGCCTTCGGCGAGAGGTCGGGCTGCTCGGCGAGGAAGGCCCAGAGCTCGTCCGCGCAGAGCGCGCCCCGGAGCACAAGGGCGCAGGCGACCTTGTCGCCGACGCGGTCGGGCAGCGCGTAGACCGCGGCCTCGCTGATCGCCGGGTGACGCAGCAGGATCCGCTCGATCGGTGCGGCGGCGAGGTTCTCGCCGTCGACGCGCAGCCAGTCGCCGGTCCGGCCGGCGAAGTAGATCCAGCCGTCGGCGTCGCGGTAGGCGAGGTCGCCGGACCAGTAGGTGCCGCCGCGCATCCGCTCCGACTCGGCGTCCGGGTCGTTGTAGTAGCCCGCGAAGGCGCCGGCGCCGGTGGTGTTGACGAGCTCGCCGATCGCCTCGTCCGCGTTGACCAGGCGGCCGTCGGCGTCGAAGCCCGCTTCCGGCGTCTCGGTGCCGTCCTCGCGCAGGACCTTCACGCCCTCGAGCGGCCAGCCCAGGCTGCCGGCCGGCATCCCGGGTCGTCGCTGCACGATCACCGCGTTCTCGGTGGAGGAGTAGGAGTCGACCACGGTGCAGCCGAAGCGCCGACCGAACTCCGCGATGTCGCCCTCGTTGGCCTCGTTGCCGAACACGGTCCGCAGGGGGTTGTCCGCGTCGTCGGGCCGCTCGGCGGTCGCGAGGACGTAGGCGAGCGGCTTGCCGACGTAGTTGGCGTACGTCGCCCCGAACCGGCGTACGTCGGGCAGGAAGCCGGACGCCGAGAACCCGCTCACCGCCGTCGCGGCCCCCGCCGCCAGTGCCACGGCCCACCCGGCCATCACGGCGTTGGAGTGGAACAGCGGCATCGAGACGTAGGCGACGTCCTGCGGGCCGAGGCCGAACCGCTCGGCGAGCATCACCCCGGGCCCAGCGACCTTCTGCTGCGTGATCCGCACGGCCTTGGGCGACCCGCTCGTCCCGCTGGTGAAGATCAGCATGAACAGCGAGTCGTCGGTCGTGGTGGGTCTCGACAGGCTCGACCATCCTGGGTCGGTCGACCTGCCCAGGTCGGTCGAGCCTGTCGAGACCACCGCGTCCATCGCCAGGTCGGGGGAGTCGACGACGTACTGGCAGTCCGCCCGCGCCACGTCCTCGTCCACCGCCGCCCCGCGGCGGGTCGTGTTGAGCCCGACCAGCACGTGACCGCCGAGACCCGCGGCGGCGAGGTGCAGGGCGAACGCCGGCCCGTTGGGCAGGCGCACGCCGACGTGCGGCGGTTTCGCCGGATCGAGGCGTGACTCCAGGGCGGCCGCCAGGGTCGCGGCGGCTACGACGTACTCACGCCACGAGAGCGAGCGGACCTCCTCGTCCTCGCGCCACAGCAGCGCCGGGCCGTCGTCGTCGGCGCGCGCCAGCAGCAGGTCCCGGACGGTCACGCGTTCGCGAGCGTGCGGCCGATCTTCAGCGCCTGCTCGGTGGCGCCGCCGAAGAGGAACTCGAACCGCTTGGGCGAGGTGAAGTAGCGGTGCGCCTCGCCGTCGAGGTCGATGCCGACGCCGCCGTGGACGTGCGCGGTCGTGTGGGCGAGCCGGTGGCCGGCGTCGGCCGCCCACAGCTTCGCGACCGCGATCTCGGTAGAGGCGGGCAGGCCCTCGGAGAGCCGCCAGATCGCCTGCCACAGGGTGAGCCGCTGCGCGAGCGTGTCGATGAAGCCGTCGGCCAGCCGCTGCGAGACCGCCTGGAAGGTGCCGATCGGCCGGCCGAACTGCTCGCGCGTCTTGGCGTACGTCGACGTGAGCCGCAGCGCGCCCTCGGTGACGCCGAGCTGCTCAGCCGCGCTCAGCGCGACCAGCAGGTCGGCGAACGCGGCGGCGTCGCCGACGTCGCGGCCCGCCGCGCCGTCGAACGTGATCATCGCGGTCACGTCGCCGTCGCTGGTGTGCTGCGCCTCGCGTCGTACGCCGGCGGCGCCGGCCGCGACCAGGAACACCCGTGCCCCTTCGGGGCCGGTGGCGGTCACCAGCAGGGTGTCTGCAGCCATCCCGGCCCGGACCAGCGTCTTCGTGCCGGTGAGGGAGCCGTCGACCGTGGCGGTGACAGCCGGCCGCTCGGGGAGGTGGGCGCGATCCTCGGCCACCGCCGCGGCGTACAGGCCGGGTCCGGGATCGATGCCGGCGGGCACGAGCGTGGTCAGGCAGGCGGCGTGGGTCGCCAGCGGGACGGGGGCGACGTACCGCCCGACCTCGACGAGCACCCGGGCGAGCGTGATCAGGTCGAGCTCGGCCCAGTCGAAGGCGTCGCCCAACGTCGCCCACAGCTCGCGGTCGAACCGGTCGCCGGCGGCCTCGACCTGCTTGAGGCGCTCGTTGGTGGTCTTGTCCTCGAGGATCGAGGCCGCCAGCTCGGCGGCCTCGTCCTGCTCTGGGGTGAAGAGGAAGTCCATCGTGTCCTCCGGTCAGGCTCGCTTGGCGGCGGGCAGGCCGAGGCCGACGTACCCGATGATGTCGCGCTGGATCTCGTTGGTGCCGCCGCCGAAGGTCATCACCAGCGACGAGCGGTGCAT
>WQZX01000140.1 GCA_009780515.1 Nocardioidaceae bacterium | reverse complement strand
GTGGGCGGCATCGGCTTCGGCTGGATCAACCTGCACCGCGCCGGGTCCGCGCCGGGGGAGCGCCGGGTCGAGCTGCTCGAGTGGCCCTACGACGTCGAGCAGCCGATCGCGCCGGCCATCGGCGCGTGGGCCGACCAGGTCGCGGCCGCGACGACCGTCGGCCCGGACTCCCGCCTGGTGCTGCGCGAGGACGTCGTCCAGGAGACGCAGGGTGCGGTCGGCGCCGAGGACCCCGCCACGATCGTGCTGCGCCAGCAGCGCGGGTTCCGCCGCGCCCGCCAGGCGGACACCGTCGTGGCCGCCGTCGTCGGCGCCTCCGACGGCGAGCTGACCCTCGGCCGGATCCTCGACGCCGTGGCCCAGATCCTCGAGCGCGACGCCGCGAGCCTGCGCGAGGCCTACCTCCCCGAGGTCGAGGACCTCGTGCGCGAGGGCTTCCTCGAGCCGGCCGCTGGCACACTGGGCCCGTGACGAACGCAGGCTGGTACCCCGACCCCGCGGGCACTCCCGACACCTACCGTTACTGGGACGGCCAGGCGTGGAGCCACCAGACCAGCACCGACCCGTACAGCGGCGGGCAGCCGTCCGCGCCGCAGCCGCCACCGTTCGCACCGCAGGCGCCGACCCAGCTGCCGCCTTCGTACGGCGCCGTGCCGGGTGCGCCGCAGCAGTACCCCTCCACGCCCCAGTGGAGCCCGATGCCCGGCAGTCCTGGCGGTCCCGGCGGCCAGGGCGGCTCCGGCGCCGGCAAGGTGATCGCCATCGTGGCCGGCGCGGTGGTCGTG
This sequence comes from Nocardioidaceae bacterium, assembly GCA_009780515.1. Classification (GTDB taxonomy): domain Bacteria; phylum Actinomycetota; class Actinomycetes; order Propionibacteriales; family Nocardioidaceae; genus Nocardioides. Next base: position 3,244 of record WQZX01000140.1, on the reverse strand, counting down.
CTCGTGCTGCTGGCCGTCATCGCGTTCGTCGCGGTGAAGGCGATCGGCGGCGGCAAGGGGAACGACACCGCCGGCTCGTCCCCGACGACCGGCGGCACCCCGGGCAGCCCGGTTGCTCCCCAGCCGAGCAAGCCGCTCGGCACGATCACCCCCAGCACGACGCAGTGCGACGGCGCCTCGCCGAGCCTGGGCCCCAACGGCGTCGGAACGACGATCTCGGGCGGCGGGATCACCTCGCCGTCCCTCACGAACCGGGGCTACAGCGCGTCTCCTCGGACCGCGAAGGCGTTCGGATTCGCGGAGCAGGCGACCGCAGTGGCCGAGGATGTCACGGGCAACTGGGTGTCGCCCCTGATGGTCGGAGCCGTGCCGAAGGCCGACGGGTTCTCCAGCGTCGAGAGCGCGGCGCGGGCGACGATGGTCTGCACGGCGAACGACCGGCATCTGTACAAGGGCGCCTACTCGCTGAAGCAGATCTCGGCCTCGGCCACGAAGGTCGACGGGCACAGCGCCTTCTCGCTGATCGAGGACATCCGGGTGCACGAGGCCGGCCTGACCGTGCCCGGCGACCGGGTCCAGATCGTCGTCGTCGACACCGGGAACCCCAAGAGCTACGGCATCTGGCTGATGGCCGTCCCGATCGGCAACGGCTCGCTCGAGGCCCTGCAGAGGACCACCTCGCAGCAGCTCCACGTGAAGTGAGACAGCCCACTCCGCGGCGTACGACGAGAGGAGGACTGGACAGGACGCGCTAACGTGATCGGCCGTGAGAGACCGGAACTCGGGCGCCGATCCCTCTCATCGGCAGATCCGGCACGGCAGATAGGCGTTTCCCTGTGGCACACAAGTTGGTGATCGTCGAGTCACCGGCAAAGGCCCGCACGATCGGCGGGTATCTCGGCGACGGCTTCGTGGTCGAGTCCTCGATCGGTCACATCCGCGACCTGCCGAACAACGCCGCCGACACCCCGGCCAAGATCAAGGACAAGCCGTGGGGCCGGCTCGCGATCGACGTCGACCACGGCTTCACGCCGTACTACGTGGTGCCGCGGGACAAGAAGTCGCACATCTCCAAGCTCAAGTCGCTGCTGAAGGACGCCGACGAGCTCTACCTCGCCACCGATGGTGACCGCGAGGGCGAGGCGATCGCCTGGCACCTCCTCGACGAGCTGAAGCCGAAGAGCATCCCGGTCAAGCGGATGGTGTTCCACGAGATCACCAAGCCCGCGATCCAGGAGGCCGCCGCCAACCCGCGCGAGCTCGACATGGACCTCGTCGAGGCCCAGGAGACGCGGCGCCTGCTCGACCGTCTCTACGGCTACGAGGTCAGCCCGGTGCTGTGGCGCAAGGTCATGTCCGGCCTGTCCGCCGGCCGCGTGCAGTCCGTCGCCACGCGCCTCGTGGTCGACCGCGAGAAGGAGCGGATGGCCTTCAAGGTCGCCTCCTACTGGGACCTCGAGGGCACCTTCGACGCCGGCGCCGACCGCGACCCGCGGATGTTCCCGGCGAGGATCTACTCCGTCGACGGCGCCCGCGTCGCGTCCGGCTCGAACTTCGGCGACGACGGCCTGCTCAAGTCGAAGGCGTTGAACGTCGTCCACCTCGACCGGCCCCGCGCCGAGGCGCTCGTGTCGGCGCTCGGCGACACGACGTACGACGTCCGCTCGGTGGAGTCCAAGCCGTACAAGCGCTCGCCGTACCCGCCGTTCCGCACCACGACGCTGCAGCAGGAGGCGAGCCGCAAGCTCGGCATGAGCTCCTCGGTGACGATGAGCGTCGCGCAGAGGCTCTACGAGAACGGCTTCATCACCTACATGCGAACCGACTCGACCACGCTCTCCGGCGCGGCGATCGGCGCGGCGCGGGCCCAGGTCCAGGAGCTTTACGGCGGCGAGTACCTCCCCGACAAGCCGCGGACCTACGCCAACAAGGTCAAGAACGCCCAGGAGGCGCACGAGGCGATCCGGCCCGCCGGCGACAGCTTCCGCACGCCCGCCCAGACCGGCCTGACCGGCGAGCAGTTCCGCCTCTACGAGCTGATCTGGATGCGCACCGTCGCCTCCCAGATGAAGGACGCGGCCGGCCAGACCGTCTCGATCCGGCTCGGCGGCCCGGCCTCGACCGGCGAGGACGTCGTCTTCTCCGCGTCGGGTCGCGTCATCACCTTCCACGGCTTCCTCAAGGCCTACGTCGAGGGCACCGATGAGGGCGGGCGCAAGGACGACCAGGAGACCCGGCTGCCCAACCTCGTGGAGGGCGACTCGGTGTCGGCCGCGAGCCTCGGCGCCAACGGCCATGAGACCAAGCCGCCGGCGCGCTACACCGAGGCCACGCTGATCAAGGAGCTCGAGGAGCGCGAGATCGGCCGCCCGTCGACGTACGCCTCGATCATCGGGACCATCCTCAACCGGGGCTACGTCTACAAGAAGGGCACCGCGCTGGTGCCCGCGTGGATCGCCTTCTCCGTCGTACGGCTGCTGACCGAGCACTTCACCCGGCTGATCGACTACGAGTTCACCGCGGGGCTCGAGGACGTCCTCGACGAGATCGCGCGCGGCGAGAAGGACAAGGTCTCCGAGCTGCAGGAGTTCTACTTCGGCTCCGACAAGCTCGCCGGCGTCAAGCCGCTGGTGGAGGGCCTCGGCGACATCGACGCCAAGGGGCTGGCGACCTTCCCGGTGGGTGGGGAGGACTCCGAGATCCACCTTCGGGTCGGCAAGTACGGCCCCTACCTCGAGGGCCCGGGCGACGACGGCACGGCGTTCGCCAAGCGAGCGAACGTGCCCGACGACCTGCCGCCCGACGAGCTGACGGTGGCGAAGGCGACCGAGCTGCTGGCCAACCCGGCCGGCGAGGAGATCGACCTCGGCACGCACCCCGAGACCGGCCTGAAGGTCGTGGCGAAGAACGGCCGGTTCGGCCCCTACGTCACCGAGCTGCTGCCGGAGGACGCTCCGAAGAAGGAGAAGCCGCGCACGGGCTCGCTGTTCAAGTCGATGAGCCTGGACACGGTCACCCTCGACGATGCCGTCAAGCTGCTGTCGCTGCCGCGGATCGTCGGCACCGACCCGGAGAGCGACGAGGAGATCACCGCCCAGAACGGCCGCTACGGCCCGTACCTCAAGAAGGGCACCGACTCCCGTTCGCTCACCAGCGAGGACCAGCTCTTCACCATCTCGCTCGACGAGGCGCTGAAGATCTACAGCCAGCCCAAGCAGCGTGGCCGCGCCGCGGCGACACCGCC
>WQZX01000139.1 GCA_009780515.1 Nocardioidaceae bacterium | reverse complement strand
TGGTCGTGCCCAGCGGGTCCTCGACCGATCCGGTCCTCCTCGACGGCGTCGCCTACGAGGACACCGCCGGCACGGCCTCGATCCACGCCGGCGACACGCTGCAGCTGAACGAGGCACCGTCCTCGCTCACCGGCACCTCGGTCTCGGGTGGCGGGACCCTCGGCATCGCCGCGCCGACCTCCGTCAGCGGCACGGACACGATCGGCTCGGGGAGCACGCTCGCACTGAGCACGGGCGGCTCGCTGGACGGCACCGCCACCGTCGGCGGAAGCGGTCGTACGACGTGGACGGGCGGATCGGTCTCCGGCCAGGTCACCATCGCGACGTCCGGCGGCGTCACCGCCTCGGGCACCGACCTGAAGACCATCGCGAACATCGCCGGCGGTCCGACGCCGAGCAAGGTGACCCTCAAGGTCCCGTTCTCGATCGCCGCGGGCACGGCCGACCACCACGACACGGTTGACGTCGGCCAGTCCGCCCTCTACCTGACCGGCACCACGACGCTGGCCGACAACACCGACCTCACCGACGGCACGGTCCGCAACAGCGGCAGGCTGACCGTCGCCGCGGGCAAGGGCGGCCTCGCGCTGCGCGGCGGCGACGGATCCTTCGTCAACAGCAACCAGGTCACCGTCTCCTCGGGCACGTGGCAGCTGACCGGCGACTACCGCCAGACCGCCGGCGACACGAACCTCGCCACCGGCACGGCACTCAACCGGCTCTACACCAGCTATACGGTCACCATCGCCGGCGGCAGGCTCGACGGCACCGGCACGGTGGGCGCCGGGATCGACAACACCGGCGGCACCGTCCGGCCCGGTGGCGCCTCGACGGGCACCCTGCACGTCACCGGCAGCTACGTGCAGGGCAGGCACGGCGCGCTCGCGCTGGACCTCGGCACGCGCAGCCACGACCACCTGGTCGTCACGGGGAGCGCATCGGTCGCCGGCGTCGTGCACGCCACGAACCACGGGACGCAGCGGCCACGTATCGGCGCCAAGGTCGGCGTCGTCACGGCCGCCCCGCTCACGGCCGGGTCGATCTGCGTGACCACCGCCGGCACCGGCCGCACCGCCGGGCACTGGGCGGTCGCACACACGGGGACGACGCTCCAGCTGGTCTGGCGCGCGGGCAGGGCCCGCAGCTGCTGAGGACCGGCCGTCTCAGCGACGCGTACGCCGGGCGACCAGGACCACCAGCCCGGCCAGGGCGACCAGGACCACGGCGCCGCCCGCGGCCCAGGGCCAGGCCGGGTGCGAGGTCGTCTCCCCGGCGCCGGGCGGCGCGGCGGCCGTCGGGTGCGGGGCGTGCGGGGAGTCGCCGGCCAGCGCGACGCGGACGCTGGCGGACAGGTGCACCTGGAGGACCGGGGCGTCGGTGCCCTCGGAGCTCAGGAAGATGCGGTCGTCGGCGGTCACCGCGATCCCCTCGCCCTGCTGCTGGCGGGGCAGGTCGACCGTGGCGATCCGGGCGAGGCCGGGCCAGGTGTAGAACGCGGCCTGGCCGTAGTTGCGCAGCACGATGTGCCGGCCGTCGGGGAAGAACGCGCCGTCGGTGGCGAGACCGAGCACGGACCTGCCCTTGGTCAGCCGGTTGTCGCCCGCGTGCAGGTGGCGCGGGGCGGCGTAGATGTGGCCGATGAACTCCTTCGACACCACGAACAGCCGGCCGGTCCTCGGGTCGCGCAGCAGCGTCTCGGCATCGTGCGGGCCGTCGGGGTAGACCAGCCGCCGGACCTGCCCCGGCACGTGCCGGTCGCCGTGCCCGACCGGCACCTGCACGACGGTGATGAACTTCCGCACGCGGAAGTTGTCGCCGGTGTCGCCGACCCAGACCGTGCCCGGCCTCCCGCCCGGCGCGAGCGACTCCTGGTCGACCGCGTGGGCGTCCCAGGTGGTCACGCCGACGGTGTCGCAGGTGTGCGGGTCGACGGCGAACACCCGCGCACTGTCGCCGGAGTCGTTCATGGTCACGAACACGCCGCCGGTCTCGACCAGGCCGCTCGCCTCGACGATCCGGGGGTCGCTGAACGCGCAGACCTCGGTGCCGTCGACCGGCCCGGCGGCCGAGGCGCCCACGACCGTGCCGATCACGAACGGTGTCAGCGCGACGGCCCCGAGGATGCGGTCGCGCCAGCGCATCAGGCCCCGATCCCCAACAGCTCCCCGAGGCGCGGCCGGATGCCCCAGGCGGCCGTCAGGGCGGCGTACTCGTCGAGGGGCGCGCCGCCGCCGGGAGCCCGTACGGCGCGCAGCATGGTGTTGCGGGGCGTGTGCTGGGACTCCACGAACTGCACGACCTCGACGCGGTAGCCGCGCGAGCGCATCAGCAGCGCCCGCAGCGCGTCGGTCAGGGTGTCGGCGAAGCGCTCGCGGAGGATGCCGTCACGCACCAGGGCGGCGTACGGCGACGGCGGGGTGCCGCGACGGATCTGGGCCGCGATGTCGTGGTGGCAGCACGGCGCGGCGAGCACGAGCGGCACCTCCCAGCCGACCGCGCGGGCGAGCGCCTCGTCGGTGGCGGTGTCGCACGCGTGCAGGGCGAGCACGACGTCGGGCCGGTCGCCCTCGGGCAGCTCGGCGCCGGCGATCGTGCCGACCACGAACTCCGCGTCGATGCCGAGCTCGGCGGCGACCCGGCTGTTGTGGTCGCGCGACTGCTCCTTGACGTCGACACCGATCAGCCGCACCGGCAGGCCGCGCAGGCCCGCGAGGTAGCGCTGGGCCGCGAAGGTCAGGTAGCCGTTGCCGCAGCCGAGGTCGACGATGCGCAGGGGCTGCTCCGTTGTCGGCCGGCGCACCGCGCGCGACGCGACCGCGTCGGACAGGGCGGCGTCGAGCAGCCGCAGGAACTCCTCGACCTGGCGGTGCTTCGCCTGCCGCGAGGGCTTGATCCGGCCGTCCTTGCCGGCCAGCCCGAGCGCCGCGAACACCGGGTCGTCGTCGGGCAGGAGACGGTCCTTGTCACGGTCGTGGGAGCGGTCGACGCTCGCGCCGTCCGACGCGGCCGAGCGGTGCAGGAGCGGCGCGCCCTTCTTCGTGTAGCGCAGCTGGAGCGTGACGTCGGTCGTCTCGACGTGCCAGTTGCCGAACGGCTCGTCCAGGAGCGCGTCGAGAGCCCCCTCGGCCTCGGGCCCGGCCGCGAAGTTGGCGGTGTGAGCCTGGGTGGCGTCGTAGCGAACCACCTGGAGGCGACGGCCCGCCCTCAGGTCGACCCAGCGCAGCTCGACCCGCCGGTGCTCGGGGGCGGGGTGGCCGCGCCGTCGTCCGGACACGACCGCCCGCACGAGCCGCTCGCTGTCGAGCACGGCCGCGCGCACGGAGGCCGCGGGCGTCGTGGTCATCGCAGCAGCGCCGCGATGACCACGATCAGCAGCAGCGCGACCAGCGCGGCCGGGATGATCAGTCGGCGGTGGCGCGGGTTCACGTCCTACAGGGTAGAGGCGAGGAGGTCGGCGAGGTGCATCGACCGCACTCCTGCCAGATCCTCGAGCTGCAGCGCGCAGGACATCCCGTCGGCGAGCACGACGGTCGCCGGGTCCTGCGCGAGCGCCTCTCGCACCGCGGGCAGCAGGTGGGTCTCGGCCACCGCGACCGACGTCTCGTAGTGACCGCGCTCCACCCCGAAGTTGCCGGCGAGCCCGCAGCAGCCGGGTACGACGGTCACCTCGGCGCCCGCGCGCCGGAGCAGGTCCAGGTCGGTCTGCCAGCCCAGGACCGCGTGGTGGTGGCAGTGTGGCTGCGCCACGACCCGCCGGCCGGTCAGGTCCGGCAGCGACAGGTCCAGCCGGGTGACCAGCTCGGCCAGCGTCACCATCGCCGACGCCACACGCTCCGCGCCGGGCGCGAGCTCCAGGGCGTCGGAGCGCATCGCCGCCAGGCAGGACGGCTCGAGCGCGAGGATCGGCCGGTCGGCGTACGACGACAGGGTGGTCACCGCTCGCCCGACGATGTCGCGGGCCGCGTCGAGCTGGCCGGTGGTGATCCAGGTCAGACCGCAGCAGGCGTGCTCGTCGATGACGCCGACCCGCACCCCCTGCGCGTCCAGCCAGCCGATCGCCGAACGGCCGGGCCCGGCGCGGAAGTGGTCGGTGAAGGAGTCCGCCCACACCCACGCGTCCACCTCGGAGGTCGAGGAGGTCGCGCTGCGACCGTCTC
>WQZX01000138.1 GCA_009780515.1 Nocardioidaceae bacterium | reverse complement strand
GTCACAAGGCGGCAACACCGACCTCGCCGACGGCATACTGCTGTGCAACCACCATCACCACCGCGCCCACGACACACGGTACGAGACCCAACGCCTCGCCTCCGGAGACCTCAGATTCCACCGACGCAACTGAGCGACACACCCCCGGAAAATCTTGTCGGCGCGCAACCACAGGGAGCAGCCCAGCGGCGCCCAACCCCACTACGAACCGCAACCAAGAACCCCGACCACCCCGACCCCACCCCAACGACAGAGGTCGACGCTGCGGCGGGTGACCACCGGCCCGGCTCAGTGCGCGGCTTCGTGCCAGCTGGCGCCGGTGCCGACGGAGACGTCGAGGGGGACGGTGAGGTCGGCAGCGGAGCCCATCTGCTCGCGGACGAGCGACTCGAGCTGGTCGCGGTCGCCCTCGGCGACCTCGAGCACGAGCTCGTCGTGGACCTGGAGCAGCAGCCGCGACTCCATGCCGGCCTCCTCGAGTGCGGCCTGGGTGTGCAGCATCGCGATCTTGATCAGGTCGGCGGCCGAGCCCTGGATCGGGGCGTTGAGGGCCATCCGCTCGGCCATCTCGCGGCGCTGGCGGTTGTCGGAGGTGAGGTCGGGCAGGTAGCGACGACGGCCCATGATCGTCTCGGTGAAGCCACTGCGCCGGGCCTCGTCGACCACACCGGCGAGGTAGTCGCGCACACCGCCGAAGGTCTCGAAGTACTCGTCCATCAGGCCGCGCGCCTCCGCCGGCTCGATGCCGAGCTGCTGGGACAGGCCGAAGGCGGACAGGCCGTAGGCGAGGCCGTAGTTCATCGCCTTGATCTTCGCCCGCTGCTCGGAGGTGACCGCGTCGGCAGCGACGCCGAACACCCGCGACGCCGTCATCGAGTGGAAGTCGCGGCCCGAGCGGAACGACTCGATGAGCAGCTCGTCCTCGGACAGGTGGGCCATGATCCGCATCTCGATCTGGCTGTAGTCGGCGGTCATCAGCGACTCGTAGCCGGGCCCGACCACGAAGCCCTCCCGGATGCGGCGCCCCTCCTCGGTGCGGACCGGGATGTTCTGCAGGTTCGGCTCGGTGCTGGAGAGACGGCCGGTGGCGGCGATGGTCTGGTTGAAGGTGGTGTGGATGCGGCCGTCGGGGGCGACGGTCTTGAGCAGGCCCTCGATGGTCTGCCGCAGCCGGATGACCTCGCGGTGGCGCAGGAGGTGTTGCAGGAACGGATGCTCGGTCTTGACGTAGAGGCCCTGCAGCGCGTCGGCGTCGGTGGTGTAGCCGGTCTTGGTGCGCTTGGTCTTCGGCATGCCGAGCTCCTCGAAGAGCACGACCTGCAGCTGCTTCGGGGAGCCGAGGTTGATCTCCTTGCCGATGACGGCATAGGCCTCGTCGGCCTCCTGCCGCACCTGCGCGGCGAAGTGCTCCTCGAGCGCACCGAGCTGATCCATGTCGACCGCGATGCCGGTCTGCTCCATCGTGGCGAGCAGGCCGAGCAGCGGCAGCTCCATGTCGTGGAGCAGGGCCGTGCCTCCGTGGACCTCGACCTCGGCATCGAGGGCCTCGGCGAGATCCAGCACCGCCCGCGCGTTGAGCGCGGACGCGTCGGCATCGGCACCGTCGTCGCCGAACAGCGACTCGTGCTCCTCCGCCTGCTCGGCCTTGAGCTCGCGCTTGAGGTAGCGCACGCTCAGGTCGGCGAGGTCGTAGGAGCGCTGGTCGGGCCGCACGAGGTACGCCGCCAGTGCGGTGTCGCTGGCCAGGCCGGCCAGGTCCCAGCCGTGGGCGGCGAAGGCCAGCAGCGGGCCCTTCGCGTCGTGCAGCACCTTCGGCCTGTCCGCGTCGGTAAGCCACGCGGCGAGAGCCTTCTCGTCGTCGGGCAGCAGCCCCGAGGGATCGACGTACGCCGCCTGACCGTCGACCCGCGCCAAGCCGATCCCGTCGACGCGGCCGGTGCCGGAGCCCCAGAAGCCGCGGACGTGCACGCCGACCCGGTCGGTGCCCGCGGCCTCGAGCCACGGGCCGACCTCGCCGGCGCCGAGCACGCTGACCTCCAGCGCGAAGCCGCCCTCCTCGACCTCCTCCTCGGAGGTCAGGGTCTCGAACAGCCGGTCGCGCAGGACGCGGAACTCCAGGCTGTCGAAGAGCGTGTGCACCTCGTGGCGGTCCCACGGCTGCACCACGAGCTCGGCGGGCGTGCGCTCGAGGTCGAGGTCGGTGACCAGCGCGTTGAGCCGGCGGTTGCGGATGACGTCGGCGAGGTGCTCGCGGAAGGACTCGCCCTTCTTGCCGGTGATCTTGTCGGCGTGGGTGATGACGTTGTCGAGGCCGTCGTACTGGTTGATCCAGCGCGCCGCGAAGCCGGCGCCGACACCGGGCACGCCGGGCAGGTTGTCGGAGGTCTCTCCCACGATGGCGGCGAGCTCGGGGTAGCGCTCGGGCGGTACGCCGTACTTGTCCTCGACGGCGGCGGGCGTCATGCGGGCCAGGTCGGAGACCCCGCGCATCGGGTAGAGGACGGTCGAGCGGTCGGTGACGAGCTGGAGGGAGTCGCGGTCGCCGGTGAGGATCAGGACCTCCATCTCCGGGTCGTCGGCGAGCGCTCGCGTCACCAGGGTGGCGATGATGTCGTCGGCCTCGAAGCCGGGCACCTTGAGGAACGGGATGCGCAGCGCGGTGAGCACGTCCTCGATCAGCGGCAGCTGGGAGCTGAACTCCCCCGGCGTCTTGTTGCGCTTGGCCTTGTAGTCGGCGTACTCCTCGGAGCGGAAGGTCTGGCGCGAGACGTCGAAGGCGACGCCGACGTGGGTCGGCTGCTCGTCACGCAGCACGTTGATGAGCATCGAGGTGAAGCCGTAGACCGCGTTGGTGTGCTGGCCGGTCGACGTCGAGAAGTTCTCGACCGGCAGCGCGAAGAACGCGCGGTAGGCGAGCGAGTGACCATCGAGGAGCAGCAGCCGGGACACGGTCCGACCCTATCCGCCACCACCCCCATCGGGTCCGCCCCCTAGATTGCTGCCATGGCCGACCACGACGACCTCCTGACGATGCTGAACGAGACCAAGGGAGCGCTCAACACGAAGATGGGCGTCGAGATCGTGGAGGCGTCCGCCGAGCGGGTCGTCGGCACCATGCCGGTCGAGGGCAACACCCAGCCCTACGGCCTGCTCCACGGCGGTGCGTCGGTGGCCCTCGCCGAGTCGCTCGGATCGGTCGGCTCCGCGCTCCACGCGGGCGAGGGCCGCATCGCGGTCGGGGTCGACATCAACGCGACCCACCACCGCTCCGCGACGTCCGGCACCGTCACCGGTACGGCGACGGCGATCCACCTCGGCCGCAGCACGGCGGCGTACGAGGTGGTGATCACGAACGAGGCGGGCAAGCGCGTGTGCACCTCGCGGATCACCTGCGCGCTGCTCGACGCCCCCGCCTCCTGACGTCCGCCTCCTGACGCGGGCGTCGAACGCTCAGTCGCCCAGCTCGCCGAAGGCCACCGGGCCGACGGACGCACGGGCGGCGCGGCGCTGCGACCGACGCGCGGCGAGCACCTTGTTCAGGCCGTTGTTGAGGCCGTTCGTGCTCGGCGGCGAGAGCCGCTGGCGCGCCAGCGACGTCGGCACCAGGCGCACAGTGGCGACCGGCCCGAAGCCCAGCCGCGCCATGAACCGGTTCGCGTCGCGCGAGGTCGTGGGCACCGCGGTCGTGATGTGCAGCAGGCCGTTCTCCTCGGCGAAGCAGGTCGCCGCCTCCATCAACGCCTTGCCGACGCCGTGGCGGCGCAACTGGGGCATCACCCGCGGCTGCACCGACTGCACGCACGGCTCGAGGTTGATCGGCGACAGCGTGGTCAGCCTCAGGAAGACCGCTCCCGCGAGCTCGCCGTCGTAGTCGACCACCACCAGGCGCTGCTCTGGTGACGCCGCGGCCTGCTTGACGACCAGCTCCATGTCCGCCACCTGCTCGGAGCGATCGGTACGTCGCACCACGTCGGCCCAGAGCTCGGCCAGCGCTGGCGCGTCCTCACGTCGGGCCTCGCGCGTCACCAACGGCGTACGGCTCATGCTTCTCTCCCGATCCGTCGATCCATGGGGGTAGCCGGCCCGATCCGACCGCAGAAAGAGTACGCCCGAACCCACCGCCCATGTCAGGTCTGCAAAAACCCTCGAGAACGTGATATCGCAATCGATTTCGACGCTGGCGACTGAATTAGGCATCCGGCCGCGTAACCCCGGATCCACCACGGCTGATATGTGATCGGTGATTTCGGTGGAGCATCGCGTTGGTCCGGCTCGGGGCGTGGCTGATGTGCCGGTCGGTGCCGGCTCTTCCACTTCGAGGTCCTCGGTCG
>WQZX01000137.1 GCA_009780515.1 Nocardioidaceae bacterium | reverse complement strand
GTCGACGGTCAGCGGCTCCACTTCGAGGACACCGGCGGCGACGGGCCGGTCGTCGTGTGGTCCCACGGCCTCTACATGGACCACGAGATGTTCGATCCGCAGCTCGAGGCGCTCCGGGGATCCTGGCGCTGCATCACCTGGGACGAGCGGGCGCACGGCGGGACCGAGTCGACGGCCGACGACTTCACCTACTGGGACTCCGCGGCCGACCTGCTCGGCCTGCTCGACCACCTCGGGGTCCAGAGCGCCGTGCTGGCGGGCATGTCGCAGGGCGGCTACCTGTCACTGCGGGCAGCGCTCACCGCGCCCGACCGGGTGCGCGCACTCGTGCTGATCGACACGCAGTCCGGCGTCGAGGATCCGGCGAACCTGGCGGCTTACCACCAGCTGCTGGAGGCCTGGCTCGGCCCCGACGGTCCCCCGCAGGACGTCCTCGACCTGGTCGCCGCGATCATCCTCGGGTCCGACTGGGACGGCGCGGCCGCGTGGCAGGACAAGTGGCGGGAGCTGCCGAGCGACCGGGTCCAGCAGGCGTTCAGGACCCTGACCACGCGTGAGGACGACGTCACCGGCCGGCTCGGCGAGCTGACCATGCCGGCGATCGTGATCCACGGCGAGCAGGACGCGGCGATCGCGCTGCCCCACGCGCAGGCGCTGGCCGACGGCCTCGGCGCCGAGCTCGCGGTCGTGCCCGGCGCCGGTCACGCCTCGAACCTGACCCATCCGGCCGAGGCCAACGCGGCCATCACCCGGTTCCTGCACGCGCTCAGCTGAAGTCCGCGTCAGCGCCCGGCGTGGGCCGTCGGTGATCGCTCTGCCCCGACGTCCGGTGCCGTTGCCCGGCGCATCGCTCCGCGCTCGGATCACGGCGGGAGCGCATGAGGGCCGCCCCACTGATCGTGGTGGTGACCTCCAGTGCCCAGAACGCGATCACCATGCCGGACGGCCTGCCGTCGGCGACCAGGCTGACCGCTCTGCCGACCGCCAGTCCACCGCAGACGGTCATCACCATCGCGACGGCCGTCAGGCGGACGCCGACGCGCAGCAGTCCGACGACGGCCAGGACGGCGATCGCGAGCTGCAGGCCGCCGTACGTCGCCCGGATCTCGCTGAGGGACGAGACCGTCTGCGGTGCGAAGCCGAGGCTCCGGCCCACGCTGCCCGGGCCCAGGATCGCCTGCACGCCCAGGATTCCGAACCCGATCGCCGCCAGGCCGAGATAGACGCGGGCGTCCCGCCCGACGTTCACGCCGCGACCTCGACCAGTGCCGGCCGCGGCGTCCAGCCCGGGCCGCGGAAGACGTATCCCAGCGCCTCACGCCAGCTCGCGGCCGAGCGGATGTCGCGAAGGATCGCGACGAGCTCGTGGGTCTCCACCTTCAGCAGGTTGTAGGTGTCGATGTTCTTGGTCAGGCCGTAGCGGACACGCTCGCCCTCGGGCTCGAAGGTGCCGAACAGGCGGTCCCAGACGATGAGGATGCCGCCGTAGTTCTTGTCGAGGTACTGCTCCTGCGAGCCGTGATGAGCGCGGTGGTGGCTGGGTGTGTTGAACACGTACTCGATCGGCGCCCACAGCTTGTCGACGAGCTCGGTGTGGATGAAGAACTGGTAGACGAGGTTGATCGCGAAGCATGCCATCAGGATTCGCGGGCTGACGCTGAGGAGGACGACCGCCAGGAGGAACGGGAGCGTCGTGACGACGACGAACGGCTGGCGCACCGCCACGGACAGGTTGTACTTCTCGCTGCTGTGGTGCACCACGTGGACCGCCCACAGCACCCGGATCTCGTGGTGCGACCGGTGGTACCAGTAGTAGACGAGGTCGACGGCGACCATCCCCACGATCCAGGCGACGGTACCGTCCAGGTGCCAGGGGACCAGGCCCTGGAGCCAGAGCAGCGCGGCCAGCTCGATCCCGCCCCACGCGAGGCCCATCAGCTGGTTCACCAGCGCTGTCGCGAGGTTCACAAGGGAGTCACGTCGGTCGAACCCACCCGAGCGACGACGACGTACGACGTAGACCTCGGCGAGGGCGCCGAGCGCGAACACCGGGACCGATGCCCACAAGATGACCGATGCGAGGCTCATGCGGATCACCATAGGTCCACTGGTCCAACCAGTCAAACAGTGAGTCGGTCCACCGCGGTCTATGCTGACCGCATGCCGCTCACGCCCGTGGACACGCTCCCGCTCTCCGAACAGATCCACCGTCAGCTGCTCGGCGGGATCCTGGACGGATCGCTGACCGGTGTGCTGCCCTCCGAGCGGGAGCTGGCGGAGACGTTCGGCGTCAACCGGCACGCCGTGCGGGAGGCGATCAAGCGCCTCCAGCAGGGTCGGCTGGTCGCGGTCAACCAGGGCGGCGCGACCCGGGTCCAGAGCGTGCCCGAGCACGCCGGTCTCGATCTCCTGCCGTCCCTGATCGCGGCCGGGGGGCCGGCCGGCGCCGAGGTCGCCGTCGGCGTGCTCGAGCTCCGTGCCTCGATCGGCGCCGATGCGGTCCGGTTCTGCGCCGAGCGCTCCGCTTCGGTGGGCGCGGACCTGCTGACGGACCTGCCCGACGCCTCGATCGCGGGACCTGAGCTGGACGACCGCGCCGTCGCCTACTGGACCGCCATCGTCACCGGTGCGCAGAGCCTCGCGATCCGGCTCGCCTACAACACCCTCCTCGAGGGCATCGCCGCCATCGACGGGCTGCCGGCCGGCGACCGCTTCGTCGACGTGCTCCGCGAGGAGTCGCGCAAGAGCGACGAGCTGGCACGCATCGCCCGTCTCATCTCCGAGGGCGACGGCGATCGGGCCGCACAGGCGGCGCGCGACCTCATGACCGGATCGATCCGCGCCGCCCGCGCCCTCGTCTCCGACCCGAGCTCTGCGGCATGACCGTCGAGACGCGCTGAACAGGCCGCCGCCCGGCGGTGAGCACCTGCGAGACCGTGCCGGCACCCGCTCCAGGCGAGGTCCCCGCCGGTCATCCGTGCACCGCGAGGTAGGGCACGAGGGCGAGGAGCACGACCACCATCACCCGCTTCAGCACCTGGGTGGGGAGCGCGCGGGCCAGCCGCCAGCCGATCAGGACGCCGGCGAGCTCGGGGATGCCGACGAGCGCGGCGATGGACCAGTCGATGCTGCCGTGGACCAGGTAGCCGATCGACCCGGTCCCCGCGATGACGACGGACTGGGCCTGCGATGCGGCGATCGAGTCGAGCATCGGGGCACCGCACACGACCAGCAGCGGGACGGTGAGCATCGGGCCGCCGATGCCCACGATGCCGGCGACCACGGCGACCACGAGCCCGATCGCGGCGACCAGCGCCACCGGCAGCTCGCGCTCGTCCGCGACCGGCATCTCACGCTGGGCGATCAGCGCCAGGGCGACCCCGGCGACCAGGACGGCGAGCACGATGCCGAAGCCGTGCGGGGAGAGCGCCGCGTTGACGAGGATCCCCAACGGCGTACCGACCAGTGCGGTCGACGCCATCGTGACCACGGCGCGGCGCGACCCTCGGCCCGCGAGGTGACCGGAGCGCCGGTACGCCGCCGTGCCCAGTGCGCCGGTGGCGACATGGGTGACGATCGCCGTACCGGCCACCTGCCCCGGACCGAGCGGGGTCAGGGAGAACAGCCCGATGGTCGGCAGGATGCCGCCGAGCCCGATCGCGGTGATCCCGACGCCGCCGACGAAGCCGATCGCGGCGAGCGTGATCACGATCGCGGGCGAGAGCGCGGTCAGGTGGGTCATGGCGTCGATGCGTGCGGTTCGCGGTGGATCGTCGTCTGCAGGGTGAACCTGTCGGCACGGACGTGGAGGACCTCGGCGTCGACCGGCCGTCCGTCGGCGAGCCGGGTCACCCGCTCGATGGTGAAGATCGCCGTGTGCGGTCGTACGCCGAGCAGGCCGGCGACCTCCGGGTCCGCGTCGGCGGCGTGCACGGTGACGTCGGCGCTGCCCAGCGGGACGCCGGCGGTCTTCTCGATGAGTGCGAAGACGTCGGTGTTCTCGAGGTCCTCGTCGAGCAGGGGGATGCCGATGTCCGAGGGCAGGTAGCTGAGGTCCAACGACAGCGGTGTTCCGTTGAGGAGTCGCAGGCGGCGCAGGTGGACCGCGCCCGCCGCGGTGTCGATCCGCAGCTGCGCCGCGACCTCGGGCGGGACCTCGCGGACCGTCTCGGCGAGGAGCACCCGGTTCCGCACCGATCCGTAGCCGCCCAGGGCTTCGCTCAGGCCGGCCAGCCGGTCGAGTCCGTGGCCGTACTTCGGCGCCAGGACCGTCGTACCGACGCCTCGACGGCGCTCGACGAGCCCGTCTCGCCGAAGCAGGCCCAACGCCTCCCTGACGGTGTTGCGGGAGGCTGAGCAGTCCGCCGCCAGGGCGGACTCGTCGAGCCGCGATCCGGCGGCGAGCTCGCCGGTGGCGATGCGCTCACGCAGGAGCGAGGC
>WQZX01000136.1 GCA_009780515.1 Nocardioidaceae bacterium | reverse complement strand
GCGGGCAGGATCTCGGGGTTGCCGCCCACGTCCGAGGCCACCACGCCCGCGCCGGCCACGAGCGCGTCGAGCAGCGCGTAGGAGCAGTTCTCCCACACCGACAGCAGCGCGAGGACGTCGTGCTCGGCCAGCGCGGCGGCCGCGTCGACGTAGCCCGGGAGCTGGACGGCGTCGCCCACCCCGAGCCCGTCCGCGAGGGCACGGAGCTCGCCCTCCAGCGGCCCGCTGCCGGCCAGCGTGAGGACCGCACCCGGCCGCTCCCGTCGTACGACGGCGAAGGCGCGGACCAGGTCCGGCAGGCGCTTCTCCGGGGCGAGCCGGGCGAGCGAGAGGATCCGCGGCGCGGAGGGGCCGACGGGGTCGGTCGAGCCCGTCGAGACCCGGTCGATCCCGTTGGGCGTGACGACGATCGGCTGCCGGACCGACCACTTCGCCCGCATCGCGCCGGCCGTCGCCTCCGAGACGGCGAGCACCGGGCCGAAGCGCCGGAGGCGGGTGCGGTGGACGCCGGCCATCAGCCGGGCCTTGGCCGCGTTGCCGTGGTAGACGAGGTCGTCGTCGGCGATGCCGTGCTCGGTGGTGACCAGCAGCGGGCCGCGAGGGGTGGCGCCGGCGACGACCACGTCGGCGTAGGACAGGTGGCTGTGGACGACGTCCGGCCGCACGGACCGTACGACGCGGCGCAGCGTGCGTGCCGAGGCGACCGTGCCCGCGGCCGGTCCGAAGGGCGCGGCGACGACCTCGCCGCCGGCCTCGCGCACGGCGTCGGCCAGCGGCCCGGGCGGGCACAGCACGACCAGCCGCCAGCCGGGGAGGCCGGCCCGGACGGTGTCGAGGACGTGGCGGGCGACGCCGGCGAGGTCGGAGACCGGCACGGCCCACAACGCTGTCCTCACGCTCGTCAGAACCACTCCTCCAGCCGCTCCAGGGCGAGCCAGAAGCCCTCGCCGTCGTTGACGTGGCCCTGCCAGATCTCGGGGATGAACGACGCCCCGGGCGCGAGCCGGTCGAGCTGCTCGGCCAGCACCGGCCAGTCGACCTCGCCCTCGCCGACCTGCACGCCCTCGCCGTCGACGCCGACCGCGTCGACGAGGTGCAGGTGCTCGGCGTACGGCGCCAGCAGGTCGACCGCCTCGGTGAACGGCATGCCGAGGAAGCTCGCCGCGAGCCGGGAGTGGGATACGTCGAGGCAGAGCCGGCGACCGTGCCGCTCGGCGAACGCCGCCGTGTCGGCGGGGCCCACGAACAGGTTGCAGAAGAGCTGGCCGCCCATGTACCAGGGGTACGGCGGCAGCGTCTGCGCGCACAGCCGCACCCCGGTCTCGTCGATCCGGGCCAGGCCGGCCGCGACCCGGTCGTACATCGCGTCGAGCCGGTCGGGCGTGACGTGCGCGTCGCTGGTGAAGCCGCCGAGGCTGGCGACGACGACCGGGTCCTCGACCTGGCCGGGGAACCACGGCCGCATCGCGCGGGTGACGTCGACGACCCGCTGCAGCTCGGCGATCGAGCGCTCCCAGTGGGCGTCGTCGTCGCTGGCGAGGTTGAGCAGGAAGTCGCCGGAGAAGAGGTCGGGCGAGTGGGTCGTGAAGCCGATCCGCGGCTGCTCGTCGAGGACGGCGGCGAGGTCGGCCTCGAGGTCCTTGTAGGAGAAGTGGAACTCCAGGAAGTCGGGTCGCGCGTCGCGCGTCATCGCGGCGACGTCGTGGAAGCGCACCGGCACGCCCCAGGGCCGGCGGAAGCGGTAGGACCGGCCCGTCGGCGTACGGTCGGCGAGATCGGCGGCGTAGAAGAAGTCGCCCGGCTGGAGCGACCGGGTGGCGGTGCGCCCGACGAGGCGGTCGCGGGCGTTGGGCTGCAGACCCCGACCGGGGCTGCGGATCGCGACGTCGTCGGCGGTGATGGTCGCGCCGGCGCTGACCGGCCGGGCCGCGACGAGCGACTTTGCGAGGTTGATCCGGTTCATCTGCTCGCCGGTGCTGACCCGGCGGGGCTCGGCCGTGCCGAGCGCGGCCTCGACCTCGCGGATGCGCGCGACCATCTCGGCGAGCTCTCCGGGCAGCAGGCTGACCTTGTGGTCGTTGCCCTCGAGGCCGCGGTCGACGGTCAGGTGCTTCTCGACGATCTTGGCCCCGAGCGCGACCGCGGCGATCGGCACGTGGAAGCCGCGCTCGTGGCCGGAGTAGCCGACCGGGCAGCGGCCGATCTCGGCGAGCCGCCGGAGGTAGGCGAGGTTCACGTCCTTGAACGGCGCCGGGTACGTCGACTGGCAGTGCAGCAGCGCGAAGCCGGCGCCGCTGGCGCGCACCAGCTCCACCGACTCGACGATCTCGGCCTCGGTCGCCATCCCGGTCGAGATCACCAGGGGAGTGCCGGACGCGGCCGCGCGCCCGAGCAGGTCGTGGTTGGTGAGGTCGGCCGACGCGATCTTGAGGGCGGGGACGCCGTACTCCAGGAGGCGGGTGAGGCTGGGCGGGTCCCAGGGCGTGCACATCACCTCGATCCCGACCTCGCGGCAGTGGTCGAAGACCTCGAAGAGCCGGTCGGGGGCGAGGTTGTACCTCGCGAGCAGGTCGAGGGTGTACTGCGGGCCGAGGTCCTCGCCGGCGCTGGCGCCACCGGCCTGGCGGTAGAGCGCGTCCATGTCGCGCAGCTGGAACTTCGCGACGTCCGCGCCCGCGCCCGCGGCCTCGTCGACCAGCCGCTTGGCGAGGTCGACCGAGCCCTGGTGGTTGATGCCGATCTCCGCGACGAGCAGCGCCGGGCTGCCCACCCCCACATCCGTCCGCCCGATGCGTACGGCGTCGCTGCGGTCGACCGCGATCGCCAGCAGGTGACCCCGCTCGTCGGTGAGCGGCACGTGGTCGACGCCGCGGCCGAACAGCGCTCGGATGCCGGCGGGCGGCGTCGACAGCAGGGCCGATCGCACGCCGGTGTTGGCGACCGAGAGCGCGGTCGTGCCCAGGTCGGCGTGGCCCTGCGCCGAGATCCAGCGCCGGAAGTCGCCGTCGGACAGCGAGCCGCGGAGGTGCCCGCGCTCATCGACGACGAAGACGACGCGGGCCAGGTTGTCGGTGATCTTCTCCAGCGCGCGGAGGACCGGCTCGTCGTCCCGCACGACGTACGCCGCGAGGTCCCGCTCGACGATCATGCCCGGTCCTCGGCCGCCCGCTGCCGGGCCAGGTGCTGCCCGGCGACCGCCAGATCGAGCTCGGTGTCGATGTCGAGGCCCTCGTCGTCGGCCATCACGAACAGGCCCACCCGGCCGCCGATCCGGTTGTGCCGCTCCCGGTAGACCTCCGGTCGCGTCACGTAGAGCGAGCCCGTCTCGCGGTAGCGCAGCGACTCCGCCGTCAGGTCCTGCCGTCGCGGCCGCCGCTCGACGTCGTACGCCGGCACCGGGCCCAGCGGCGTGGCCTGCCAGAGGAACGGCGCCTGCGGCACGACGCCGACGAGGGAGTCGACGCCGGTCTGCGCGAACTCGGCCAGCGCGCGGTCGAGGGTGCCGGGGCGTCGTACGGGTGAGGTGGCCTGGAGCAGCATCACCCGGTCGGGCTCGCCGTTCGCCGCGCTCCACAGGTCGAGGGCGTGCTCGACGACCGGCTCGGTCGGGGTGGAGTCGTGGGCGAGGTGCGCCGGCCGCTCGAGCACCAGGACCCCGGCCGCGCGCGCGACGGCGGCCAGCTCGGGATCCTCGGTGGAGACCCGCACCTCGACCCCGGGCGTCGTCATCGCCAGCGCCTGCTCGATGGTCCAGACCACCAGCGGCTTGCCGGCGACCTCGCGGAGGTTCTTGCGGGGCACGCCCCGGCTGCCGCCGCGGACCGGGACGACCACCAGGGTCCTCATCGTGCGGCCTCGACGAGCGCCGCCGCGACGGCTCGCGCCGGCTCGGGGTGGAGGGCCGGTGACGACGTCGGGTCTCCGCCGTACTCCTGCATGTCGTAACGGTGCCACAGGTCGCGCAGCCAGTCCGGCGCCGACGGGTGGTCGACGTACGACGGCAGCCCGGCCGCCGCCGCCTCCAGGACGCCGGTCGAGAACACGCTGACGACGGGGCGCCCGATCTCGCGCAGCGGAGGGCCGGCGGCGGCGACCTCGATGCCCAGCCCGCGCCACCGGTCGTGGGTCCGCAGCGAGCGACGGTCGCGCTCGGAGGGGTGGGGGCGGTAGGTCGCGTGGTGCGCGAGGCAGAACGACTCGGCGGCGTCGGCGAGGTCGGGGCGGGGCAGCTCGGCGCCGTGGAGCTGGCCGAGGTAGACGGGGCGGTCGTCGGCGACCTCGGAGGCGGCCGCGGCGGCGTCCACGAGCAGCTGGGATCCGGTGACCGACCACGTGACGTCGTCGCGTCCGGACGTCCAGAAGGCGGCGTCCGCCTCCGACCAAGCCAGGAGGTGCGCCCGCGGCGGCAGCGGCGGCGCCTTCGGGGTGAGCAGGCCGTGCTGGGCGACCAGGAACGGGATGCCGAGGCTCGCGGCCGCCGCGTGGACGGTCGCGCCCGGCTCGAGGTGGTGGCCCGAGCCGAGGACCGCCCGCGCACCGGCCAGCGCCTGGGCGACGTCACCGGCCCGGAGCGAGCGGACCCGCGCGGGCTGCCAGGGCACCTGCCGCGCGACGCCGGCGGGGCCGGCGACCAGGGTGCGCGCCGGCTCGAGATGCGGCAGCGCGGCCACGATCGCGGCCCGCACGCTCG
>WQZX01000135.1 GCA_009780515.1 Nocardioidaceae bacterium | reverse complement strand
CGGCCATAGCGGCAGGGAAACACCCGGTCCCATCCCGAACCCGGAAGTTAAGCCTGCCAGCGCCGATGGTACTGCAACCGAGAGGCTGTGGGAGAGTAGGACGCCGCCGGACAAACATTGCCGATGAGGGTCAGCGTTGATCGCTGGCCCTCATCGTGTTTTCGGCCCCTGCCGCCTCAGGCGCCTCATGGTGGGCCACTTCGCACACTCTCGGCTGTGGAGGGCTGCGGCTGTCCACAGCCGTTGTCGGCGTTCGGCACGGATGTCGGCGCTCTTCTGGATGCTCGTCCTCGAGCGAGAGTGAGGAGCGGTCATGGAGGCTGTGAACGAGGTGCGACTGGTCGGGACGCTGTCTGCTGTGCCAGCCGAGCGGGAGCTGCCCAGCGGGGACGTCGTGGTGGTGTCGAGGTTGGTGGTCGGGCGCGGCGAGGAGTCGCGATCGCGCCAGCGGGTGGACGTCATCGACTGCTCCGGCTGGGCCCCGCGGGTCCAGCCGGCGATGCGGGGATGGCGCGCCGGCGACACGGTGGAGATACGAGGCGCGCTGCGCCGTCGATTCTTCCGGGCGGAGGGTCAGACGGCCGCGCGGGTGGAGATCGAGGTCAGCTCGGCTCGGCTGGTCCGGCGGGCAGGGGCCGGATGAGGACGCCGAGGCTCGGCTTCGGCTGGAAGGACGTGGCCTTCTCGGGGAGCAGCCGATCGGCCGCGGCCACCTTGAGCACGGTGTCGACGGGCGGCGCCGGCAGGAGGACAGCGACGGTGCTCCCGTCCTGTGCGCGGTTCAAGGCGTCCTCGACGGTGTGGTGGTAGCCGATAGCGCTGGGGCCGTGGGGGAGCGCGGGCAGCAGGTCCTGGTGGAGCACCTCGACGGCGATGCGGTCGCCCAGGTGGTCCAACCGGATGAGGCCCCAGCGCTCGCCGTCGGTGACGGGCAGGGCGTCGGAGGCAAGACCGGCGACAGCCTTCTGCTCGTCCACGACCTCGATCTGGACGCCGATGCTGTCGGCCGCGTTCGACATGTCGTCGAAGCTGGTGCCGGCGAGGGTGCGGTGGATCGGGCCGAGGAACAGGGGCGTCTGCCGTTGGTCCACGAGCATCGCGAGCCCGCTGTCGCACGGTCCACTGGGTCTGCGGCGCTGTAGCCGCAGGTAGGCGGCGTACCGGTGGTGGCCGTCCGCGATGAGGGCGGTGCTGCTGGCGAGCTCGTTCGCGATGACGTCGAGACGTTCCGGGTCGGTGATGGCCCAGATCCGGTGGTGCTGCTGACTGCGGTCGACGAACTCGTGGTCGGGCTCTCGGCCGGCGAGGTCGGCCTGGACCTCGCGCAGCCGGTCGGTGCCGTTGTGGACGAGGAGGATCGGTGCCGGGTTGAGCTGCATCTCGTCCATGCGGTCGGCGAGGTCGTCGGCCTGTTCGGGATGAATGCCCTCGTGCGGCAGGACGGCGCGGTCGGATGGCCGGATCGCGCGCCGCGAGACATCGAGCGCACCGACGAGTCCACGCACCGTGATGCCGTTGGAGGAGTACTCGTGGAGGTACACGGCTTCGTGGGCGTCGCGCTCGAGCAGGCCTCGGGCCTGCCAGCGCTGGAGGCGCTCGGCGACGTCGCGGTAAGGCCGCGCGAAGGCGCGGCCGGTGGAGGGATCGCCGACACGACGGGGCACGAGGCGAAGGGCCGCGAACGGGTGCAGCCGCAGGGGCCCCGCGACGTACGGCGGGGGGACCAGCGTGACGGCGACCATCAGGGAAGTCTACGAAGGAGGTGGTGGTTGCTGGCAGGGTGGTGGAGTGGCCATCTCCCCTCTTCGCGCCTGCGAACAGCCCTTGTCGAACGCCTACGACCTGGCCATGCTCGATCTCGACGGGGTCGTGTACGTCGGCGGCGAGACCGCGATACCCGGTGCCGCGACCCACCTGGCCCAGGCGCGCGCGGCGGGGATGCGGCTGGCGTTCGTGACGAACAACGCCGCGCGGTCGCCCGAGGAGGTGGCCGGCAGGCTGACGGCACTCGGGGTGGCCGCGGATCGCGAGGACGTGGTGACATCGGCCCAGGCGGCAGCCGGCCTGCTCGTCGAGCGGCTGGGCGCGGGTGGCCGGGTCGCCCAGCTCGGCGGTCCCGGGCTCGAGTGGGCGCTGACCGACGCGGGCCTGCTCGTCGTCGACATCGATGACGAGCCCGCAGCCCTGGCGACCGGCTACGGTCCGGACCTGCCATGGCGAGACATCATGCGCGCTGCGGTGGCGATCCGCGACGGCGTCCCGTGGGTGGCGAGCAACGCCGATGCGACGATCCCGACCCGCTTCGGCGTCGCGCCCGGTCACGGGGCCCTGGTCGAGATGATCGCCCGGTTCGCCGGGGTGCGGCCGCAGGTGGCCGGCAAGCCGGAGCGACCGCTGCTAGACGAGACCGTCCGCCGGGTCGGAGGGCGCAACCCCCTGATGGTCGGCGATCGTCTGGACACCGACATCGAGGGCGCCCACAACGCCGAGGTCGACTCGCTCCTGGTGCTGACCGGTGTCACGGGGCTCGACGAGCTGGTCGCAGCCGAGCCCGGGCAGCGGCCGACGTACCTCGCTCGGGACCTCGGAGGACTGAACGCGGCGCAGCCGGAGCCGGCTCGCCAGAGCTCCCGCTGGACTGTCGGCGGGTGGACCGCCGAGGCAACCCCGGGCGGGCTCGAGGTGACCGGTGCCGGTTCGGGCGACGACTGGTGGCGGGCCGTGGCGTCGGCCTCGTGGTCCCACGCCGACGAGACCGGCCAGGCACCGGACATCAGTCGGCTGGGCGTCCCGGACCACGCGCGCCCGGCGCGGTAGCCTCGGCGCATGACCGAGGTACCCGCTCCGGCTCCGGCGCCCACCGGCATCGCGTCGGTCGACGCCGTCCTCGACATGGTTGCCGCGCTGGAGGAGCGTCCGGTGTCCGAGCACGCCGCCGTCTTCGAGCGCGCGCACACCGAGCTGCGGCAGGCGCTGGACCAGGCCGATAGCGGCGACAACCCCGACGGCGCCGCCTGAGCATGCCGCCTCGCCGACTTCGCCTCGATGCGGAGCTGGTACGCCGCAAGCTGGCACCGTCCCGCGAGCGAGCCGCCCAGCTGATCGCCGATGGGAGGGTCAGCGTCTCCGGCGTGGTGGCCCAGAAGCCGGCGACCAACGTGACGACCGACGTCGCGATCGTCGTACGGGAGTCCGAGAACGGACCGGACTACGTCTCCCGCGGCGCGCACAAGCTCGTCGGCGCCCTGGATGCGTTCGTGCCGCAGGGCCTGGTGGTGAAGGGCCGGCGCTGCCTCGACGCGGGCGCCTCGACCGGCGGGTTCACCGACGTGCTGCTGCGGTCCGGCGCCGGCCAGGTCGTGGCGGTCGACGTGGGCTACGGCCAGCTGGACTGGTCGCTCCAGAGCGACGAGCGGGTGGTCGTGCACGACCGGACGAACGTGCGGACGCTGACCACCGAGGAGATCGGCGGACCGGTGGACCTGGTCGTCGGCGACCTGTCCTTCATCTCGCTGAGGCTGGTGCTGGACGCGCTGCTCGGCGTGACCGCACCCGACGGTGACCTCGCGCTGATGGTGAAGCCGCAGTTCGAGGTCGGCAAGGACCGGGTGGGCAAGGGCGGCGTCGTACGCGACCCGGACCTGCGGGCCGAGGCGGTCGTCGAGGTCGCGCGCGCGGCGGCCGGGCGTGGCTGGGGCGCGCAGGCGGTGACGGTGAGCCCGCTGCCCGGGCCCTCGGGCAACGTCGAGTTCTTCCTGTGGCTCCGCCGTGGGCCGGCGGTCGTCGGCGATGCCGCGATCGCGGCGACGGTGCGCCGAGGCACGGACGATGTGGCGGCTCCGGATGAGAGGGTGGAGCCATGACCGGGACGACCGATGACGGACGTCGCGTGCTGGTGCTCGCCCACACCGGGCGCAGCGAGGCACGCGAGATCGCCCGCGCCTTCGTCAAGGAGCTGACCGGGCACGGCATCGTCGTGCGCCTCCTCCGCAGCGAGGCCGCGGACCTCGACCTCGACCCGACGGCGTACCTCCCCGCGGTCGAGCTGACCGACTCCGAGAGCGACGCCAGCCACGGCTGCGAGCTGACCGTGGTGATCGGCGGCGACGGCAGCATCCTGCGCGCGGCCGAGGTCACCCACGCCAGCCTGACGCCGGTGCTCGGGGTGAATCTCGGGCACGTCGGCTTCCTCGCCGAGGCCGAGCAGGAGGACGTCGCCGCGACGATCGAGGCGATCATCGAGCAGCACTACACGACCGAGGACCGCCTCACCCTCGACGTGAAGGCGTTCCACGACGGCGAGCTGGTCTACTCGACGTTCGCGGTCAACGAGGCGAGCGTCGAGAAGGCCGCGCGCGAGCGGATGCTGGAGGTCGTCGTCGAGATCGACGGGCGCCCGCTGTCCCGCTGGGGGTGCGACGGGGTCGTGTGCGCGACTCCGACCGGCTCGACGGCGTACAACTTCAGCGCCGGTGGGCCGATCGTGTGGCCGCAGGTCGAGGCGCTCTGCATCGTCCCGCTCAGCGCCCACGCGCTCTTCGCTCGCCCGATGGTGGTCGCTCCGTCGTCGGTGATCGCGGTGGAGGTGCTCGCCGGCAACCAGGGGTACGGCGTGCTGTGGTGCGATGGGCGGCGCAGCGTCGAGCTGCCGCCCGGCGCCCGGATCGAGGTCAGTCGCGGTGAGCGACCGATCAGGCTCGTGCGGCTGCATCAGGCGCCGTTCACCGACCGGCTGGTCGCGAAGTTCGGCCTGTCGGTCGCCGGCTGGCGCGGCTCG
>WQZX01000134.1 GCA_009780515.1 Nocardioidaceae bacterium | reverse complement strand
CGTGCTGACACCGCCCGCCGACGTCACCGAGGTCGGGTGGTGGTCCGGCGGCCCGCGTCCCGGGTCGCGCCAGGGCCACGTCCTGATCACCGGGCACACCGTGCACACCGGTGGCGGCGTGTTCAACGACCTGGGCGACCTGCGCGCGGGCGACGCCGTGCGTGTCGGCACGGTCAAGGGGCCGATGGACTACCGGGTCACGCGCGTCCGCTACCTCAGCGTCGCGGAGCTGGCGGCCGCGTCCGGCGATCTCTTCGCGCTCACCGGGCCGCCGAGGCTGGTGCTCGTCACGTGCGCCGGCTGGGACGGCGTCGAGTACCACGGCAACACCGTGGTCATCGCGAAGCCGGCCACGGGTGCCGTCCGTCCCGGCCCGGCGCGGAGCCCCTCGCCGGCCGCGTCGACGCCGTCGTACGAGCCGACGAGCCCCGTTCCACCGGGGCTCATCCCGCTGGAAGCACCGTCGTACCACTGAGCGGACGAGACCGAAGATCCGCTGGTCTAGACAGGCGCGTAGTCCGAACTGACTACGAACCGAGGACGCTGGCCCGAATCGAGAACCGGTCCGATCCTCTAGGTTCATGACCGTCATGAAGCGCCTGATCCTGCTCCTCTCCACTCTGGCCCTGGGCGTCGTCCTGCAGGCCGGCCCCTCGAGCGCCGTCAGCCTCGGCATCCAGGTCGACCCGGTGGCGTCCTCGGTGCGCGTCGGCGGCTTCCTCTACGTCACCGGTACGGCGCCCCTGCTGCGCACGGTTGTCCTCCAGATCCTGCGCGGCGGCGTGTGGACCACGATCTCGAGCCCGTCCGGCTCCGGCGCGAGGTTCGCGTTCAGGGTCCCGACCTACTACGACGGCACCCGGGTGCTGCGGGTCACCGCGCCGCAGGGGCTGCTGGGCGAGATCGACAGCGCCACCATCACCGTGCACGTGCGGCCGACGTACACCCCGGCCGGCACCGCCGGGCAGCACAAGCTGGTCGGCAACGGCTATCGCTGGAACCCCTGCGCGCCGATCCGCTACCACGTCGACTACGCCGGCGTCCGGTCCGGCAACCTCGAGCTGATCCGTCAGGCGCTGACCCGGGTGCGGGCCGCGACCGGCCTCAGCTTCGTGTACGCCGGCCGCTCGACCCGCGTCCCCTTCAGTGACAGCTGGTACGCCAGGACGCCGACGTCCGGCCTCTACTTCGCGTGGTCGACGCCGGCCCAGGTCCCCGCGATCCGTGGCCTGGTCGGGCTCGGCGGCGAGTCCCGGCTGGTCGACACGGCCGCCGGCAGCCACGTCATCACCACCGGCGGCGTGCTGCTCGCCCGGTCGGCCTGGCCGCACATGCGGAGCGGGTGGCACAACGGCATCGACCGCGGGTCGCTGCTGCTCCACGAGATCGGCCACGCGATGGGGCTCATGCACGTGACGTCCAAGACCGAGATCATGCACCCGAGCCTGGGTGGCTGGACCCGTCCGAGGTACGGCGCCGGGGACCTGGCCGGCCTCGAGCGTCTCGGCATGGACCAGGGCTGCCTGCCCTGATCCACCTGCTCGTCAGCCGGCGGGCAGGTAGACGGTCGCCGTCATCTCCGGCCCGTGCTCGCACTCGAGGGGTACACCGGCCCCGAACCGCTCGTGGGCGCCACCCGAGCACAGCCGCAGCTGTCCGCCCGAGGTCAGCACCAGCCGTTCGATGAGGGCCAGGCCGAGGCCCGCGCCCGGGCGTGACCGCGCCTCGTCGGACCGGGTGAACCGCCCGGTCGCGCGCGCCAGCAGGTCCGGCGGCATGCCGTCGCCGTGGTCGCTGACGGAGATCGCGACCCAGCCGTCGCGCGGCGCGGCGACGGAGACCTCGACCGGCGGCCGGCCGTGCAGGAAGGCGTTCTCGACCAGGTTGGTGAGGACCCTCTCGAGGGCGGTCGGGCTCATCGCGACGGTGACCGGGGTCGCCGGTGTGACGAGCTCGAGCGAGGCCGCCCGCCGTGGATCCGCGAGGCGTCGCTGACCGACCACCAGTCCCGTCGTACGGACGACGTCGGCGGTGGCGCCCTGGTGGGCCTCCTTGCCGGATCCGAGCGCGAGGAGGTCCTCGGCCAGCGCCGAGAGCCGGCCGACGTCGATCGCGAGCTCGTCGAGGATCCGCTCGTACTCCTCCACGGTCCGGTTGCGCCGTCGGGCGAGCTGGATCCGGCTCTTGAGCAGCGTGAGGGGGGTCCGCAGCTCGTGGCTGGCGTCGTCGACGAAGCGGCGCTCGCGCTCGACCGCCTCCTCGAGCACGCCGAGCATGTCGTTGAGGGTGTGGCCGAGCCGGGTCACCTCGTCGTCGCGGCCGTCGGGCACCTCCAGCCGCAGGGTCTGCGCGCCGGCGGCGATCTCCTCGGCCCGTCGGCGGTAGCGCTCGACCGGTCGCAGCGCGAACCGCGCGAGCAGGTCGCCGACGACGGCCGTCACCAGGAGGGCGCCCAGACCGGCGAGCGCCAGCTGGCCGAGCAGCTCGCGCAGCGCCTCGTCGCGGTGGTCCCGCCGTACGGCGACGACCAGGAAGATGTCGGTGGCCCGGTCCAGGCGGGTGACCTGAGCCCGGTAGGTGTGGTGGTCGAGGATGTCGCCGATGTCGAAGACGTGCCCGTTGCCGGTGCGGTCGAGCTGGCGGTCGGTCAGCAGCCGGCGGCTCGGTGCGGCACCACCACGGCTCAGCACCCGGCCCTGGCCGTCGACGATCTGCCAGCCCGCGCCGGTGGCCTCGGCCTCGGCCGGGTGCCCCATGGTGTTCCCGTGGACGAGTGGCTCGAGGGTCCTCGTGGCCTGGTTGAGCTCGGCGTCGAGACCGCGGTCGAGCGCGGACTCGACGCGCCAGTAGACGAACGCCCCCGCGCAGGCGAGGACGCCGAGCATCGCGGCCAGGAAACCCGCGACCAGCCTGGTCCGCAGCGGCAGCCGGTGCAGCGCCGTACGGAGAGGGCTCACGAGGCCTCGGCCTCGGTGGGGACCGGGTCCACGCGGTAGCCCGCCCCACGCACGGTGGTGATCGTGTTGGTGCCGAAAGGCTTGTCGATCTTGGACCGGATCGTCGCCAGGTAGACGTCGATGACGTTGCTGCGCAGGTCGGTCTCGCCGTCCCAGACCTCGTCGAGGATCGTGAACCGCGAGACGACCTTGCCGGCGCGGCCGACCAGCAGCTGCAGGATGTCGAACTCGCGCGCCGACAGCTCGATCTCCTCCTCGCCGCGGAACACGCGCCGCGAGCCCGGGTCGACGCGCAGGTCGCCGACCTGCGTCACCGTCTCCTCCTCGTACGACGACCGGCGGTGCAGCGCCCGCAGGCGAGCCAGCAGCTCGTCGAGGTCGAAGGGCTTGGGCAGGTAGTCGTCCGCGCCGGCGTCGAGCCCGTCGATCCGGTCGCGCACCTCGCTGCGGGCGGTCAGCATCATGACCGGCGTCGCCATGCCCATCTCGCGCAGGCGCCGGCACACGGTCACGCCGTCCATGCCCGGCAGCATCCAGTCGAGCAGCAGGACGTCGTACGGAAGGCCGCCGGGCACCGCGCGGTCGTAGGCCGTCCGGCCGTCGTGCGCGACCTCGACCTCCCAGCCCGCCTCGCTGAGCGACTGCTCGAGCACCTCGGCGAGACGTACGTCGTCCTCAGCCACCAGGATCCGCACGATTCCTCCTCGACTCCGGATCTGCCTGTCCAGGACAACTCTGCACCCGGATCCAGCATTTCACGGCCCCTTCATCACGCGACGCGGCTCACGCCCTACTCTCTCGAACGTGACCGCGGTTCTCACCGAAGCGATGGCACACCTCCACTGGGCGGGTGCGCTGCTGCTCTTCGCGGTCCTCTTCGTCGAGACCGGCCTGATGGTCGGCTTCTTCCTGCCCGGCGACGCCGTGCTGTTCACCGGCGGCATCCTGATCGCCTCCGGCCGGATCCCGCTGCCGCTGTGGGTCGTGGTCATCGGCGCGTTCATCGCGGCCAGTGCGGGCGACCAGGTCTGCTACCAGATCGGCGTGCGCTGGGGGCCCGGGCTGTTCGACAACGACCGCCGCTGGCTCAACCGTCACCACCTCGAGGCCGCCCACCGTTTCTTCGAGCGGCACGGGCCTCGCGCCGTGGTGATCGCGCGGTTCATCCCGCTCGCGCGCTGCTTCACGCCGGCCGTCGCGGGCGCGGCGGAGATGCCACGCGCCAGGTTCGCGGCGTACAACCTGCTCGGCGGGTTCGTCTGGGTCACCGTCTTCCTGGTGACCGGCTACTACCTCGGCGGAGTGAAGGTGATCGCCGACCACGTCGAGCTGATCTCGGTCGGGATCGTCGTCGCCTGCACCGTCCCTGTCGTCGTGGCGTGGGCCATGCGGCGGCGTCGGCGCGACTGACCCCTCGGCCCGAGGGGCCACGGTCCACGAGACGGTGGGCGTCGCTGCCGGGCGATGGCTGGACCCTCTCGTGCCGCCCGGGGTTGGGACCGACAGGCGGCTACGGGGACGGGCGGGCTTGTGGTTGCGCGCCGTCGCCGGCTCTCGCGTCGTACGTCGGGTCCGTGGTCGGTGAGTTCGTTCTTTCGCGCCGCCGGGGTTGCGACCGATAGGCGGCTACGGGGCGAGGCGGGCTTGCGGTCGCGCGCCGTCGCCGGCTTTCAGGGTCGTACGTCGGATCCGTGGTCGCTGCTCGTCGTGGGTTCCCGGCCGCGACCACAGGGAGCAGCGCCGCGGCGGGCTTGATCTGTGGTGTCGCAACCAAGAACCGCGACCACCGCGGCGGGTGACAACACACCTCCGGTCAAAAGTGCGGCGCAACCACACAAACAAACACGCCTACAGCCTTGTATCGAACACGATAGCGAGTAGAATAAGG
>WQZX01000133.1 GCA_009780515.1 Nocardioidaceae bacterium | reverse complement strand
GCACAAGGAGACCCAGCGCCGCAAGAACGCCCTGGAGTCCTCGTCGCTGCCCGCCAAGCTCAACGACTGCCGCTCCGGCGACAACGAGCGCACCGAGCTGTTCATCGTCGAGGGCGACTCCGCTCGGCACGGCCAAGTTCGCCCGCAACTCCGAGTTCCAGGCGCTGCTGCCGATCCGCGGCAAGATCCTCAACGTGCAGAAGGCCTCGGTCGGCGACGTGCTCAAGAACGCCGAGTGCTCCTCGATCATCCAGGTCGTCGGTGCCGGCTCCGGCCGCACCTTCGACCTCGACGCCCGCCGCTACGGCCGGGTCATCTTCATGGCCGATGCCGACTCCGACGGTGCGCACATCCGCACCCTGCTGGCGACGTTGTTCTTCAAGTACATGCCCGACCTCGTGCTCGACGGCCGCGTCTACACCGCCGTGCCGCCGCTGCACCGGATCGAGATCTCCAACCCCAAGAAGGGGCAGGACAAGTACATCTACACCTACTCCGACGACGAGCTGCAGCGGAAGCTCGCCGAGCTGCGCAAGCGCAACGTCCGGTGGAAGGAGCCGGTCCAGCGCTACAAGGGCCTCGGCGAGATGGACGCGGAGCAGCTGCGTGAGACGACGATGGACCCCCGTCGTCGTACCCTCCGGCGGCTGACGGTCGACGACGCCGCTGCCGCGTCGGAGGTCTTCGAGCTGCTGATGGGCTCCGACGTCGCACCCCGCAAGGAGTTCCTGGTCCAGGGCGCCTACGAGGTCGACATGGAGACCATCGACGCCTGATGGCGGGGATCGCGGACCGCGCGGCGGTCGTCAAGGCCCTCAAGGCGCGCGGTGCGAAGGCGCGGCGCGGCCACCTGCGCATCCCGGTCGGCGACCTCTTCTGGTACGTCGACCCACGGCTCGACGGCGTCGGCAGCCGCGCCCGGGTGGTGCTCGAGGTGGGCTGCTGGACGCCGCAGCTGCCGCCGGAGCCCGATGGCGGCGCCGTCGACTGCCCGCTGCTCCTCGACGTGCCGATCGCCGACATCGAGACGGACGTCGCCGCGCTCGTCGACCGGACCAGCGGGATCGGCGACCTGGCCGCGCTGGCCGCTCGGCTCGACGAGCTTCCCGGCGCCCTGGTGGATCAGGCGCTGCGCGACCTGCTCTGAGCAGCTGTGGGTGTGTCAGCGAGGGCCATAGGCCTCGCTGACACACCCACAGCGCGTCAGGCCTTCTGGTCGAGCAGGCCGGAGTCGACGTCGTAGATGAAGCCGCCGACCTTGACGGTGTCGGGGATGAGCGGGTGCGCCTTGACGCGCTGGACGTCGGTGGCGAGGTGCTCCTCCTGGCCGTCGGTGACGGGGAGGGTCAGCCAGGAGGTGTCCTGGCCGGTGGAGGCGTCGAGCTTCTCGCGCAGCACCGTCTCGGGGTTGCTCGCGACGGCGCAGCGGGTGTGGGGGACGACCATGATCCGGTTGACGTTCAGCATGTGCACCGAGATGACCAGCGCGTCGAGGGTGAGGTCGTCGACGCGGCCTCCGGGGTTGCGCAGGATCTTGGCGTCGCCGGGCTCGAGCCCGAGCATGCCGAGCGGGTCGATCCGGGAGTCCATGCAGGTCACCACGGCCACGCCGGCCTTGGCGATCCCGTCGAACCCACCGAGCTGGAAGTCGTCGGCGAAGGAGCGGTTGGCGGCGAGGATGTCGTCGAAGTCGGCCATGGCCGAAGGGTAGCGGGGCCGGGCCGGAGCCCGATCAGCCCACCGACCGCAGCGTCTCGCCGAGGTCGACGCTCCGGGTGCCGGCGTCGCGGAGGACGCCCAGCGCCACGACCGCGGCGAGACCGGCCGCCACCGCCGCCCCCGCGAAGACGGAGTGCTCCTGGAGGATCGCCAGGTGGTCGAGGCTCCAGTGCGGGTGGGTGTTGCGGGCGGCGTACAGGCGGCGGAGCCCGATGGTGGTGAGGACCGAGATGCCGACGAGCATGCCGACCATGCGGGCGACCACCACCAGGGACGACGCCAGGCCGTGGTTGCTCCGGTCGGTGCTGCCGAGCATCGCCGCGTTGACCGGCGCCAGCGCGGCGCCGAAGCCGAGGCCGCCGAGGAGCAGCGGCAGCGTCGCCCACCACTGACCGAGCGTGTGCGGGCCCCAGAAGGTCATCGACGCGAAGCCGAGGCCGGCGCAGGCCAGCCCTGCGAAGGCGATGGTGGCCGCTCCGAACGCGCGCAGCAGCCAGCCCCCGAGCACCGCCCCGATCGGTACGGCGACGAGGAACCGCAGCAGCACGAGGGCCGCCTCGAGCTGCGAGTCGGGGTAGATCGTCGTCCGCGCGAAGAGCGGGAGGTCGACCAGGGCCGCGATGAGCGCGAAGCCGACCAGGAAGCTGACCAGGACCGCTCCCCACGCCGGCCTCGCCCGCAGCAGGCCGCGTGGGATGACGGGTGTGGAGGCGGTGTGCAGGTGCAGCACCAGGAGCACGACGGCCACGACGGCGCCGGCGAGGTACCACCAGCCCTGCGGGGCGAACACCGCGATCTGGGGGTAGGCCGTCGCGAACGCCAGCACCACACCGGCCAGCGCGAGCGCCAGCAGGGCGGCGCCGCGCAGGTCGGCGGCCACCAGCGAGCGGACCCAGCCACGCAGGTCGACGAGCGGGTGCCGCCACAGCGAGCACCACATCACCAGCACGACCGCCGCGCCGATCGTCGTCGCTCCCACGGGGGTCATCCAGCGGCTGCCGCCGGTGAGGAGCGGGATGAACATCTGACCCCAGGTCAGGTCGCGCTTGACCTGGTCGGGCTGCACGAAGGTCAGCACGCCCGCGACGACCATCACCGCGAGCGCCAGCGCGCCGATCACGTCGGGGAAGTGGCGGGGTCTCGAGACGGTCGCTGCGCGACCTCCTCGACCAGCGGCGTCCGCGGCCGTCTCGAGACCTGTGAGACCCACGAGGCGGACGATCGCCGCGAGGACGAGACCGACGAGCAGGTTGATCACGAAGATCGCGGGCCAGGTGGCCATCGCGAGCACGATCGCGCCGTACAGGGGCCCCAGGACGCTGCCGATCTCCTGCACCGCCGAGACGACGCCGAGCGGTAGGCCGCGGCGGTCGGCCGGGTAGAGCAGGCCCACGATCGCCATCGTCGCGGGCACCAGACCGCCACCGCCGACGCCCTGGAGGAAGCGTCCGATCACCATCGAGGTCAGGTCGACCGAGACCGACGTGAGCAGTGAGCCGAACGAGAAGACGACCAGGGAGCCGATGAGCACGGGCACCGGACCGCGGAGGTCGGCGATGCGTCCGATCAGCG
The DNA here is from genome assembly GCA_009780515.1 of Nocardioidaceae bacterium. Taxonomy (GTDB): domain Bacteria; phylum Actinomycetota; class Actinomycetes; order Propionibacteriales; family Nocardioidaceae; genus Nocardioides. The sequence continues at coordinate 1,755 of WQZX01000133.1, read as the reverse complement.
GCAGGATCGCGACGTACCCGAGGAGGAAGCCGGACACGATCGGGGCCGCCCGCTGAAGCTGCTCCACCGACAGCCCGACCCCGGCCATCATGTCCGGCAGCGCCAGGACCACGACGTAGGTGTCGATCGCGGCGAAGGCGACCGCGACCGCGGCGACCGTCAGCAGCAGGCGGTGACGCCCGGCCCCGGCCACCTCGCTCACTTGGGCGCCTTGATGTCCTTGGTCACGTCGTACTTGGTGATGTCGATGGTGTAGGTGATCGAGGAGGCGCCGGGGAAGAACGAGCCGGTCAGCTTGGCGCTGCGCAGCGAGCCGTCGGAGGCGATCGCGAACGTCACGCCGAACGAGTCGCCCTTGGCGCAGGGCAGGATCTGCCGGATCGCGTCGCCGGACTCCTTGCCGGAGTAGGGCGTGGTCACGACGGAGGCGTCGTTGGTGTCGCGCTCGGCGCTGCCCGCTGTCAGGCCGGTGGCCGAGGTGAGCAGGTCGGAGACGCCCGAGTCGGGGTTCAGGAGCGTCGCCGGGTCCGGCGCGCAGAGCTGCTTGGGCTGGTAGTTGTCGGTCCAACCCAGGATCGGCGCGTCCACCCAGAGCGTGCCACCGGCGGAGATCACGTGGATGTCGCTGGCTTGGATCCCGCTGATGCGACCCGAGATCTTGCCGTCGAACGCCGGCGGCTTGGCCACGATCGTGCCCTCGGCCGACTTGAGGTAGTCGCTGCCCGGGTCGCCGGAGGCGCTCAGCGCGATCTCGACGCCGCTGGTCGAGTCGAGCTTCTTCTTCGCGGCCGCCATGACCGAGGACGGCGCCTTGCCCGAGGTCGTCGAGCCGGAGCTTCCGCAGCCCGCGAGGACGAGGGCGGCGACGGCGAGCGGCACGAGGGCGACGCGTTTCATGGCGGTCACCCTTCCACACCCGTGGTGACGTCGGGAGCGGCAGCGGAGGCGTCGCCGGCGATCCCGGCCGAGAGCGGTCCGGCGCAGGCGGCGATCGGCTGAGCGACAGGTACGCCGGAGCCGTCGCGGCGCCCGTTCGCCTCCGGCAGGTCGATGGGTACGCCGCTGGCGGCGGCCGCCCGCGCGGGAGCCGGACCGGCCCACGCGAAGACGAGCGCGTCCTCGCCCTTGAGGAAGCGGTGGCAGCGCACGCCGCCGGTGGCGCGCCCCTTCGCGGGGTACTCCCAGAAGTCGGTCACCTTGACCGCGCCCGGCTCGGTGCCGGGCAGCGCGGTGGACGAGCCGGAGGCGGTCACCAGCACCACGCCGTCGGGCGCGTTGAGGTCGAGGCTGCCGAACCACACCACGCGTTGGCCGTCGGTCACGCGCACGCCCGCCATGCCGCCGCCCGCGCGGCCCTGGGGCCGGATGCCCGATGCCGAGAAGTGCAGCAGCTGGGCGTCGGAGGTCACGAAGCAGAGCTCCTCCTCGCCGGTGCGCAGCTGGACCGCGCCGACGACCTCGTCGCCGTCCTTGAGGCCGATGACGTCCCACTCGTCGCGGTTGAGGACCTCGGGGTTGACCCGCTTGACGACGCCCTGGCGGGTGCCGAGCGCGAGCCCGGGGCCCTCGGTGGTCAGCGCGCAGAGCGCGAGGGCCCGCTCGCCAGTCTCCAGCGCGAGGACCTCGGTCAGCGGCAGCCCGCCCTGGAGGTTCGGCTCGTTGGCCGAGCCCGGGATGGACGGCAGGTCGAGCACCCCGAGCCGCAGCAGCCGGCCCGCCGAGGTGATCACGCCGATCTCGCCCCGGACGGTGGTG
>WQZX01000132.1 GCA_009780515.1 Nocardioidaceae bacterium | reverse complement strand
GCACAAGGTGCACGTGCTCGCCGGCTTCAGCGGCGCGCCGCACAAGGGCGGCTCCGCCCAGGTGATCCTCACGCCCGAGGGCACCGGCCCGGCCAACAAGCTCGACCGTCACGGCACCTACGTCTTCTTCGCGACCCAGGAGGGCGACCACTTCACCGCACCGCGCTGTGGCGGTGCGGTCCTGCTGAGGAAGGGCCTCACCTCCGCGGTGCGCAAGGACCTCGGGTCGGCGCTCAGCCAGCCCGCGTCGCAGGGGGTCGACCTCACGTGGACGACCCCGAAGGGCGGCGTACGAAGCCTTCCGCGCTACAGCCGCCTGGTCGCTCCGGGCGCCGGCCTGATCCTCATCGGCCTGCTCGGCCTGGTGCTCGTCGGTCGTCTCGGCCGCGAGCGGGCCTAGAGGTACATCCCGCTGCCGCGCGACTCGTCCGGCTGGGCCGGGCCGGTGGGGGCCTGACCGGGCATGCCGGCAGGGCCCGCGTCGGCCATCCCGGGCGGGAGCGAGCGGCGGATCTGCTCGAACTGCGCGCGAGCTGCCATCTGCTGGGCGTAGATCGCGGTCTGGATGCCGTGGAACAGGCCCTCGAGCCACCCCACGAGCTGGGCCTGGGCGATGCGCAGCTCGCCCTCTGAGGGCGTGGCGTCCTCGGAGAAGGGCAGCGAGAGGCGGTCGAGCTCCTCGACCAGCTCCGGTGCGAGGCCCTGCTCCAGCTCCTTGATGGAGGAGCGGTGGATCTCGGCGAGGCGGTGGCGGCTGGCCTCGTCGAGCGGCGCCGCCTTCACCTCCTCGAGGAGCTGGCGGATCATGCTGCCGATCCGCATGACCTTGGCCGGCTGCTCCACGAGGTCGGTCAGTCCGCGCTCGCCCTCCGCGGGCTCCTCGGCCTCCGCTCCCGGCTGGGGCGCCGCCTGGGTGATGGGCCGTCCGTCGGGACCGATCACGACGATGCGCTGCTCCTCGCTCATGCTTCCGACCCTACCGGGGCGCCCCGCCCGGTCCAGGTGGTCGAGCGATCCAGGTGGTGGAGCGATCCAGGTGGTGGAGCGATCCAGGTGGTCGAGCCTGTCGAGACCTACGTCGCGAGCAGGATCTTGCCGACCGCCTCGCCCGCGTCGAGCATGCGGTGGGCCTCGCCGGCCTGCTCGAGCGGCAGGGTCGCGCCGACCACCGGCGCCACCGTGCCGTCGGCGACCAGCGGCCAGACGTGCTCGACGACGGAGGCGCAGATGCGGGCCTTGTCCTCGAGACCGCGACTGCGCAGAGCGGTCGCGATGACCGCTCCCCGCTTGCCGAGCAGCGTGGCGATGTTCAGCTCGGCCTTCACCCCGCCCTGCATGCCGATGATCACCAGCCGTCCCTGGTCCGCCAGGGCGTCGACGTTGCGGTCTAGGTACTTCGCCCCCATGTTGTCGAGGATGACGTCGACCCCCGCGCCATCGGTGCTGCGTCGTACGACGTCGACGAAGTCCTCGTCGCGGTAGTTGATCGTCACGTCGGCGCCGAGCTCGCGGCAGCGTGCCGCCTTCTCCTCGCTGCCGACGGTGGTGAGGACCTTCGCGCCGAGCGCGGAGGCGAGCTGGATCGCGAAGGTGCCGATCCCCCCGCCACCGCCGTGCACGAGGAAGGCCTCGTGGGGTCGGAGCCCGCCGACCATGAAGACGTTGGACCAGACCGTGCAGGCGACCTCGGGCAGCGCGGCCGCGGTGACCAGGTCCACGCCGTCGGGGACCGGCATCAGCTGACCGGCAGGTACGACGACCTGCTCGGCGTACCCGCCTCCGGCGAGCAGCGCGCAGACCACGTCGCCGACCGACCAGCCCTCCACCCCGTCGCCGAGCGCGGCGACGGTGCCGCTGCACTCGAGACCGATGACGTCGGACGCGCCGGGCGGTGGCGGGTACATGCCCTGGCGCTGCAGCAGGTCGGCCCGGTTGACGGCGGTCGCGGCGACCCGGACGAGGACCTCGCCGGGTCCGGGCGTCGGATCCGGCAGCTCGGTCAGGGACAGGACCTCGGGTCCACCGGGCTCGCTGGCGGTGATGGCGTGCATACGACCCAACGTACCGACGCCGCCAGACGGCTCAGGCCGGCTCGTACTCCTCGTCGAGGTCGATGTCCTCGCTGTCGTCGCTCTCGTAGTCGTCGTCCTCGGCGGTCGCGGAGGCCGGCCGGTCCCAGCCCTCCGCGAGCTCCTGCGCCTCGCCCGCGAGGCGCTCGACGACGTCCGGAGCGGCGCCACGGCTGCCCGCCGCGTAGCCCAGGAGGTACGCCGTGACCGGGCCGGCTGCGGCGCACACGTTGTCGGAAGCGGCCTCCGCGAGATCGCCGAGCAGGCCCTCGTCCGCCTCGGCATCGATGTCGAGCAGGTCGCACAGCTCATCGATCCAGTCGTGCAGGTTCACGCGTCCAGACTGATCAACCGGCGCGCCGATGACAAGGGGTCATTGGCGTGTCATGTGCCGGCGCCGTCAGGCCAGCGGATCGGGCCGGTCCCCGGCGAGGTCGCGCAGGTCGGCCCAGGAGTCGACGTCGCGCCACTCGGACCCGATCGCGGGCACCTCCGCGAGGTCCAGCGGGGCCAGCAGCCTGTGCAGCGCGGCGTCGTGGCGGCCCTCCGGCCCAGGATCGACCGCGTCGAGGCGCTCGAGCCGGACGACGAAGGCGAGCTGGCGGCGGCCGTCGGGGCCGACCAGGATCGCGCCGTCGTGGCCCTCGGCCGCCTCGTGGAGCCGTCGGAACGTCGAGAAGGTCAGCCGTGGCATGTCGACGGCCAGCACCGCGACCGTGGGGACGGTCCGCAGCAGGTGGTCGCGGCCGGTGAGCAGGCCGGCCACCGGACCGCCGTACCGGGGGTCCTCGCGGACGAAGGTCACCGGCCGCTCGGTGGGGGCCTGCCGGCCGACGACGACGACCTCTGCGGCGTCCATCACCGCGTCGAGCGCGTAGTCGAGCAGCAGTCGCCCGTCGACCTCGATGGTGGCCTTGTCGAAGCCGCCCAGCCTGATCGCCCGCCCGCCCGCCAGCACGACGGCGGCGAAGCTGGACAGGTCCCCCGGTTGCACCGTCCGAGCGTCGCACAGGCCGCGGGAGTGCGGAACCGCCGGTCTCCCTGGCAGGCTGGACGGGTGACCGAATCCACCGACGGACGGGCCCCACTCCGGCTCGCGCTCGTGCAGGCGGCCTCTTCGCTGGAGCCCGCCGACAACCGCGCCGAGCTCGCGCGGCTCTGCCCGGACGCGGCCGACCTCGTGGTCTTCCCCGAGGCCTTCGCGCGCGACTTCGGGCCCGCCGGCTCCGACGTCAGCGCGTACGCCGAGCCGCTCGGCGGTCCCTTCGACCAGACCGTCTCTGCGGCGGCCGCCGGCCATGGGACCACCGTCGTGGCCGGGATGTTCGAGACGAGCCCCGACCCCGACCGGCCCTACAACACGCTGCTGGCGCGGGGCGGCGCGGAGGCGGCGTACCGCAAGATCCACCTGTACGACTCCTTCGGCTACCGCGAGTCCGACCGGCTCAGCGCCGGCACCCTCGAGCCGGTCGTCGTCGCCCTCGGCGGCTGGAAGGTCGGGCTCATGACCTGCTACGACCTCCGCTTCCCCGAGATGGCGCGCGCCCTGGTCGACCGGGGCGCCGAGGTGATCGTGGTGCCGGCCGCCTGGGTCGCCGGCGACGGCAAGATCGACCACTGGCGCACGCTGCTGCGCGCCCGGGCCATCGAGAACACGGTGTACGTCGCCGCGGCCGGCCAGCCCGCGCCCCGCTACTGCGGCACGAGCATGGTGGTCGACCCGCTCGGCCGGGTGCTGGTCGAGGCGACGGACGACGAGGCCGGCGTCGTACGGGCCGTGGCGGAGGTGGAGGTGCTGGCCGCGGCGCGGCGTACCAACCCTTCCCTGGCCAACCGTCGCTTGTAGTCTGTCGCTCCGTGTCGGCGTCGCGGGGTCTGTTGCTGGGCTGGCTCGTCCTCGTCGTGGCGGGCACCGGCCTGCTGGTCGCCGCCGTCATCCCGGTCGGCCCCTCCTGGCTGCCGGGGGCGGGCGCGGTCACGATCGGCGGCACGTTCACCGCGGGTCTCGCGGTCCGTGACGGTGGTCGGCCCGTCATCTTCGGGCTGATCGCCACCGCGCTCGGGCTGGTCACGGTGCTGAGCGACTACGACCTGCTGCGCACGGGCGCGGCCGTGATGGTCGCGGCGATCGCCGCCGTCCTCGGCGTCATGGTGACGGTGCCGACCAAGGGACTGCTCGGCTCCGCCCGGGAGGCCGTGATCGCCCTCGTCGTGGCCGGTGTCGGCGGGCTCGCGGCCGTCGGCTTCCAGCCGGCACTGCACATCGACCGCTTCGAGTACGGCGTGCTCGGGCTGGCCCTCCTCGGCGCGTTCGGCGTGGTCTACCGCCTCGGGGCGGGCCTCCACGGCCTCGGCCGGCGCGGCCTCCTTGTGGTGGCGGTGGGCGTCGTGCTCCTCGCGCTGAGCCTGCTGTACGCCGAGCTCCTCCGCCGCTACGGATCCGCCCAGCTGGTCGACCACCTCGTGCAGTGGGTGCACGACTCCCGCGCCGACCTGGGTGCCTTCCCGCGGCCCATCGAGGCCATCCTCGGCGTGCCCGCTCTCGTCTACGGCTGCCACATGCGTGCCAGGCGCCGCCAGGGCTGGTGGGTCTGCGCGTTCGGTGCCGCCGCCACCGCACCGACCGCCACGGCCCTCGCCAACCCCGCGATCACCATCCACGCGGCCGGCCTCTCGGTCCTCTACGGCCTGATCATCGGCGCGCTGATCGGCTGGGCCGTCATCCGCCTCGACCTGCTCATCACCGGCAAGCCGAACGCCCGCCGACGCGCGGCCACCCGCGGCGACGCCGTACGCCCCGAGCCGGCCCGCTGGTCGCCCCTGTTGTGAGCCGGGCGCGGCGTCAGTCGTCGAGCCCCTCGACGGTGTAGTCGCGCTCGATCCCAGCCGTCGCGCGTCCCCACTCGCTCGCGTTCACGCGCGCCTGGTGCGCGCGGAACGCCGCCGCGTCCGTGAATCGCTCCCGCACCAGCCAGATCAGCGGATCCCCGGTCGCGGTCACCTCGAACGAAAGACAGCCGTCCTCGGCTCGGGTCAGCTCGACGTGCCGAGGAAGGTACGCCGTCACCAGCTCCGCCTCCGCCCCCGACCGGCACACCAGTCGTCCCGACAGCACCACCTCGCCCATCCCCGGATCCTCCCACTCCCTTCACCGCGAGCGAGGCATGGTGGCCGAGCGAGGCCGGAAGTTGCACGTGCCGCGGACCGCGGGCGTGGGGGCGCCGCCTCGACCGCGTGCGCGGCAGCGCGGGCGAGGAACGCGCGACGCGATCGCGCCAGGGACCGTAGGTGTGGGCGCGCCGTCGTGGAAGTCGCGCCGAGGAGCCGGAGGGAGCGCAGCGACCGGAGGCGAGGAGGGCGTTACTTCGGCG
>WQZX01000131.1 GCA_009780515.1 Nocardioidaceae bacterium | reverse complement strand
GCCTGCATCAGCGGACCGTCGAAGCCGGCGCGGGCGGTCGACTCGGGATAGGTCAGCACGCACAGCTGCGCGAGTCCCCACAGCACAGCGGCCGAGCGGGCGCCGTCGGGCAGGCTCGGCCCGAGCGTCTCGTAGAGCACGTAGCCGGCCATCTTCATCAGCAACGGGTCGGCCGCGGCGGCGGAGAAGAACGCCAGTGCGAAGGCGTCTGGTCCGGCCTTGAGCGCCGTACGCATCCGGTCGAGGACCTTCTCGTCCACCACGCCGAGCTCGCGGACGACCCGGGCATAGATCTCCGGCTCGGACAGGGTGCCGGGCGTGGGATCGAGCAGCGGAGCCCTGAGCTGGAAGGAGTTGTGCGGGAACTCGGTGTTGAAGAACGTGCACTCCCACTTCTCGAACTGCGTCGAGGCGGGCAGCACGTAGTCGGCCTCGCGCGCGGTCTCGGTGAACGCCACGTCGACCACGACGGTGAGGTCGCAGGCGTGCATGGCCTTCTTGAAGCGCTCGGAGTCGGGCAACGAGTGCGCCGGGTTCGAGCTGTCGATCCAGATCGCGCGCAGCCGGTCGGGGTGGTCGGTGAGGATCTCCTCGGCGATCGAGTTCGCCGGGATCATGCCGGCGATGATCCGGGCCCCGGTCACCGGGGTGCTGCGCTCCGAGCGCGGGTAGGCGTCCGCGCTGAGCTGTCCGCTCATCACCGGAGCCATCTGCTCGAGAAGTCGTGCGGCGACCGCGTTGGTGACGCCACCCGCCACCCCCGCAGCCAGGGGTACGCCGCGGGAGAGCCCGCTCGCCCCCGCGCCGACGCCGGCCGCCATCGCCTTCTTCGCCAGCCGCTGCATCGGGCCGGCCTGCTTCCGCGGCTTCCTGCGCGGGTCGGCCGGAGGGGCACCCGCAAGCGAGGCGAACCACGAGTGGATCGCCATCGTGCCGGGCTTGCCGAAGTTGCCGGTCAGGATCCACAGCAGCTTGTTGAGGTACGACGTCAGCGTGCTGTTCGGCGCCTGCTGCGTGCCGAGGTCCTCGTAGGTCATCGCGCTCTTCGCGGTGGCGAAGCGTCGTGCGGCCGCACGGATCAGCTCCACGTCGACGCCACAGGTCGCGGCGTACTCCTCGACGGGCACCTCGCGCAGGACCGCGAGCACCTCCTCGGCGCCGTGCGTGTGCTCGCCGATGAACGTGTCGTCGGTCAGGCGCTCCTGGACGATCACGCCGAGCATCGCGGCCAGGCACCACGCATCGGTGCCGGGCTTGACCTGCAGGTGGAAGTCGGCCATCGCCGCGGTCTCGCTGCGTCGCGGGTCGAGCACGATCATCGACCGTGCCGGATCCTTGGCGATCTCCTTCAGCACCGGCCGGGCGCGCGGGAAGGAGTGCGTCTGCCAGGGGTTCTTGCCGAGGAACAGCGCGACCTCGGTGTGCTCGACGTCGCCCTTGGTGTGCCCGCCGTACAGGTTGGCGTCGACCCAGGCCTCGCCGGTCTTCTCCTGGGCGAGGGCGTTGGAGTAGTACTTCGTGCCGAGCGCCGAACGCAACGACTGGCCGTAGGCGCCGGGCAGGTGGTTGCCCTGGCCGCCGCCGGAGTAGAAGAGGATCCGTTCGCCGCCGTGCTCGTGCTGGATGCCCTTGAGGCGCGAGGCGATCTCGGTGATCGCGGTGTCCCACGAGATCTCCTCGTAGGTGCCGTCCTCGCGGCGTCGCAGAGGGGAGGTGATCCGGTCGCGGCTCGACTGGTACTTGTCCAGGCGCAGCGGTTTCTCACAGGTGTAGCCCTGCGAGCTGACGTGCTCCTTGTCGCCGCGGATCTTCGCCAGGCGACCGTCGAGGACCTGGATCTCCAGGCCGCAGTTGCACTCGCACAGGATGCAGGCCGACTTCTGCCAGGTGGGCTCGGTGGTCTCGGTCATCGCTGCTCCTGGGTCAGTGCGGCGGCCGCGTCGGCGTACATCGTGGCTTTGATGGCGCCGAGCGTGGAGGGGTCCTTGCCGGCCAGTGGAGCGACGAGCGCGAGGGCGTCGGCGAGCACGCGGTCCTCGCTGGCGGTCGCGTCGACGATGCCGGCGGCCTCGGCGTCCGGTCCGCCGTAGCGGCGACCGGTGGTCATCGCGTCGTGCGCGGCACGCACGGTCGTCTTGGCCTGGATCAGCGCCGCCATCCCCGGGGTGAAGGGGATGTTGATGTCGACCTCGGGCAGGCAGAAGAAGCCGCGGTCGGCCCGCATCACCCGCCAGTCGTGGGCGAGCGCGAGCATCGCGCCGGCCGCGAAGGCGTGGCCGTTGACGGCCGCCACGGTCGGCACGCCGAGGGTGAGCAGGCGCGCGAGGAGCGCCTCCACCCGTGCGGCGTACGACGCGAACTCGTCCATGTGCTCGGTCACCCAGGCCAGGTCGAGGCCGGAGGAGTACTGCTTGCCGTCGCCGACGGTGACCAGCGGCGCCGGTGACGCGACGACCTCGTCGACCGCGCCCTCGACGGCGGTCAGCCAGTCGAGGGAGAAGCGGTTCTCGTCGTCGCCGAGGTGCAGGACGTGGATGCCGTCGACGTTCTCGAGCCTCACGGTGCTCATGGTCAGTGCTCCTTGGTCGGAGGGCGGGTGGTGAGTGCGCGTGCAGCGCGGTCGATCTCGTGCAGCGCGGCGGCGAAGCCGACGTACGAGCCCGCGACCGCGACGGAGGCGAGCAGGGGTGCGACGACCGGCTGGTCGAAGGCGAGCGTCGAGGTCCAGGCGGCCTCGGTGTGGCCGTCGCGGTCGTGGAACTCGATGCGGCCGAACCGGTGGTCGAAGGGCACCGACGCGTCCCGGATGCGGTAGTCGAAACGGGTGCCCTCCGCCGCGACGACCTCCTCGGTGAGGAAGCCCGCGGCGAGGCTCACCCGGCGTACCGTCCCGGGGCTCGTCGGACCGCCGGTGCCCTCCTTGAGGACCTCGACGCCGCGGATGCCGCGCACCCGCGCGAAGAGCGCGGGGTCGGTGAGGACGGCGAAGAGATCGGCCGCAGGCGCCCCCAGACGCCTGCGGACGGTGACGGTCCTGATGGACATCAGGGGCGGCCTGCGGCGGCGACGGCCTGCTTGTCGACGGCACGCAGCGTAAGCCGGAACGCGACCGCCAGCGTCGAGTAGAGCCACTGGTCCCACAGGACGCCGGGCCTGCGGCGTACGCCGAGACGGGTGGTCCAGGTAACCTTGGTGCCGCCCGGGACCTCGAGGAAGTCGACCTGGCCGCAGTCGTGGTCCATCGGGGGTCGGGCGGAGGTGATCCGGTAGTCCATCCGCGTCGGGCGGTCGAAGCGCACGATCTCCTCGGTGAACCCGAGCAGCGGACCGCAGTCGACCTCGCGGACGGCGCCGAGGCCGTTCTTCTCGGTGTCGCCGGGCCGGCTGAGGGTGCAGGAGCGGACGCCGAGGACGTCGGAGAGCCGCTCGTGGTCGGTGAACGCCTCGAAGACGGCCTCGCGCGGGGCGGGGATGACGCGGGTGACGGTCAGGGTGCGCATCACTTGCCCTCTCGTGCGGCGCGGGCGACGGATCGCTTCTCCACCTGGTGCAGCACGGTCTTGAACACGACGGTGAACATCGCCTTGAAGACCGGGTCGAGGCGACCGCCGGCGAGGTTGACCGAGAAGACCGTCTTCCAGCGCACCTGCGTGCCGCCGGGCACCTCGGTGAACTCGACGCGGCCGAGGTCGTGGCGCGCCTTCGGGAACGACCAGGTGATCCGGTACTCCATGAGGGTCGGCCGCTCGAAGCGGGTGATCTCCTCCTGCAGCTGGATGGCGGCAGCGTTGAGCCGGCGTACGGCGCCCAGGCCGTTCTTCTCGGTCCGGCCGGGCGTCGTCACCTTCGAGGAGATCGCCATCGGCAGGTCGGAGAGCCGCTCGTGGTCGGTGTACTCGTCGAAGACGATGTCGATCGGGGCGGGGATGACCCTGGTGAGGTCGATGGTCTGCATGCGTTGTCCGTTCCGGGTCAGGCGCGCGATCCGCGCAGGCTCTCGATGCCGTTGTTGAGCATGTACTGGGTGACGTTGAGGGCGGCGTGGCGGTTGGGCGCGGGCTCCTTGCCGGCGGCCATGCGCCACATCTGCACGCTGTAGTAGGTCAGCTCGGTGAGGTTGTCGAGCAGCTTGATGCCGCTGCGCCGCGGGTTGACCACGCTCTCGTCGACCCGGCCGGCCAGCAGCTCGGCCGGAAAGTCCGGCTGCACCGTGAGCGGCCGCCCGAGACCGACCAGGTCGATGGCGCCGGACTCGACGGCGTCGACCATTCCGGCGGCTGTGCGGAAGCCGCCGGTCAGCATCAGCGGGAGGTCGGGTCGCTCGGCGCGGACCCGCTCGGCGTACGCCAGGAAGTAGGCCTCGCGCTTGCGGGTGCTCTCCTTGAGGGACTCGTCGACGCCGAGCATGGCGGCGGAGGTGTAGGTGCCGCCGGAGACCTCGAGCAGGTCGATGCCCTCCTCGGTCAGTGCGTGCACGACCTCGAGCGACTCGTCCTCGCCGAAGCCGCCCTTCTGGAAGTCGGCCGAGTTGAGCTTGATGGCGACCGGTACGTCGGCGCCGACCTCGGCGCGGATCGCGCGGTAGACCTCGATGACGAAGCGGCGGCGCTTCTCCGGCGTACCTCCCCAGGCGTCGGTGCGCTGGTTGGAGAGCGGTGAGAGGAACTGGGACACCAGGTAGCCGTGCGCGCCGTGGATCTGTACGCCGTCGAAGCCGGCCTGGGTCACGATCCGTGCCGTGGTCGCGTAGCGGCGGACGAGGTCCTCGATCTCCGCTGCGCCGAGCTCGCGCGGCTTGGCGAAGAGCCTGGCGGAGCCGGGCAGGGCGATGGGGGAGGGCGCGACCGGATGCGGGGTCAGCGTCCGCGGCGTCTGCCGGCCGGGGTGGTTGATCTGCACCCACGCCTTGGAGCCGCCGGACTTGGTGGTCTCGGCCCACCGGGTCAGCTCGGCGAGGTGGCGCTCGTCCTCGACGGCGACGTTGCCGGGCTCGCCGAGACCGTGGCGGCGATCGATCATCACGTTGCCGGTGATGTTCAGGCCGACACCGCTCTGCGCCCAGCGGCCGTAGAGGCGCTGGATCCGCGCGCCGGGGCTGCCGTCGCGCTCGGCGAGGCCCTCGCTCAGCGCCGCCTTCGCGAGCCGGTTGGGGATGACGAAGCCGTTGGGCAGCAGGAACGGCTGCTCGAGGGTGGCTCGGTCGGTCGTCGTCGTGCTCATCGGCACCTCCGGTAGACTGATTGGTCTACAGTAGAGCAGACGTTGCGGATCGATGCCAGGGCGAGGTGTGTGATGGCGGTCATGGAGAGCAAGGCGGGTCCGCGCGAGCGGCTGGTCCGGGCGGCGATCGCGCTGGTGCAGGAGAAGGGCGTCGAGGGCACCGGTCTGACCGAGCTCCTCGCGCGAGGCGACGTCGCGCGCCGCTCGCTCTACCAGCACTTCCCCGGCGGCAAGGACGAGCTCATCGCGGCGTCGACCCGTCAGGTCGGCGAGGTGACGGCGGTCGTCATCCGCGAGCTGGTCGGCCAGGTCGACGCCGCGACGCTGTTCGAGCTGATGCTGGCGACGATCCGGCAGGGCGTGGTCGACTCCGACTTCCGCTACTCGTGCCCGATCGCCGCCGCGGCGTACGCTCCCGCCGACTCCGACCGCGTGCGCGATGCCGCCGGCGCCGCCTTCGCCGACTGGCGCGGTGCGATCGCCGACGTCCTGGTCGAGGAGGGCCGGCCTGCTGACGCGGCCCGCGGTCTCGCCGGCTTCATGGTGGCCACGGTCGAGGGCGCGCTGGTCGTCGCCCGCGCCACCCGCTCGACCGAGCCGCTGGACCAGGCCGCGGTCTACCTCGCCGAGCTGCTGCGTGCCTGACCCGGCGATGACCGCGCTCATCCCTAGGGCGTGTCTCTCAAGTCGGGCGCCTGCTGCGCGCCGCCCCGCACGCACGCTGGCCACGTTGTCGTCAGTCGCCGGGACTCCGTCCCGCCTCCCTCCTCCGCCTTGCCATCGCACGCACG
>WQZX01000130.1 GCA_009780515.1 Nocardioidaceae bacterium | reverse complement strand
GGGTCAGGCCAGCATCCCGATCCGTACGACGGCAGCGACGCCGAGCAGCACGACCAGGCCCGCGATGCTGGCGCCCTGCACCAGCCCGCGCCGCTCGCGGGGGGCGTAGGCGAGCGCGAAGGCGACGATGCCGCCGCCGATGAACCCGCCGACGTGGCCCTGCCAGGAGATGTCGGGCACCCGGAAGGTGAGGAACGCGTTGATCGCCACCCAGATCCACAGCGTGGTCAGGTCGGCGCCGACCTTGTGGCCGATGACCAGCAGGCCGGCCATCAGCCCGAAGATCGCGCCCGACGCGCCCACCGTGACGACGTCCGGGGCGGAGAACCACAGCACGCACACCGAGCCGGCGAGGCCTGCGACGAGGTAGAGCGCGATGAAGCGCGCCCGGCCCAGGACCTGCTCCAGCTGCGGCCCGAGCACCCACAGGGCGTACATGTTGAAGGCGATGTGGAGGATCTCAACGTGGGTGAAGATGTTGGTGATCAACTCCCACGGCGCACCGTGCGCGACCCCGGGCAGCCAGTGGCCGTCGCCGCGGGTGAGCTGCTCGCACGCCTGCTGCGTGGTGGCGTGCGGATAGCTGGCGTTGGGGTTCGAGATCGAGGCGCACGAGCCGCCCGGCATCAGCCCGAAATGCTGGAGGACCGTGCTTCCGTAGCGTCCGGTCGCCTCGATGACCGCCCAGACGACGACGTTGATGCCGATCAGGGTCCAGGAGACGACACCCGGCGTGTGCGAGACGAGCCCGCCGTACGCCGTACGGCCGCTCCGGGTCGACTTGCGGCCCTCGTTGACGCAGCTGGGGCATTGGTAGCCCACGGAGGCCTCGCGCATGCAGTCCGGGCAGATCGGCCGGTCGCAGCGCTGGCAGCGGATGTACGTCTCCCGGCCGGGGTGCCGGTAGCAGGTCGGAGCAGCCCCGGCCGGAGACTGGGACATCAGGCCCCGACGATCTCGACGGACTCGATGACGACCGGCTCGACCGGCTTGTCGTTCGCACCGGTGCGGACCGCGGCGATCGCGTCGACGACGTCGCGGCCGGCCTGGTCGGCGACCTCGCCGAAGATGGTGTGCTTGAAGTTCAGCCACGTGGTCGCGCCGACCGTGATGAAGAACTGCGAGCCGTTGGTGCCGCGGCCGCCCTGCACGCCGGCGTTGGCCATGGCGAGCAGGTAGGGCTTGTCGAAGGTGAGCTCGGGGTGCGGCTCGTCGTCGAAGTTGTAGCCGGGGCCGCCGATGCCGATGCCCTGCGGGCAGCCGCCCTGGATCATGAAGCCGGGGATGATCCGGTGGAAGGTCAGGCCGTCGTAGAACGGGCCGTCACCGGCAGAGCCCTCGCGCGGCGACGGGTAGTACGGGCCCTCCGGCGACACCGTGACCGGGTCGCCGGTCGCGAGACCGACGAAGCTGGCCACCGTCTTCGGCGCGTGGTTGGGGAACAGGTTGATGGCGATGTCGCCCTTGTTCGTCTTCAGGATCGCCTGCTGGTCGGCCATGCGGATGGTCCTCACGTGTCGGTGTCGGATCGAAAACTCGGTTGATCCCGATCCTACGGTGGCCGCCGATGGGCGGACGTGATGGGATGAAGCCGTACGACGACATGTCGGCCGGTCCCGCTCGGAGGCCCGGTCCGGCTCCGATGAGAGGACGTCCGATGCTCAAGAAGTTGCTGTTCATCGCGGTGCTCGGCGGGATCGCCGTCGCCGTGGTCAAGAAGCTCCAGGCCGGCTCGGCCTCGGCAGCCGGGGATGGGTGGCAGTCGTCGTACGACCCGACGCCGGCGCCCTCCGCTCCCGCGCAGCCCGCTCCGACCGACGCCGCACCGCCGGCTCCCGAGGCCACCTCGGCGCCGAGCGACGTTCCCCCGCCGCCGGTCGACATCCCCCCGGCCAAGACCGACGTCGACCCGCTGACCGATCCTCTCCCCGAGGACCAGCAGGGCTGAGTCGTGCCTGTCGTCCCCGTGCCGTGCACGGGGACGGCGGAGACGACTCAGGCAGCAGCGGCGGCGAACAGCTCGGGGTGCTCGGCCTTGTAGCGGGTCGAGACCTTGTGCTCGACGTAGAACATCAGGCCGGGGATCAGCCCGGCGATGATGATCACGAGGACGTAGTTCAGCGACCAGCCCGCCTTGCGGGTGAACGGGATCGCGACCACGAGGTAGGCCATGTACAGGTAGCCGTGCAGCATCCACAGCCACCAGAGGTCGACCATGAACGGCTTGTGCACCCAGTCGAGCCGGAACCAGTCGTGGCCGACCGTGGTGGGGTGCGAGAGCAGCCAGTTGATGGCCGCCACCAGGAGGAACACGCCGACCGCGAGCGCAAGGATGCGGTAGGCGGTGAAGAGCTTCGTCACGGCCCCGAGGCTACGGGGTCGTCGGTAGCGTCCTCCGCCTCGGCGTCCTCCACCGGGCGCTCCGTCGTGGCGTCGCGCACATGGCGCCACCAGATGTAGACGGCGAAGCCGGCGAAGAACCACCACTCGAAGGCGTAGAGCAGGTTGCGCAGCGCGGTCGACGCGCCCACCGACGGCAGCTGGCTGAGCGTGGCCGCCACGAGGCCCGAGTCGGAGTGCTTGGAGATGACGTAGCCGCCGTACAGGTCCTGGTGGACGCGCTGGGCGATGGCCGAGATCTCCAGGTCGGGGAGGATGCCGGCGTGCCCGTCACCGCCGGCCGAGGCGTCGTCCTCGGGCGGCTGCAGCCACCCGATGACCTCGATCCGCTTCTCGGGCGGCGGAGGTACGGCGGACGGCCTGGTGCCGTCGGGCACCCACCCCCGGACCACCGGGACCGCCGGGGCGTTCGCCGCGCCGTTGGTCAGCGGGGTGACCACCCACATGCCGTGGCGGCCGCTGCTGTCGGTGCGGCCCTGGACGAGCACGGTCGCGCCGGTCAGCCACGTCCCGGTGACCTCCACCGGCTGGCCGACGGCGTTGCCCGGGAGCGGAGCGTCGTGGCCGAAGATCTGGTTGATCGGGACCGGCGGCGCGTCGGTCAGGTTGCGCTGCTCCTCGACGCGGTGCTCGTGCCACACGTCGTACTGCCAGATGCCGAGGGCCACCGCTGCAGCACAGGCCAGCACCATGAGGAGGTGGGCGCCCCACAGCGTCGGACTCCACCACTTGACCACGTGCCAAGAGTAGGTGGGCGGTCCGAGCGGTCAGCCCACCGCGTCCAGCCCGAGGGCCGCACCGAGTGTCGTGGGCGACTCGTGGATGGCCAGCGCGCCGGCGTCCTCGAGCTCACCGGGTACGGCGTAGCCCCACCGCACGCCGAGGCAGGAGATGCCGTGCTCGCCGGCGCCGACGACGTCGTGGAGCCGGTCGCCGACCATGACCACCCGCGAAGGGTCGGGGTCGCCGAGCCGAGCGAGGACCCGCTCGACGACACGGGCCTTGGTGCCCAGGGAGCCGTCCAGCTCGTCACCGCCGACGGTCTCGAACAGGTCGGTGAGGCCGTGGTGGTCGACGATCTGACGCACGTAGACCTCGGACTTGCTGGAGGCCACCGCGAGCCGGCGCCCGTCGGCGGCCAGCGCACGCAGCAGGTCGGCCATGCCGTCGTACAGCGGGGCGTCGAGCATGGTCGTCGCGTAGTGCTCGCGGAAGGCGGCGATCACCGAGAGCGCCGTCGTGTCGCCGACCAGGGGCGGGAGCGACTCGTAGAACGGCGGCCCGAGCAGGCTGCGCGCGTGCGCGCGCTCGAGCGGCTCGAGCCCGTGGGCGGCGAAGCCCGCGTCGAGCGCGTCGAGGATGACGGTCGCCGAGTCGGTCAGCGTGCCGTCGAGGTCGAACAGGACGATCTCCGGTGGCACGCGCGCATCCTCGCACGCGTCTGCGACCATCGGTGCATGCCGATCCACCACCTCAACTGCGGCACGATGCGACCGCCGCTGGCCCCGCCGATGGTCGCCCACGTCCTGCTGGTCGAGCGGCCCGAGGGACTTCTGCTGGTCGACACCGGGTTCGGCACCGACGACCTCGCCGACCCGGGTCGCCTGGGCCGGCCGTTCCGCGCCCTGGTCCGCCCCGCCCTCGACGCCGCCGAGACGGCCCGTCGCCAGGTCGAGCGGCTCGGCCACCGGCCCGAGGACGTCACCGACATCGCCGTCACCCACCTCGACCTCGACCACGCGGGCGGGCTCGCCGACTTCCCGAATGCCCGCGTCCACGTCCACGCCACCGAGCTCGCGGCGGCGCGCGCCCCGAGTCTCCGCGAGCGCGCCCGGTACGTCGCCGGGCAATGGGCCCACGGCCCGAGGTGGGCCGAGCACCGCGAGGGTGGCGACGAGTGGCTCGGCTTCCCGTCCGCGACGGTGCTCGGCGACGACGTCGTGATGATCCCGCTCCCCGGCCACACGCGGGGCCACAGCGGCATCGCCGTACGACGCGACGCGACCGACGGGGGCGGCTGGCTGCTGCACGCCGGCGACGCGTTCTTCTCCGCCGGTCAGCTGGAGACGCCCGCCAGCTGCCCGCGGTCGCTGGCGGCCTTCCAGGTCGTCATGGCGGTCGACGACCGGCGTCGGCGCGCGAACCTCGAGCGGCTGCGCGAGCTCGCCACCGGCCACCCGGACGTCACGGTCGTCTGCGCCCACGACCGCTCGACGTACGACGCGCTGGCCGGCTGATCCCGCGGTCTCAGCGCTGGCCGCAGATGGCGAACGGCAGGTGCCCCTGCTCGGTCAGGCGTACGGCGGCGGTCGGCCGCTGCAGCTCGTAGCCCAGCCGCCCGGTCGACGGGTCCGCCACCCCACGGGCGAACGCCGTGCCGAAGTCGGGTGAGGTGCTCGGCAGCACCCCGGCCAGGCGCAGCCGGTCGAACAGGTCGTTGCGGCCGGCGCCGAGCTCGGCCGTCGCCAGCTGCCCGCCGAACGCGATCGCATAGCCGTCCAGCGGCGTGAGGTTCCCGACCGACTGGCTGGGTCCGCTTGCCAGCTGGCCCTCGACTCCCGGCCCGTAGACCGAGGCGAACGACAGGCAGCCGCGGGCGACGTACGTCGCGTCCGCGGGCCGGCCGACGAGGGCGACCAGATGCGAGTCGTGGCCCCACGACTGCGCGCCGGGCGGAGGCGCGGTGGAGGTCACCAGGTGGTTGGCGGCGTCGACCTGGGCGCCCTTGAGCGGGCCGACCTTCGCACGGACCGCGCGCTCGACCTGACCCATCGACAGGCTCTCGCGGAACGCGATCACCCAGCCGCTCGTGCCGCCGCCGGAGTAGGACGCCTCCCAGGCCACGTCGTCGGCGCCGAAGCCGAAGCGGCTGCGCAGCTGGCCGTCGACCGGGTGCAGCAGCCCGTCGGACAGGGTGGCGGTGTGGGGCAGGTCGCGCCAGAAGCGCGCCCGATCACCGGCCGCGGAGTGGCTGGTCATGTCGCCGAAGCCGAGGGTAAGCCGCAGCTGGTCGAAGTCGGTGACCTCGAGGGTGGTCGCGGCATCGGGCACGAGCGGCAGCACCGCCTCCGACGGCTCCAGCGTGCCGTCGTACGTCTCGACGACGGGGGCGGAGCTGTGCTCGTGCTGGTAGACGGGCTTGGGCTGCGAGGTGCACGCGGTCGCCAGCGACAGCGTGATCAGCAGTGCCCCGATGCCCGCAGATCTCACTCGGCAGATCTTGCCACGAGCGGCCCGTCGGACGGTCGCGGGTGGCCGACCTGGCCGGATCCACGCGTTCGCCGGACAGGCGCGCGAATCAGGCTTACGTTCACTTGGTTGCACGAATCAAGGACCGGGCGCAGTCCGGCTCCGTCTCGGGACCTATCGGAGGTACTCAGCAGAATCGGAGAAGAATCGTGGGAATTCTCAAGAACGTGTCACCGACCGTCGCCGCAGTCATCGTCTCCTCGGTGCTCAGCGCGGGTGGCGGTGCGTACGCCGCATCACAGATCACCTCGGCACAGATCAAGGACGGCACCATCCAGACCCAGGACCTGGCCAACGGCTCGGTCACCTCGAACAAGGTCGCCGACGGCACGCTCCGCACCCGCGACCTGAGCGCGGACGCCAAGAAGTGGCTC
>WQZX01000129.1 GCA_009780515.1 Nocardioidaceae bacterium | reverse complement strand
CTGGGGGCTTGGCAAGGTGTCCCTCGAGGACACACCCTGGGTGGTGTGCCACCAGCGGCAGCGGACGGCACCGCCGGGCGACGGTGCCTGACGAGGACCTTGAGGGAGGCAGATGTCTGAGCACGTGCGCGTCGACGCAGAGGTCGTGGAGCTGTGCCACCGGTTGATCCGGATCGACACCACGAACTACGGGAGCGACGACGGGCCGGGTGAGCGCGCCGCCGCCGAGTACGTCGCCGAGCTGCTCGCCGAGGTCGGGATCAAGCCCGAGATCATCGAGACCGGCAAGGGTCGGGCGAACGTCGTGGCCCGGTGGGGCGGCACGGACCCGGCCCGAGCCGACGACGCGCTCCTGGTGCACGGCCACCTGGACGTCGTACCTGCCGAGGCGGGGGACTGGCAGGTCCATCCGTTCAGCGGCGAGGTCCGCGACGGCTACCTCTGGGGCCGCGGCGCGGTCGACATGAAGGACTTCGACGCGATGGTGCTGTCGGTGGTGCGTGCGCGTGCGCGCGCCGGCCGCGAGCCCGCGCGTCCGATCGTGCTCTGCTTCACCGCGGACGAGGAGGCGGGCGGCCACCACGGCGCCGAGGTCCTGATCAACGACCGGCCCGAGCTGTTCGAGGGCTGCACCGAGGCGGTCGGCGAGGTCGGCGGCTTCAGCGTGACCGTGCGTGGGCGTCGGCTCTACCTCGTCGAGGCCGCCGAGCGCGGCATGGCGTGGATGAGGCTCACCGCCCGGGGCCGGGCGGGGCACGGCTCGATGCTCAACGACGAGAACGCCGTCACCCGGCTCGCGGCCGCCGTCGCGCGGATCGGCACGCACGAGTGGCCGCAGCGGCTCACGCCGACGATGCGCACGCTGCTCGCGACCGTCGGCGAGCTCGCCGGTGTGGAGGCGACGCCCGAGAACGCGACCCAGCTCGTGACCGAGTTCGGGGGAGCGGTGCGGATGCTGGGCGCGGTGCTCAGCAACTCGGTCAACCCGACCATGCTCGATGCCGGCTACAAGGTGAACGTCATCCCGAGCGAGGCCACGGCGTACGTCGACGGGCGGTTCCTGCCCGGGCACGAGGACGAGTTCTTCGAGACGATGAAGGAGCTGGCCGGCGAGCACGTCGCGATCGACTTCGTCTCCAAGCAGCGCCCCTGGGAGTCGCCGTACGACGGGCAGCTGGTCGACGCGATGACGACCAGCCTGGTGGCGGAGGACCCGGACGCGCTGGTGGCGCCGTACCTCATGAGCGCGGGCACCGACGCCAAGCACTTCGGCAGGCTCGGCATCCGCACCTACGGCTTCGCACCGCTGCGGCTGCCCGACGACCTCGACTTCACCGCGCTGTTCCACGGCGTCGACGAGCGGGTGCCGACCGACGCGCTCGAGTTCGGCGCGCGGGTGTTCGACCGGTTCCTCGACGAGGCGTGACAGGCGCCCACCCGCGCGCAAGAGTGGGTGCGTGACCCAAGCGACGTACGTCTTCGATCCCTTCGCGCCCGGCTATGCCGACGACCCGTACCCGGAGTACGCCCGGCTGCGGGCCGACGGCCGGGTCCACGAGCACCCGCTCGGGTTCTGGGTGGTGTCGCACCACGAGGAGGTGTCCGCGCTGCTGCGGGGCCCGCTGTCGGTCGAGCGGCGCCACATGGAGGGCGAGATGGCCGAGCGCGACACCGAGCTGTTCGGCGAGCGCGCGACCCGTCGGCTCTCGATGCTCCACCGCGACCCTCCGGGCCACACCCGCCTGCGCAAGCTGGTCTCGAAGGCGTTCACACCCCGCTCGATCGCCGCACTGGAGCCCGAGATCGTGCAGATGGTCGACGGGCTGCTGGACGACATGTCCGCCAGCCCGTCGGGCACCGCGGACCTGCTCGAGGCGCTGGCGTTCCCGCTGCCGTTCGCGGTGATCTCGCAGATGATGGGCATCCCGCCCGGCGACGACCACACCCGCATGCGCGAGCTCACCGGCTTGGCGGTCCGCTCGCTGGAGCCTGTGGTCGACCCCGACGTCGCCACGCAGATCCTGGCGGCCGGCCAGGAGCTCGCGGCGCTGTGTTCCGACGTCGTCGCCCGCAAGCGGCGCGAGCCCGGTGACGACCTCCTCACCGCGCTCATCCAGGCCGAGGACGACGGCGACGTGCTGGGCGACGAGGAGCTGGTCGCCCAGGTCGTGCTCCTCTACGTCGCCGGCCACGAGACGACGGTCAACCTGATCGCCAACGGCACCCTTGCGCTCCTGCGCAACCCCGACCAGCTGGCGCTGCTGCGGTCGACACCGGACCTCGCCGACAACGCCGTCGAGGAGCTGCTGCGCTACGACTCGCCGGTCCAGTTCAGCCGCCGGATCACCCTCGAGCCGTACGACGTCGCCGGGCAGACCATCCCCGCCGGCAGCTTCGTGATGGCCAGCCTCGCCTCGGCGAACCGCGACGAGGAGCACTGGGGCCCCGACGCGGACCGACTCCGGCTCGACCGGCCCGACGCCCGCAGCCATCTGTCCTTCGGCTCCGGTGTCCACCACTGCCTCGGCGCGGCCCTGGCCAGGCTCGAGGGCCGGATCGTCTTCCAGCGGCTGGTGGCCCGCTTCCCTGACCTGGCCCTCGCCGGCGACATCGAGTGGAACGGCCGGATCAACCTGCGCGGGCCCGTCGGCCTGCCGGTGTCGATGGGCTGAGGGCGGCTGCCGAAAACACGTGCCGTTTGGTACCAAACGACAGTTCTGAGGCGCCAGGAGCTGCCGTTTGGTACCAAACGGCAGCTCTGCGAGCGCGGTCAGGCGGTGCGGACGGCGCGGATGATCTTCCGTCGGAGGACGAGGCGACGCTTCCCGTCGGCTCCGATCTGGAGCCGGTCGAGCTCCCAGCCACCGTGCTCGGCCCGCTCGACGAGCAGCCTGGTGACCTGGTTGCGGGAGAAGCCGCTCTCGAAGATCACCCGGTCGAACTCCCACTCCACGCCCCGGCCGAGGCCGCGCAGGAGCTTGCCGCGGACCGGCATCGGGACGGTGCTCACGACGCGGCCTCGGACACGTCGTCCAGGGCGGTCCGGATCTCCGGCGGAAGGGAGCGGGCCTCGGACTGCAAAGCCGTCTTGAGCTGGGCGGCGGTGCGGGCACCCACGATCGGGGCGGTCACGCCGGGGCGGTCGCGCACCCAGACCAGGGCGACCTCCAGCGGTGTCCAGCCGAGCCCGTCGGCGGCACGGCAGACCGACTCGACGATGCCGCGGCTGCGGTCGTCGAGGTAGGCGTCCACGAACGAGGAGAACACCGGCGAGGCGGCGCGCGAGTCGGACGGAGTGCCGGTGCGGTACTTGCCGGTGAGCACGCCACGGCCGAGCGGCGACCACGGCAGCAGCCCGAGGCCGAGCGCGTCGCAGGCAGGGAGGACCTCGCGCTCGATGCGGCGGTTGACCAGGGAGTACTCCATCTGGCTGGACACCAGTGGCGCCCGGCCAGGCACCGCGGACTGCCAGGTCGCCGCCTGCGCGGTCTGCCAGCCGGCGTAGTTCGAGATGCCGACGTACGACGCGCGGCCGCTGGTGACGGCGAGGTCGAGCGCGCCGAGGGTCTCCTCCAGGGGCACCTCGTCGGACCAGATGTGCACCTGCCACAGGTCGACGTGGTCGGTGCCGAGCCTGCGCAGCGAGGTGTCCAGGCCGCGCAGGAGCGCGCCCCGGGAGGTGTCGGTCGAGCGCTCGCCGCCCCGCCTCCAGATGCCGGCCTTGGTCGCCAGCACCACCTCGTCGCGGGCGACGACATCGCCCAGGAGGGAGCCGATGAGCGCCTCGGAGCGGCCGTCGGTGTAGCCGGCGGCGGTGTCGACCAGGCTTCCGCCGGCGTCGACGAAGGCGACCAGCTGGTCGCGGGCCTCGTGCTCGTCGGTGTCCTTGCCCCATGTCATCGTGCCGAGCCCGAGGCGGGACACCCGCAGACCGCTGGTGCCGACGTACCGATGGTGCATAGGCAGAACCTAGTCCGGGCTGGTCGGCGACCCGACCCCGGCTCGCCGTACGCCCTTCAGATGCTGTTCGCCCCGCGACCCTTAGTCTTCTCCCGATGATCACCTACTTCGACTCCGTCGTGCTCGGCATCGTCGAGGGACTCACCGAGTTCCTGCCCGTGTCCAGCACCGGTCACCTCACCATCGCCGAGAAGCTCCTCAAGCTCCCGATCAACAACAACGGCGTGACGGCGTACACGGCCGTGATCCAGATGGGCGCGATCTTCGCGGTCCTGCTCTACTTCGCGCGCGACATCTGGCAGATCGCGTCGGGGTGGTGCAAGGGTCTGGTGAAGCCGGAGTACCGCGGCACGCTCGACCACCGGATGGGCTGGTACGTCATCATCGGCTCGATCCCGATCGGGATCGTCGGCTTCGCGGCGAAGGACTTCATCTCCGGTCCGCTGCGGTCGCTGTGGGTCGTCGGCGCCGCGCTCATCCTGTGGAGCGTCGTGATGGTGTACGCCGAGCGCACCGCCAGCCAGGTCCGCGACCTCAAGCGCGTGACGCTGCGCGACGTCGTGATGATCGGCATCGTGCAGTGCGTCGCGCTGGTGCCGGGCGTGTCCCGCTCCGGCGCGACGATCTCGGCGGGCCTCATCGGCGGCCTCGACCGCGTCGCCGCCACCAAGCTGAGCTTCTACCTGTCGATCCCCGCCCTCACCGGCGCCGGGCTGTACGAGCTCAAGGACGCCGTCGGCACGGGCATCGGTGTCGGCCCGACGGTCGTCGGCACCGCGATCAGCTTCGTCGTCGCGTTCTTCTCGGTCGCCTGGCTGCTGAAGTTCGTCGCCGGCCACCCGATCACGGCCTTCGTGCCCTACCGCGTGGTGCTCGGAGTGGTCCTCCTGGGCCTGCTCGCCGCCGGCGTCATGTCCGCTACGTGAGACTGGTGCTGCCGTTTGGTACCAAACGGCAGCACCAGCGGCTCGCGGAGTGTCGTTTGGTACCAAACGACACGCACGCGGTGGCGGGTCAGAGCCAGCCGGACTTCTTGAAGAACCAGTACAGGCCGCCGACGCAGACGATCATCAGCGTGATCGCGTAGAGGTAGCCGAACGCCCAGTGCAGCTCGGGGATGTCGACGAAGTTCATGCCGTAGACACCCGCGATGAGGGTCGGTACGGCGGCCAGCGCGACCCCGGCCGAGATCTTGCGCATGTCGTCGTTCTGCTGGAGCGAGACGCGGGCCAGGTGCGCGTCGAAGGCGGTCGACAGCAACGAGTCGAGGTTGTCGATCTCGTCGGCGTTCTGGGTGAGGTGGTCGGTCACGTCGCGGAAGAACGGCCGGGCGCCCTCCTCGATGACCGGCACCCCTCCGTTCGCGAACCGACGCATCGGCTCACGCAGGGGGAGCACCGCCCGGCGTACCTCGGAGAGCTCGCGCTTGAGGACGTAGATGCGGTTGGAGTCGTCGGTACGCCGGGTCGAGAACACCGACGCCTCGACCTCGTCGACGTCGATCTGCAGCTCGCGCACGACCTCGGTGTAGCCGTCGACCACGACGTCGCACACGGCGTAGACGACCGCCGACGGTCCGTGGTCGAGGATCGCCTGCTGCGACTCGAGCGTGTGCCGCGCGTCGCTGAGGGGCGCGCCTCGGCCGTGGCGGACCGTGATCACGAAGTCGGAGCCGATGAAGAGGTTGATCTCACCGGTCTCGACGGCGTCGTCCTCGTCGACGTACCAGAGCGTCTTGAGGACCAGGAACAGGCTGCCGTCGTAGGTCTCGAGCTTCGGCCGCTGGTGCGCCACCACGGCGTCCTCGACCGCGAGGGGGTGCAGCCCGAACGCGTCGGCGATGTCGTTGAGCTCGATATGGCTCGGCTCGTACAGACCCACCCAGACGAAGTCGCCGCCCTCGGTCGCGTTGCGGCGGAGGGTCTCGTAGTCGTGCACGTGGCAGTCGACGGGGAGTCGGCTGCCGTGCCGGTAGACGGCGCTGTCGACGATCACGACACGAACGCTAGTCGCTCGCGATGGCTTCGAAGACATGTCGTTTGGTACCGAACGACAGCTCGAGGGGCCCGGAAACCGTCGTTTGGTACCAAACGGCACACCACTAGGCCGCGTTGGTAAAGCCGGGGCCGTCGCGAGCGTCGCGATGTGCGTGCGCCGGCAAGGCGCCGATGCGCTGGCAGACTGGACGTCTTTCGAGCATCGGCAACGCCGCCGGAGTGCGT
>WQZX01000128.1 GCA_009780515.1 Nocardioidaceae bacterium | reverse complement strand
TTCACTTACGAGGTGTCCTTTGCTCGGCGTCGAATCGTGTGTGTGAGAACTCCGATTCTCCCGCCCAGCAAGGGCATTCTCGTCCTACGCCACGCTCACACCGGCAACCTCATCGGTGGATCCAGCTGTACCTCAGTCCAGCCCAAGCACCGGCGCTCAAGGTAAGTCCACCACAGGGCCAGCCCGCGGGCATACGCCTTAACAGTGTTCGGGGCGTAGTCGCACGTACGCAGGTACTCCAGGAACTCCTCTACGGGCCCGACCACGCCGTAGGCGGCGTCCAGAACAGTCCACGTCGCCGTTCCGTCATCAACGACGATCCGCTGCGTCGACGCCATGCCGCCTCCCGACAGACCGGAGCGCAGCGGCTGAGCCCCGCCGTACGTCAGGACTACGCCAACGACCCGCTCGTCCTCCTCGCGGTCGACGGACCGACGAACATGGCCAAGGGCGACGGCGACGCCGCCACCTGGCTGCCGCCGAACAAGGCCTTCCGCTGTGAGTACGTCGCCCGGCAGGTCGCGATCAAGCACAAGTACGGCCTGTGGGTGACGCCCGCCGAGAGGTCCGCGATGGCGGGCATCCTGTCGCGCTGCCCGAACCAGAAGGTCCCGACCGTCGCAGGCGAGACGCAGCGCGTCATCGTCAAGGTCGCGGCGACCCCGCCGGCAGCGCCGCACCACCACGCCTCCCACGCCCCGAAGCACCACGGCGGGCTCGACCCGCGCTTCGCGACCTGCGCGGCAGCGATCGCCGCCGGCTACGGGCCGTACGTTCGGGGCAAGGATCCCGAGTACCTCTGGTACCGCGACGCCGACGGCGACGGCGTCGACTGCGAGAGCTGACCGGACCAGCCGCAGACATGGAGAGACCCCGCAGGCGTCTCGGGTCACCTGCGGGGTCTGAGGAGGATCCTGCCCGGTCCGGCGACGCCTGTCAGGAGAATGCGGAGATTCGTGGAGATTCGTGGAGATTCGTGTGGAACCGATCTCGCCCGGTACCCGTCGCACGGGCATGCGCATCCCCCAGCGAGCGGTCGTGCTCGTCGTCGTCGCGCTCTGCTCGACCGCGTGCGGGGGCGGGACGGGAGCCCGCGTGGCGGCCGGCCGGCCCCCGCCGGTGGCCGATCGGCTGACGCCGCGGCAGGCGGCGTACGCCGAGGCGCTGGTCGAGTCGGACCGGAGCCTCGACGGCGCGAGCATCGACGGCGCGACCGCAGTCGTACGCCCCGGTTTCGTGGACACCCCGAACGCCGGCCCGCCCTGCACCTCCGGTCGGCTGATCCGGGTCACCGTCACGGGGAGCTTCCCCAGCGTCGTGACATCGGGCCCTCCGGCCGTTCCTGGTCGGGGCGGCCGGGACGTCCCGCACGTCACCGCCGTCGTCCTCGTCGGCGATGCGCGGACGGGCAGGCGATGTGAGCAGAGCGTGCGGACGGGCCCGCTCGTGCACCTCGCCGGTTCGCGGTCGGTGCTGCCGGCCCGACCGCCCCGCATCACGATGGAGCAGGTACGCCGCTTCACCCTGACCTGGCGATACCGCCGCTACACCGGCTCGCGACCGTCGCCGATCCCGCAGCGCAGCGCCGTACGGCGGGCAGGCGGGGGCCGCAGCCTGGGGCTGTGGGACGTCCGCGCGCCGAGCATCGGTGCGCCGGCCCCGTGGCGTCACGTGTGGGTGGTGACCGACGTCAGCTTCGCGACGAACATCGACGCCTGGGCGCTCGGCGGGCGCCCGGGAGCGCCGGACGTGCCGCGCCGGGCCGGGTGGGATCGCCGCGTCACCCTGATCGACGCCGATACGGGGGCGTTGGTCCTCGGATACTCGGGCTAGCGAGCCCCGCGTCGGCGGCTACCTCTAACCTCGGGGCGACGAAGGAGGCCAGGTGGGTCGAAGGGACCGGGGCGGTCGGCTCGATGCTGAGCTGGCGAGGCTGTTGGAGGACCCGGACAGCATCGGGAGCAAGCCGGTGCGGTCGCGGTGGGGCAGGGTCGCGCGGCCGCGCAGGCCGCGCAGGCCGAGCCGCGAGCGCCGGGGCCCGCGGAGCCTCCGTGCCCGGCTGCCGAGCCCGGTGTTCCTCGGACTCGTCGTCCTCACCGCTGCCGGCGGTGTCCTCGCGGCGGAGACGCCGCTCGGATCGGTCGCGTCCGGCGTCGGCGTCTTCGTCCTGATCCTGGCGGGCTGGCTCGTGTCGGTCTGCCTGCACGAGTTCGCGCACGCGTACGTCGCCTACCGCGGCGGCGACGACGGCGTCGTCGGCGCCGACTACCTGCGGCTCAACCCGTTCCGGTACGTCCATCCACTGCTCTCGGTCGTGCTGCCGCTGGTCTGGATCGCCTTCGGCGGCATCGGGCTGCCCGGCGGCGCCGTGCTCGTCCACCACCACCGGCTGCGCTCGCGCACCTGGGTCTCGGCGGTCTCGGCCGCGGGGCCGACGGTCAACGTCGTGGTCGCGCTGGCCTCGGTGGCGTCGTTGCGGCTCTTCGACGGCTCCGCCCTCGACGGCGTCCACGGGACGGCGCTGCACGCCGCGATCGGCTGGTTCGCGTGGCTGCAGGTGTCGGTGGCGATCCTCAACCTGCTGCCGATCCCGGGCCTGGACGGCTGGGGGATCATCGAGCCCTGGCTGGCCCCGGCGACGGTCCGGACGGCCGACAAGATCAGGCCGTTCGGGCTGCTCATCCTCGTGGTGCTGCTCTGGACGCCGAGCATCTCCGCGGGGTTCAGCGAGCTGGTCGACCGGGTCGCCACCGCGATCGGAGTGCCCGAGTGGCTGCCGTGGCTCGGATCGCAGCTGTTCCGCTTCTGGTCGCACCACCAGATCTGACGACGCGCAGCTCAGCCCGGCCGGAGCTCGAGGATGGGCGTGCCGGCAGGGTCGGTGATGTCGACCGCCGCGATCTGGTCCGGCCGGAGCGAGGTGCCGCTCGTGAACCGGATCCGGTCGTCGCCGCCGAGCCGCCAGCCGCCGATCGTGGTGGTGGCGCCGGACGTGCTGCGCACGGTGAGGCCGTAGCGGTAGCCGGTGGGGGCAGCCCTGTCGGCGTACCAGCAGGTGACGTCGACCCGCGTGCCCCAGGCGGTGGGGTGGAGGGAGGCGGTCGCGCTGACCGGGCTGCTGCGCAGCGCGACCATCGGATGGGCCGCCGGCTCAGGTCCGGCTGGCCCTCGCGCCGCTACGAGCGCGACGACCGCGACCGTGACGCACGCGGCGGCGAGCGCGGCGGCCCCCGCGACCAAGGTCGTACGACGGCGGCGGGAGCGCCGCGCCCTCGCCAGCAGCCCGGGAAGCAGCGTTTCGGGCAGCGGTGGCACGTCGTCGAGCGCCGACTCGTCGCTGCCGACGAGGAGCGGCAGCGTGCTGCGGGCCTCGTCGACGGCGGCGCGGCAGTCGGCGCAGGTCGTGAGGTGCTGCTCGAAGTCCGCGCGCTCGTCGGGGTCCAGCGCCCCGAGGACGTAGGCGCCGTCCAGGTGCTCGTACGCGTCGGTCATTCGAGACCTCCGATCTCTTCGAGGGCGAGCCGCAGTGCGCGGAGCGCGTAGTGGGTGCGTGACTTCACCGTCCCGGGCGCGATCCCCAGGGTGCTCGCGGCGTCCGCGACGGACCGGCCGCGGTAGTAGCACTCGCGCAGCACGTCGCGGTGCTCCGCCGACAGCCTGGTCATCGCCTGCGCGAGCACCTCGTGGTCGACCACCTGCGCGGCGAGGTCGGGCGTGACGCGCTCCGGCGGCTCGGCGACGACCGTCTCGTGCCGGCTGCGGGCCGAGCGGTGGTCGTCGACGACGATGCGTCGCGCGACGGCGTACAGCCACCCGCGCGGGGATCCGCGCCCCGGGCTGAAAGCCTCGGGGTGGCGCCAGGCGCGGAGCAGCGTCTCCTGGACCACGTCCTGCGCCATCGCCGTGTTGCCGCCGGTCAGGCGCAGCACGTAGCGCCACAGGGCGGGACCGTGCTCGTCGTGCAGCGTCCGCAGGAGGCGGACGTCGTCCTGGGGCGGACCGAGCGGCACGCCCTCCAGTCTGGTCTGTGCAGGCAACGGACGCTCAGTATCCGCCTGGCCCGCCACCGGATCCACTGGAGCCGGCGCCGGTGATCGCGCTCCCGCCGGGGGAGACGAGCCACCACTTCGCGCCGAACCCGTCGAGGCCCTGGCCGGACGTCTGCCCGCCGGCGGTGTCGCCGGCGTAGTAGTAGAGCGGGTGGCCGCGGTAGGTGACCTGCGTGCTCCCGTCCGACCGCCTGGTGGTGCCGAGGTCGGCCGCCTTCGCGCCCGCCTCGGCCTTCGGCCTCCCCTTGCTCAGGACCGGTGGCCACGCGGCCGCGCACGAGCCGTTGCAGGTCGAGGTGGTGCCGGTGTCGGCGACCCAGAGGTAGACGGCCCGGCCGTCGTCGCCGGTGAGGTGGGTGCCGGCGGAGCCGCCGGCGGTGCCGATCGTCTCGGCGCCCGTGGTGCCCGTCGCGTGCGAGCTGCCGGAGCCCGAGACAGCGCTGCTGCCCATGCCCGAACCGCAGGCGGCCAGCAGGACCGCGGCCGCCGCGGCCGATGCCGCGAGCAGCGGAACGCGCGGCCCGTCGTGGAGGTTCATCGTCGTCCCTTCGAGAGCGGTGGCGCGGCCGGAGCCGCCTTCACCCCTCACACGAGACGTACGACGATCCGGTTCAAGCGCCGCGCAGGTTGAACCGGATCGTCGTCCGGTGACGTGTGCCGGACATGAGACGAAGCGCGATCGAGTGGGCCCTGACGGCCGTCGTCGTGGCCGGGCTGGCGATCGATGCGTACGTGCACCTGCACGTGGCGGGCGACTACCGGCTGGTGCGCACGAGCGTGGTCAGCCAGGCCACGCTGTTCCGGATCGAGGGGACCGTCGCCGCGCTCGCGGCGCTGTGGGTGCTGCTGCGTGCCAGCCTGTGGAGCGCACTGGCGGCCTTCCTGGTCGCGGCCGGCGGCGTGGGTGCGCTGACGTTCTACTACTACGTCGACCCGGGCCGGCTCGGTCCGCTGCCGGACATGTACGAGCCGGTGTGGTTCGCGGACAAGACCTGGACCTTCGACGGCTCGGTCGCCGCCGCGGTCGCCGCGCTCCTGCTGGCGATCAGCCTGGTGGTCGGATCCCGGCGACGACTCACAGGCGGGCGGTGTTGCGCTGCTCGCCGGCCGTGATGGCGACCGGGGTGCCGAACGGACGCTCCGCCATCAGGGCGGCGACCGAGTCCTCGTCGCCCGGTGTGGTCGCCCCCAGGGTGCGTACGCCGTCCGGCGTGCGGGCCACGACGATGCCGGTCATCCCGTCGCGGCCGTTGGTGACGGTGTAGGTCTCGACGGTCGCCGGGCCGTCGTACCGCTCGGTGAGGGCGGGCGCGGTCGCCGCGTCGACCTGGGCCTGCGCCTCGTCGTCGGTCCACACCTCGAAGGCGCGCGGCTCGGCGGAGTAGACGGCGGCGGAGTACTTGCTCAGCAGGCCGCCGTTGGCGCCGACGAACGCGCGCGCCCCGGGGCGGGCCCGCACGCCCGCAACCGCCTCGACGATCGCGTGCGTCGAGTAGTTGTTGCCCGCTCCGCCGAAGAACGGGAGCCCGCCGGTCAGGGTGAGGCCGCGCGGGTCGTCGTCGGCGAGGCCCAGGCCGTCGCAGATGTTGAGCACCGCGATCGGGAAGCAGCTGTAGAGGTCGAGCAGGTCGACCTCGTCCGGGCCGTCGCCGGCACGCGCGATAGCCGTGGCCGCCGCGCGCTGCGACGCGGGGCCGCACGACAGGTCCGGCCGCTCGAGCAGCGTGCGCTCGCGGAGGTCGGCGTAGCCGTGCAGGAAGACCCACTGCTCGGGCGGGATCCCCGCGGCCCGGGCGGCACCCACCGACGTCATCAGCACAGCGGCGCTCTGGTTGACCTGGTCGCGGGAGACCACGAAGCGTGGGTACGGGTCGGCGATCAGCCGGTTGCGCTCGGTGATCGTCATCAGCTCGGCGGCGGTGCGCTCGACCGGCGCGGCGGCGTACGGGTTCTTGGCGGCGACCGTGGTGAACGGCGCGAAGAGGCGGCCCATCCGGTCGGCGTACTCGTCGCGGGTGAGGCCGAGCCGGTCGCGACGGGCGTTCTCGAGCAGGGCGTACTGCGGTGCGGCGCTGATCAGGCCGGTGTCCGCCTCGTAGCGGCTGGTCAGTCCCTCCAGGCCGTAGCCGCGGTCCTCGAGTTCTCCCTCGACCTCCTCGGTGAAGTCGGGTGCGTCCGGCCGTCCCGCCCATGCGCGGCTGGTCGAGATGGCCTCCGACCCGACCAGCAGGACCGTCCCGGCCGCGCCGGTCGCGACGGCCTTGGCGAGCTCGGTGACCAGGTGCTGCGGCCCCTGCCCA
>WQZX01000127.1 GCA_009780515.1 Nocardioidaceae bacterium | reverse complement strand
CAGCGACGCGCCCTCGCCAACCACGAGGCCGACCGCATCGAGGAGGTCAAGTCCAGCGTCCACAGCGAGCTGCTGCAGCAGCTCGGCCCGCACCTGTACGACGCCGACATGGACCAGGCCGAGCTCGACCAGAAGGTCCGCACGATCCTGACCGAGGTGCTCGGCTCGCAGGACCGGCCGCTGAGCAACGCCGACCGCGCGCGAGTGGCCAGCGAGATCAGCGACGACATCCTCGGCTACGGCCCGATCGACCCGTTCCTCCGCGATCCGGACGTCTCCGAGGTCATGGTCAACGGCCACGACAGCGTCTGGCTCGAGCGCAACGGCCGCCTCGTGAAGTCCGAGGCGCACTTCGCCGACGAGGCCCACCTGCGGCGCACGATCGACAAGATCGTGTCGCGCATCGGCCGCCGCGTCGACGAGTCGAGCCCGATGGTCGACGCCCGGCTCCCCGACGGCAGCCGCGTCAACGCCATCGTGCCGCCGCTGGCGATCGACGGCGCCGCGCTGACGATCCGGAAGTTCTCCGCCGACCCGCTGACGGTCCAGGACCTGATCAACTTCGGGTCGCTCTCGCCGATCACCGCCGACTTCCTGTCCGCCTGCGTCCGCGGCCGGCTCAACGTCATCGTCTCGGGAGGCACCGGCGCCGGCAAGACCACGACGCTCAACGTGCTCTCGTCCTTCATCCCCAGCGACGAGCGCATCGTCACGATCGAGGACGCCGCCGAGCTCCAGCTCAAGCAGGATCACGTCGTACGCCTCGAGTCGCGGCCCGCGAACATCGAGGGCAAGGGCGCCGTCACGATCCGCGACCTCGTCCGCAACAGCCTGCGCATGCGGCCCGACCGCATCGTCGTCGGCGAGGTCCGCGACGCCTCGGCGCTGGACATGCTGCAGGCCATGAACACCGGCCACGACGGCTCGATCACCACGGTCCACTCCAACGGCCCTCGCGACACGCTCTCGCGCATCGAGACCATGGTGATGATGGCCGGCATGGAGCTGCCGATGAAGGCGATCCGCGAGCAGGTCGCGTCCGCGATCGACCTGATCGTGCACCAGACGCGCTTCAAGGACGGCTCGCGCCGCATCACCCACATCACCGAGGTGGAGCGCATGGAGGGCGAGGTCATCACCCTTCAGGACGTCTTCGTCTTCGACCACAGCGCAGGCTTCGACGAGAACGGCCGGGTGCTGGGGCGGCTGCGCTCCACCGGCCTGCGGCCGAAGTTCCTCGAGAAGCTCGCCGACGTCAACGTCGCGGTCGACCCGACGCTCTTCCGGGCGGACCGGCCATGACCCGCCGCCGGGCCGCGGCCGTCCTCGCCGGCTTCCTCGGCCTGGTCGTGCTGCTCCTCGCCGGCGCGCCCGCGCAGGCGTCGAGCAACGCGACGATCGCGCACGCCGAGGCCGACAGCGGGAGGCTGCAGGTGCTCGTCGACGTACCTCCGGGTGCGCGGATGGACCTCGGCGGCGTGACGGCCTCACTGGACGGCACCTCACTCGACGCGACCGCGTCCTCGGCACGCGCCGGGACGACCGTCGAGCGCACCGCCATCCTCGCGATCGACACCAGCGACTCGATGTCGCAGCAGGGCCGCTTCGCCGCCGCCAAGCAGGCGGCGCTGACCTACCTCAAGGCGGTCCCCGCCGACGTCAAGGTCGGCATCGTGACCTTCGACCGACTGGTCTCGGTCGCGCTCCCCCCGACGACCGACCGCAGCCGGGCGACCTCGGTGGTCGACGGCCTCACGCTGAGCCGCGGCACCCACCTGTACGACGGCCTCCTGTCCGCCGTGTCCGCCGCCGGTGACACCGGTCAGCGGTCCATCCTGGTCCTGTCCGACGGAGCCGACACGGGCTCGTCCGCGACGATGTCGTCCGCCGCCGGCAGCATCCACTCGGCGAACGCGCTCGTCGACGCCGTGTCGCTCGGCCGACAGGCCGGCAACATGCAGGCCCTGCGCGAGATCGCCTCGGCCGGCCACGGCTCGGTCATCCAGTCCTCCGGGACCGCGCTCACCACGGCGTTCCGTCACGAGGCCGACGTCCTCGCCAGCCAGATCCTGGTCAGCGCCCCGCTGCCGGCCGGCTTCTCCGGCAACCAGGCGACGGTCAAGGTCACCCTCCCGAGCAACCAGGGCTCCTACGTCGCCTCCGCACTCGCGCCGATCCAGGGTGGCGCGACCGCCACCCCGACCGTCGCCCTCCCGCCGCCCGGCGGCCCGACGGCGGGCTGGAGCATCCCCGGGTGGACCCTGTACGCCGGCATCGCGATCCTGGCGATCGGCCTGGTCACCGTCGCCGTGCTCCTGGTGCCCGGCAAGCCGGCTCCGATGACGATCGCGGACCGACTCAGCGAGTACACCTCGCGCACCCGTCCGGTGACCGCACCGGAGCACCACAAGCCCGCCACCGAGCCGGTGCTCGAGCAGGCGAAGGCCGCAGCGGCCGGCGTCCTGGAGCGCAACCAGGGCCTGGACCGCCGACTCACGCAGCGACTCGCCGCGGCGGGCAGCGAGCTGAAGCCGTCGGAGTGGCTGCTGGTCCACCTCGGGGTCGTGGTCGTGGCGCTGCTGCTGGGGGCTCTGGTGGGGCGCGGGAACATCATCATCGCCCTGCTCTTCGCGGTCGTCGGCTTCGTGCTGCCGATCGTCTACCTCCGCTGGAAGGCCGGCAAGCGCCGCAAGTCCTTCAACGACGCGCTGCCCGAGGTGCTGCAGCTGCTGGCGGGGGCGCTGTCCGCGGGCCTGTCACTGCCGCAGGCGGTCGACACGATCGTGCGCGAGGGACCGGACCCGATCGCGGACGAGTTCAAGCGGGTGCTGGTCGAGACCCGGATCGGCCTCTCGGTCGAGGACGCCTTCGAAGGCGTCGCGGACCGGTTCGACAGCAAGGACTTCCGGTGGGTCGTCATGGCCATCCGGATCCAACGCCAGGTCGGCGGCAACCTCGCCGAGCTGCTCACGACGGTGGCCGGCACGATGCGTGAGCGTGCCTACCTCCGCCGGCAGGTCAACGCGCTCGCCGCCGAGGGCAAGCTGTCGGCCTGGATCCTGAGTCTCCTCCCGCCAGCCGTCACCGGATTCGTCATGCTCACCCAGCCGGGCTACCTGACGCCTCTGTTCCACACGGCCTTCGGCCTGATCATCCTGGTCGCGGCCGTGCTGTGGCTCTGCGTCGGGGTCTTCTGGATGAGCCGCATGGTGAAGGTGGAGATCTGATGGTCCTCTTCCTAGGGCTGGTCCTGCTGCTGGCCGCGGTCGTGGTGGGCGGCCTCGCCGCCGTGAAGAACGAGCGCCCGGCAGGCATCGCGCGCTCGCTCGAGGCGCTCGAGCAGATGAGCACCCCCGGTGCGAAGGAGCTCGCCGCCGAGGCCGAGCTGCCGTTCGCCGATCGGGTCATCGCGCCGGTGCAGGCACGCGCGCTCAGGCTGGGGCGGCGCTTCACCGGTGCCGACCAGGCCGAGCGGATGCGCCACCGGCTCGACCTCGCCGGGAACCCGCGCGACTGGTCGGTCGACCGGGTGATCTCGCTCAAGGTGCTCTGCGCGGTCGTCCTCCCCATCTGCGCGGTGCTTCTCGCAGCCGCGATGGGCTTCGGATTCATCACGCTCGTTCTGACCGCGATCTTCTTCCTCGTGCTCGGCTTCTTCGTGCCCGACCTCTACCTCTACCAGCGCGGCTACGACCGCTCCGAGGACATCAGGCGCAACCTGGCCGACGCGGTGGACCTGCTCACGATCAGCGTCGAGGCCGGGCTCGGCTTCGACGCCGCGCTCCAGCAGGTCGGTCGCAACACCACCGGCCCGCTCGCCGAGGAGTTCTCCCGCGTCCTGCGCGAGAT
Organism: Nocardioidaceae bacterium; assembly: GCA_009780515.1. Taxonomy (GTDB): domain Bacteria; phylum Actinomycetota; class Actinomycetes; order Propionibacteriales; family Nocardioidaceae; genus Nocardioides. The sequence goes on along the minus strand of WQZX01000127.1, from coordinate 2,534 downwards.
GCAGCTCGGCATGGGCCGCACCGACGCGCTGAAGGCGCTGTCCGACCGCACCAACGTCGACGACCTCAAGACGTTCGTCGGGGCGATGGTGCAGGCCGACGCCTTCGGCATCTCGATCGCCCAGGTCCTGCGAGTACAGTCCCAGGAGATGCGGGTCAAACGACGTCAGTACGCCGAGGCGAAGGCCCAGCAGGTGCCCGTCAAGATCATGGTGCCGCTGGTCATCTGCATCCTGCCCTGCCTGTTCGCGTTCATCATGGGGCCCGCTGCCATCAGCATCATGCAGCAGTTCTCCGGCATGTAGGCCATGCCGAACAACCAGGCGTACGCCGTCCTGGCGGCCGCGCGGCTCTTCGCCCTGCTCGCGGTCGCCGGCCCGGCCCTGTGGTTCCGGGAGACCGACGCGGTCCTCGTCCTCCTCACGATCGGCGTGCTCTGGCTCTACCAGGGCATCACCGCGACCCGCCGCGAGCTCGAGCTGACGCTGTCACCGTCGGTCGAGGCCGGTGCGGTCGGTGTGCTGTGCGCGCTCGGCATGCACTACTCGTCGTCGACGCTCGCGGCGCTGGTGGTGCCGCCGCTGTACGCGATGCTCTCGGCCGGCACCCGGCAGATGTACCGGGTCGCGGCGATCCAGGCGGTCGCGGTCGTCAGCATCGGGCTGATGTGGTGGCAGACCATCGGCTCGGACCTCGGCGTCTCGATCTTCACCTGGTCGATGGCGGGCATCGGCCTGAGCCTGATCGCCGGCGTGACCTTCGCCGGCGACCGCGCCGAAGCCGACGCGCTGCGCCCCTACCGCGACGCCCAGCACCTGATCCGCCAGCTGATCGACCTGTCCGGCAACCTCAGCTCCGGCCTGGACGTGACCGCCCTCGGCGGCGAGCTGCTCAGCACCGTCGCCGACCACCATCCCTGCCGGGCCCTCTACGCGTTCGTCCCGCGCGGCGACGGACTGACGCCGGTGGCCTCGACCGGCGAGGACGACCCCGAGACCGCCGGTGTCTGCGAGCGTCTCGCCGCCGAGGCGTGGGCACGCGACGAGCCGATGCTCGAGCGACCCGCGTTCGCCTTCCTGGCCGGCGACCACGCCGTCGTGGCCGGCGTCTCGAGCGCGGACGAGACCACCCTCGCCGAGCTCGACCTCACCCGGCTCGACGACGACCTGGCATCGAGCTCGGTGCGCCTCGACACCGCGCTGCTGTTCGCGCACTTCCGCGACGCGGCGACCGCGGACGAGCGGCAGCGGCTCGCCCGGGAGATGCACGACGGCGTGGCCCAGGACATCGCCTCGCTCGGCTACATCATCGACGCGGCCGCCGGGCGCGCGACGGACCCGCAGCAGGAGAAGCTCCTCCAGATGCTGCGCGACCAGGTGACCGGCGTGGTCGCCGAGGTACGCCGCTCGGTGATGAACCTGCGCACCAGCATCGGCGAGAACGAGAGCCTCGGCGCCGCCATCAGCGCGATCGCGCGCCACCTGTCCGAGGCGTCCGGCATCCCCATCCGCGTCCGCTTGGACGAGCAGCCGGCGCGGCTGCGACCGGAGGTGGAGGCGGAGCTCTTCCGCATCGCGCAGGAGGCGATGAACAACGCCGTCAAGCACGCTCGCGCGAACTCCATCGACGTCATCTGCCAGGTGTATCCGCCCCAGGCCCGGATCACGGTCACCGACGACGGGATCGGCCTCCAGAAGGGCCGCGAGGACTCGCACGGGCTGAAGATCATGCGCGAGCGCGCCAAGCTGATCGGTGCCGACCTGAGCGTGCGCGACAACGCGAGCAGGGGCCTGACCGTGTCGGTCGCGCTGCGATCGCCGGTCTACAGCGACCGTTGAGCGACGACAGGTGACGCGAGGAGTAGGTTCGCCCCGGGGGGTCAGACCCGATCGCATCGCTTCGAGGAGGACCCATGGCTGACGAGACGATCACGGTGCTGCTGATCGACGACCACGAGCTCATCCGCAACGGGCTCGGTGCGGTGATGGACCTCGAGGCGGACATGGACGTCGTCGCGACCGCCCCGACGGTGGCCGACGGGCTGGCGGCGTACGACCGGCTCCTGCCCGACGTCGTGGTGACCGACCTCCAGCTGCAGGACGGCACCGGCCTCGACGTGGTGCGCACGCTGCGCAAGAAGAGCGACACCGTCGGTCTGATCGTGCTCACCATGCACTCCGGCGACGACCAGATCTTCGCCGCGATGCAGGCGGGAGCCTCCGGGTTCGTCGGCAAGGACGCGCCGTCGACCGAGGTCATCAAGGCGGCCCGGCACTCGGCCGTCTCCCCGAAGGCGTTCGTGTGCGCGGGTCTGGTGGGCGCGATGATGCGCCGTGCCTCGGGCGAGTCCACCGCGCTGACCGAGCGCGAGCACGACGTCCTGCTGCTGCTCGCCGACGGCCTCAACGCCGCCCAGATCGGCGCCAAGCTCTACCTCTCGGAGTCGACCACGAAGTCGCACATCGCCCGGATCTACCAGAAGCTCGGCGCGGCCAACCGCGCCCAGGCGCTGGTCACGGCGATGCGGATCGGGCT
>WQZX01000126.1 GCA_009780515.1 Nocardioidaceae bacterium | reverse complement strand
GATGCCACGGCGCTTACCGAGGCGGGGTACGTGGGGGAGGATGTCGAGAACATTCTTCTCAAGCTCATCCAGGCCGCAGATTATGACGTGAAAAAGGCCGAAACGGGCATTATCTACATCGACGAGATCGACAAGATAGCCCGCAAGAGCGAGAACCCGTCCATCACCAGGGACGTTTCCGGAGAGGGCGTCCAGCAGGCGCTGCTGAAGATCCTGGAGGGAACCACGGCGAGCGTTCCGCCTCAGGGCGGGCGCAAGCATCCGCACCAGGAGTTCATCCAGATCGACACCACGAACATCCTGTTCGTCGTGGGTGGTGCGTTCGCGGGCCTCGAGCACATCATCGAGCAGCGCGTGGGCAAGAAGACCCTCGGCTTCACCGCCGAGGTGCACGGCAAGGCCGAGCAGGAGGCCGAGGACCTGCTCGCACAGGTGCGCCCCGAGGACCTCACCAAGTTCGGCCTGATCCCCGAGTTCATCGGACGCCTGCCGATGATCGCGAGCGTGAACAAGCTCGACCGCGAGGCGCTGGTCCAGATCCTCACCGAGCCACGCAACGCGCTGGTGAAGCAGTACCACAAGCTCTTCGAGCTCGACGGTGTCGAGCTGGAGTTCACCGACGACGCCATCGAGGCGATCGCCGACAAGGCCCTCGAGCGCCAGACCGGCGCCCGCGGTCTGCGCGCGATCATCGAGGAGACGCTCCTCTACGCGATGTACGACGTGCCCTCCCGCGGTGACGTGGAGAAGGTCATCGTCACCCGCGAGGTCGTCGACGACGAGGTCGAGCCCGACCTCGTGCTGCGCAAGCCGAAGAAGAAGTCCGCCTGAGCGAGCAGTCCGGGCCCGGGCGGCGCTGGTCCCGGTACCAGCCGCCCTCGTCGTACCGCCCGCCGTCGCCGGACGTCGAGACCGACGACGGCCCGTCGGAGGAGGCGGGGCCGCGCCGGTCGATGCTGCCGCTCGTCGCCGGTGCGATCGCCGTCGCCGCCATCGTGACCGTCGGGGTGGCTGCGAGCGGCCACCAGGGCGCGCAGGACCAGCCGCCCGCGCCGGCGGTGGGGCAGCGCGTGGGCGTGGCACCCGTCCGCCCGTCCGCGAAGGCGGTGCCGCCGGCCGACTCCCGGCCGGTCACGTGGAGCGCCGACGGCCTCGCAGAGCTCCGGCAGCTGCTCGGTCGACAGGTCGACAGCCCGTGGGTCCAGGAGATCGACCTCCACCCGCACGGCGCGGACGTGTGGGTGCAGCCCAGCAGCGGCCGCTACCAGCGCGACTGGGTGTGGTCGGGGCAGCGCGGAGTCCCGCTGCAGGACGAGACCGGCGAGACCGGCAGCGGCGCGGTCGCCTTCGACATCCGCACGGTCCACGCCGCCGCGGTCGAGGGCCTGGTGCACCGGCTCCAGCACTGGCTGGGCGCGTCCGAGAAGGCGATCAGCGTGGAGATCGACAGGTACGCCGGCCGCCAGCCGGTCACCGTCGTGGTCGACGGCAAGGGGCCGCGCGGCGACGGCCGGCTGATCGGCTTCCTCGACGGACGGGTGCGCAACCGGGTCCTCTGGCACCGCTGACCGGATCAGCCGAGCTCGAACGGCGCCCGCAGCCCGTCGAACATCGGGAAGTGCTTCACGTTGAGGGTGGCGAGGTCGTAGCCGTTGACGTCGGCGGTGGCGGCGAGGAGGTAGTCGACGGTGCCGATCCCGCGGTGGCTGCGCCGATAGGTACGCATGAGCTCGCCTGCGCGTCGCGCGACGGTCTCGGTGACGGGCTCGACGTGGAGCCGGGCGAGCAGGCCCCAGGTCTCGCGCCGCTCGTCGGTCCGTATGCCGCCGGTGATCTCGGTGATGGTCAGGACGCTGATCGCGAGCGGTGCGTGGCGGCGGGTCCCCATCAGCCAGTCACGCGCGGCCACCACGCCGCGCAGATGGGCGATGAGGACGTCGCTGTCGACGAGGATCACGGGGTGGCCCGGCGGACACGATCGAGATGTGCGGCGCGCTCGTCGGGGCCACGGTCGGGGAGACCGAGGCCGGCATCGATGCCGAACGAGGCGTCGATCCAGAACAGGTCGACCTCGACGTCCTCGCTCGTGCCTGCCAGCCGGTCGTCGATGATCCGGCGGATCAGCTCGGCGCGCGAGACGCCCTCATCGGCGGCCATCCGATCGAGGGCGGCGGTCTGCCTGTCCTCGAGGTAGATGTTGGTGCGCTGCATACACCACAACATACACCTGTGGCCGGAGCGTCGGGGAGCGTCAGTCGGCCGGCTTGGCCTTCCTGCGGTCGAGCGCGACGTAGACGAGGCCGCCGAGCATCGCCATGTTCTTGGTGAACTGGACCTGCTGGTTCTTGCGAGCGGCGGGGTCCTCGATCTTCCAGAACGCGTGCCCGGCGAGCGTGGTCGGCACCAGCGAGCCGATCAGGCCCAGCGCGGAGAGGCGGGGGAGCACGCCGACGGCGAGCGTCGCACCCGCGACCGTCTGGACCGCGGCGTTCGCCCGCACGAGGAGCTCGTCGTCCTCGGGCAGCGGGACGGCCTGGCGCATCGTGTCGAGCGTGGGACCGGCGACGTCGACGCGGCCGCCGGGCGTGCGGAGGGCGTCGAGGCCGAGGACGGCGTAGGTGCCTCCGGTGAGCAGGCGGGCGAGCATGCGGGCGGGGCTGGTCATGGTGATTCCTCTCCGGTCGGGAACGGCTCAGATCCCGACGCTACCCGCGTGGAGCTGCGCGGCCCGGCCCCCGGCCCTCCGGATCAGGACTCGTCGGCGATCTCGGCGGTGACCGTGAGCTCGGTGAGCGCATGGTCGGTGGTGAAGACGAGGTCGCCGGTGACGCTGCCGGCCCGGCGGAGGTCGGACTCGGCCGCCTCGGCGTGCGCGACGAGGTTCGCCGGACCGGTGATCTCGACCCGGGAGAGCGGGGTGCGCATCTTGACCTTGGCCTGCGACTTGGCGCCACGGATGCCGGACAGGGCGGCGGCGACCGCGTCGATGGTGGAGCCGTCGCTCGCGGCGGCCGAGCCCAGCTCGGTGACGGTCGGCCACGCGGCGCGGTGGACCGAGCCCTCCTGCCACCACGACCAGACCTCCTCGGTCACGTAGGGCAGGAACGGCGCCAGGAGCCGCAGCTGGACCTGGAGGGCGAAGGCCAGGGTCGCGCGGGCGCTGTCGGAGGCGAAGCCGCCGTCCTCGTCGTACGCGCGCTCCTTGACCAGCTCGACGTAGTCGTCGCAGAACTCCCAGAAGAACTTCTCCGAGACCTCGAGAGCGGTCGTGTAGTCGTAGGTCTCGAACGCCTCGGTCGCCTTGCGGACGACGCCCGCCAGCCGGCCGATGAGGGCGGCGTCCACGGGCTCGCTCACGGCCGCGGCGCTGAACTCGGAGGCGCCGACGCGGCCGAGCACGAAGTTGGAGGCGTTGAGGACCTTCATGGCCAGCCGGCGGCCGACCTTCATCTGGGTCTCGTCGAAGGGCGAGTCCAGCCCGGGGCGGGCGATGGCCGCGCGCCAGCGGACGGCGTCGGCGCCGTACTTGTCGAGGATCTCGTTCGGGACGACGACGTTGCCCTTGGACTTCGACATCTTCTTGCGGTCGGGGTCGACGATGAAGCCGGAGATCATGGCGTGCGACCACGGGACCACGCCGTTCTCGAAGTGCGCGCGGACGACGCGGGAGAACAGCCAGGTGCGGATGATGTCGTGCGCGTGGGTGCAGAGGTCCATCGGGAAGACCCGCTGCCACAGGTCCTCGTCGGTCGACCAGCCGCCGGCGATGTGCGGCGAGAGCGACGAGGTCGCCCAGGTGTCCATCACGTCGGGGTCGCCGATGAAGCCGCCGGGCTTGCCGCGCTGGTCCTCGGTGTAGCCCGTGGGGGCGGTCGTGGACGGGTCGACCGGCAGCTCGGCCTCGGTCGGCAGCAGCGGCTTGTCGTAGTCGGGCTCGCCGTCGGCGTCGAGGGAGTACCAGATAGGGAACGGGATGCCGAAGAAGCGCTGGCGGCTGATCAGCCAGTCGCCGTTGAGTCCGCCGACCCAGTTGTCGAAGCGGTGCTTCATGTGGGCGGGGATCCAGTCGATCTCGGCACCGCGGGCGAGCATCGCGTCGCGGGTGGCCGCGTCGCGACCGCCGTTGCGGATGTACCACTGGCGGGTCGAGACGATCTCGAGCGGCTTGTCGCCCTTCTCGTAGAAGTTCGCCATCCGCTGGGTCGGCTTCGGGGCGCCGTCGAGGTCGCCGGTCTCCTTGAGCTTGGCGACCATCGCCTCGCGGGCGGAGTGGACGGTCTTGCCCTTGAGGTCCTCGTACGCCGCCGACGCGGCCTCCGAGGCCAGCCACTCGGGCGTCTCGCGGTTGAAGCGGCCGTCGCGGCCGATGACGGTGCGGACCGGCAGCCGCAGCTCGCGCCACCACTGGACGTCGGTGAGGTCACCGAAGGTGCAGCACATCGCGATGCCGGCGCCCTTGTCCATCTCCGCCGCGGGGTGGGGCAGCACCGGGATCTCGACGCCGAAGACCGGCGAGCTCACGGTGGTGCCGAACAGCGGCTGGTAGCGCTCGTCGTCCGGGTGCGCGATCAGCGCGACGGCGCTCGCGATGAGCTCGGGCCGGGTCGTCTCGACGTACACCCTCTGACCAGCAGTGCCGTCGGCCGTGTTGTTGAGGTGGTAGGCCACGCGGTGGTAGGCGCCGGGGTAGTCGCGCGCCTCGAGCTCGGCCTGGGCGACCGCGGTCTGGAAGGTGACGTCCCAGAGCGTCGGCGCCTCCTGCAGGTAGGCCTCGCCGCGGGCGAGGTTGTGCAGGAACGCGCGCTGGCTCACGGCCTGCGCGCGCTTGCCGATCGTGGTGTACGTCGTGTCCCAGTCGACCGACAGGCCGAGGGTGCGCCACAGCTCCTCGAAGACCTGCTCGTCCTGCTCGACGAGCCGCTCGCACAGCTCGATGAAGTTCGGGCGCGAGATGGGGACCTGCCTCTTCGGGTCCGGCTTCTCCGGCGGCTCGAACGACTCGTCGTAGGGGAGCGACGGGTCGCAGCGCACGCCGTAGTAGTTCTGGACGCGGCGCTCGGTCGGGAGGCCGTTGTCGTCCCAGCCCATCGGGTAGAAGACCGACTTGCCGGTCATCCGCTGGTAGCGGGCGATGACGTCGGTGTGCGTGTAGGAGAACACGTGGCCGACGTGCAGCGAGCCGGAGACGGTCGGCGGGGGCGTGTCGATGGAGTAGACGTTCTCCCGCGGCTGGGTGCGGTCGAACCGATAGGTGCCCTGGTCCTTCCAGCGGGCCGCCCACTTCTCCTCCAGGCCCTCCAGCGCCGGCTTGTCGGGTACGGCGACGACGCTGCCGCTGGCCTGCGTCGTCTCCGGTGCCGAGGTGTCCTGGATGTCGCTCATGGGCACAAATCCTAGGGCGAATCGCCGCAGGGTTTGAATTCGACCGTACCGATCTGCTTACCCTCGTGGGATGCGCCGGTCCTTCCCCACGCTCGCCCTGACCGCTGCGCTGGCACTCGCCGGTGCCGGCGCGGTCGCTCCGTCGTACGCCTCGCAGTCGGGGAGCTCGGGCAGCACGACCGGCGGAACGGGCCACACCGCGGCGCGCACGGCGGCCACGTCGGTGCGCCTGGAGGGCCGCGGATACGGCCACGGCCACGGGATGTCGCAGTACGGCGCCCAGGGCGCCGCGCGCCAGGGCAGGAGCTACCGCCAGATCATCGCGTTCTACTACCCGCACACGGCCTGGGGGACTGCCGCCGGCTCGGTGTCGGTGCAGATCAGCGAGAACACCTCCAACGACGTCGTCGTCGGCGCCCGGACCGGTCTGACGCTGCACTCGCTGGTGACCAAGCGCACGTGGCACCTCGCGCACTCCGGCGCCAGGCGCTGGCGCATCGTCCCGGCGGACAAGGGAGCCGACAGCCAGCTGCAGGTGCTGGTGAACAGCTGGCAGAAGGTCCGCACGGTCAAGGGTCCCGCCGAGTTCGGCGCGGGCGGCGCGCCCGTGCGGCTCTACTTCAAGGGCGGCTCGCGGACCTATCACGGCACGCTCCGCTCGGCGGGCGGCACGAAGCGCGACACGGTCAACGTGCTGTCGCTGGAGACCTACCTCCACGGCGTCGTGCCGCAGGAGATGCCGGCATCGTGGGACCCCGCCGCCGTACGCTCGCAGGCGGTCGCGGCGCGCACCTACGCGGCGTACGAGCGCAGCCACCCGATCAGCAAGCACTACCAGATCTGCGACACCGCCTCCTGCCAGGTGTACGGCGGAGCCTCGGCCGAGGCCGCCGCCTCGAACGCCGCCGTGAAGGCGACCGCGCACCAGGTGCGGCTGTCCGGCGGCAAGCCCGCCTTCGCGCAGTTCTCGGCCAGCAACGGCGGCTGGACCGCCGCGGGCGGCTTCCCCTACCTCCCGGCCAAGAAGGACCCGTACGACCCATGGTCGGGCAACCCCTACCGCGACTGGCACGTGACCATCAGGGCCACCGCGATCGACAAGGCATACCCGAGCATCGGCGCCTTCCAGAGGCTGGCCTTCGTCAAGCGCGACGGCCACGGCTCGTGGGG
>WQZX01000125.1 GCA_009780515.1 Nocardioidaceae bacterium | reverse complement strand
GGGCCTTGCCCTTCTCCTCTACGCCGCCACGCCACCGGCACTGTTCAGCGCGTCGGTCGGACCTGCTGACCCGAGCAGCTCGTAGCGGCCTCGGCGTGCATGAGGCGACGCCGACGGTGGTTGAGCCAGCAGGACGGGTCCCGTGGGGCTGGACACAGCGGCCGGAACCAATACCCGCGGTCGCGCCTCACTCGGGTCCGACGACCTGGTGAGGGACGTACGGCGCTTCCAGCCGCTTCTGCTCCTCCGGGCCGAGATTCAGGTCGAGCGAGGCGACAGCGTCGTCCAGGTGGATCTCCCTGGTGACCCCGACGACCGGCGCAGTGACCCCCGGACGGTCGCGCAGCCAGGCGAGCGCGACCTGCGCGGGGGGACGCCCGAGACCACGGGCGACATCGACGACCGCGTCCACGACATCGAAGTCCGCCTCGGAGTAGAGCTGCTCGACCGCCGGGTCGTCGGTCGAGCGTCGACTCACTCCGCCCCTGCCGCGGCTGCGGGTGCCGGCGAGCAGACCCCGCGCCAACGGGCTGTAGGGCATCACCCCGACACCTTGGTCGAGGCACAGCGGCACCATCTCGCGCTCCTCCTCGCGGTAGGCGAGGTTGTAGTGGCTCTGCATGGAGACGAAGCGGTGCCAGCCGTGCTCTGCGGCCACCTGCTGTGCCTTGGCGAACTGCCACGCGTACATGCTCGACGCGCCGAGATAGCGGGCCTTCCCGGACCGGACCACGGTGTCGAGGGCATCCATGGTCTCCTCGATCGGGGTGTCGTGGTCCCACCGGTGGACTTGATAGAGGTCGACGTGATCGGTTCCCAGGCGCTTCAGTGAGCCGTCGATGGAGGCGAGGATGCGGCGCCTGGACAGGCCGCGGTCACCGGGTGTGTCCGACATCGGGTAGTACACCTTCGTGGCCAGCACGTAGTCCTCACGGCGCGCGAACAGCTCGCGCAGCAGTCGGCCCGTCACCTCCTCGCTGGCACCGCGGTCGTACATGTCAGCGGTGTCGTACGCCGTCACGCCGGCTTCCACGGCGCGGCGGACCAAGGGCCGAGCCTGGTCGGCATCGAGGTGCCAGGCGCGGCGCGAGGTGTCGCCGAAGCTCATCATGCCGAGCACGATCCGGGAGACGACCAGCCCGCTGGTTCCGACGTGTGCGTGCTGCACGCCCTCTCCTCACCGATCGTGCGTGTCGTCCGTGGTCGGTGAGGAGACTCGGGACGGCAGGAGGACCGCCATCGCCACGACGACCAGTCCCACGCAGGCGGAGACCAGCAGGGCCCGCTCCATCCCGCTCACGAAGGCCTCCGGGAACGGGTGGCCGGCCATCATCAAGTGCCTGGACCGGTTCGTCTCGATGACGACCAGCAGGGCGGTGCCGATCGCGCCAGCCACCTGCTGCAGGGTCCCTAGCAGCGAGCTGCCGTGGGAGTAGAGGTGCGACGGCAAGTCGCCCAGCCCGAGCGAGAACACCGGAGTGATGACCGTCGACAGGCTCGTCATCAGCAACACGTGGATGGTCACGATCAGCCAGTACGGCGTGCTGGTGGTGATCTGAGCGAGCGCGACCAGGAGCACCACCATCGCGACCGCGCCCGGGATCACCAGGCGCCGGGCGCCGAATCGGTCGGACAGCTTGCCGACCTGCGGCCCGAGAAGGCCCATCACCAGGCCGCCGGGCATCACCATCAGGCCGCTCTGCAGCGCTGAGAGATGGCGGACGTGCTGGAGGTAGAGCGGCATCAGCAGCATCGATCCGAAGAAGCCCATGAACGCGCACGCGACCAGCACCAGCGACTTGGCGTACGTCGGGTGGCGCAGCGTGCGGAGATCGAGCAGCGGCGTACCGGAGCGCTGCAGACGGACCTGGTTCAGCGCGAACGCGGCCACCAACGTCGCCCCCGCGCCGATGAAGATGGTCGGCTCCGGCCAGCTCACACTGCCTACCTTGTTCAGGCCGTAGACCAGGCTGGCGAAGCCGGCGGCGGCCAGCACCACGCTGATCCAGCTGACCGGGCTCGCCTTCGGCTCGCCGACGTTCTCGAGGAGCCGGAAGCCTAGGAAGCCCACCAGCAGGGCGATCGGCATGATGAGCAGGAAGATCAGCCGCCAGGAGTGGAGCTGCAAGATCAGGCCCGACACGGTCGGCCCGAGAGCGGGCGCCACCGACATCACCAGCGTCGCGTTGCCCATGACGCGGCCGCGGTCCTGCGGCGAGACGACGGTCATCAGTGTCGTCATCAGCAGTGGCATCATCACCGCGGTGCCACTTGCCTGAACCACTCGGCCGAGCAGGATCACACCGAAGGTCGGGGCCAGTGCCGCCACCAGCGTCCCGGCGCAGAACGAGGTCATCGCCGCGGCGTACGCCGTGCGGGTGCTCACCCGCTGCAGGAACCAGCCGGTCAGCGGGATGACGGCGGCCATGGTCAGCATGAAGATCGACGAGAGCCATTGGGCTGAGCTGTCGGTGATGCCGAAGCCCTTCTCCAGACTCGGCACCGCGTTGACCATGATGGTCTCGTTCAGGAGCACGACGAATGCCGCGGCGACGAGGAGCTTGACCACCAGCGGGGTGCGACCCACGGGGCGAGTCGGCCCGACGTCAGCGGCCTCGCGATCGGAGGTGGGGGCGGTCGCCTTCGGGGCGATGCCGCCTGACTCGGTCGATGTCGTCATCGTCGTCTCCTCGGGTCAGGTGCGGGGGTGCAGACGGGGTCGGGGGCAGCGACGTACGGGGGCCGTGCGCGAACCTCGATGGGTTCTCAGAATCCGATCGACGTACGGAGGAGCAGGACGGTCCCGCGGCCGGGCTCCGGCTCCAGGTTGAGGATGAGCAGGCGGCTGATCGCGCTGGGCCAGCCGTAGATCCGCTGGGCACGCTCGGACTCGAGCGGGAGGCAGTGCTCCTCGACGCGGCGCAGTGCCGTGGGTAGGTCGGGCACGAGCTTCTGTGCCCCGACGACCCAGATCCTCTGCGCCGCCCCGCCGGCGAACGCGGGCAGCTGGCTGCCGCTACCTGAGGCGATCACGAGCGAGCCGGACTCGGTGACCGCGGCCACGCTGCCGACGATCACGTCGGCGGTGGCGCGCAACCTCCGGATCTCCTCGGTCTGGGTGGCCCGGTCCATGGACATCGTGAGGGGCTTGATGGCGACGTACGCCTCGCCGGCGTTGATGTCCTCGTCGATGCCGGACAGGCGCAGCGTCTCGCTGGCCGAGGTGAGGACGCTCGCGCCTGGCGGGAGGAGGTCCTGTATCCGCCGGCGGGCAGCGTCGGCGTCCTCGAGGATCTCGACGGTGAAACCGTTCGTCGAGAGTGCTCCAGCGGCACGCTCCAGGCGTTCGCCGGTCGCCGTGGCGGTGAAGAGCGTTGCTGGGGCCGGGGTCGTCATTCGATCTCCTGGGCTAGGGCTGGGTGGGCTCGACGTGGCGCGGGAGGCCGGCGCATGCGAGTCACCAGGTTCGACAAGACGGCGTGTTGAGATGTGAGGTGACGGCCTCACGTTCCGGCGTTCTGGGTTGTCGGGATCGGTGTAGGCCGACGGATAGGTCGACGGATGGGGGCGTGGTGAACAGCTGGTCGAAGCCCGACAAGGAGGTCGATGGCGAGATGGAGGGCGGCGCCGGGCGGGAGCCGGGTCTGGACCAGGTCCTGGCCGAGCGGCGGCAGCTGATCAACGTGGCCTACCGGATGCTCGGTTCCGCCACCGAGGCCGAGGACGCCGTCCAGGAGGCGATCGCCCGCTGGTATGCGCTCCCGGTTGCCGAGCGGGAACAGATCGCGTCGCCCGGAGCGTGGCTGACGACGGTCGTCAGCCGCATCTGCCTCAACCTGCTGGGCTCCGCACGGGTGCGACGCGAGGCCTATGTGGGCGAGTGGATCCCCGAGCCACTTCCGGGCTCGATCGAGCAAGGCGTCGGCGGGGCGGGCGGTGGGGGCGTCGACCCTGCCGACCGGGTCACGCTGGACGAGTCGATCAGCATGGCTTTCCTGGTGGTGCTGGAGACGATGACGCCCGCCGAGCGGGTGACGTTCATCCTCCACGATGTCTTCGGCTATCCGTTCGCCGAGGTGGGTGAGATCGTCGGGCGCTCAGCAGCCGCGTGCCGCCAGCTGGCGGTCTCGGCACGTCGTCGGGTCCGGGCCTCGCAGGTCCGCGCGGTGGCGTCGGCACAGCAGGCCGGCATCGTGCGCGCCTTCAAGACGGCCTGGGAGGCCAAGGACATCGACGGCCTGGTGGGTCTGCTCGACCCCGGCGCCACGGCGGTCGCCGACGGAGGCGGCCGTGCCACGACCTTCGTGCAGCCCATCGAGGGTGCCGAGCAGATCGCGCAGGCGTGGTTCGCGATCGCGAACCGCCGCCCCAGCGACATGGCCTTCATCGAGCGAACCGTCAACGGGCAGCCTGGCATCGTGGCCGAGCAGGGTGGCGTCACCGTGACGGTCTTCGCGTTCGCGGTCGCAGACGACCGGATCACCGACATCTGGGTGGTCCGCAACCCTGAGAAGCTCCGTCTGTGGACGGGACCTGTGTCGGGTTCGTGACCACGGCGCGCTGTCGCACCGTCACGGCCTCCGCACGGCGTACGCCTACCGCCGTGGCCGTATGAGCAGGGGCACGGAGGAGGTGGGCAGCTGCAGCGTGCCCTGCCGTGGCTCGACCAGGTGGCGGGCGCCGAACGGGTCCTCGACGACTGCGGTTCCGTGGGACCACGGGTGGTCGGTGAGCACGGCGAGCTCGGTCCCCTTCGCGAGTGGGTCGGCGTGCCGCCAGAGCACGTGGAGGGGACCCTCCGCGACGGTGTCGATCTCGTACGCATCCAGACCGTCGTCGTCGCAGACCAGCCGGCGGGCGCCCCTCGCCCCGGTGAGCAGGGCGGCCACGCGGCGCAACGTGCGGGCCGGTGCGTGCTCATGTGCGATCCGCCCGTGCTCGTCGTACTCCATCAACGGATAGGTGCCGGACAGGAAGCCCAGCATGTTGAGCCGGTCGTGGTAGCCGCTGATCTCCGGGGCGAGGTTCCAGCACAGGGTGAGCTTCACGCCGTGGGCGAGACAGAGCACGTTGCGGACGATCTGCTGGCGGCACGCCATCCGTTCGCGTGCGGACACCAGGCGCGGCGGCGGGTGCTCGAGGAACATCCGGACCGCGTCGGGCTGGTCCTCGAGGCGGTCGTACAGCAGACGCATCGCCGTACGGTCGGGGGTCTCGTCGGAACGCGGCTCGGCGTACGCGGCACCCATAGCATGCCCCAGGGCAGCAGTCACCTCGGGGAAGTCGAAGATGCTCGGGCCGTTGTACTCGCCGACGACGACCGGCTTCTCGTAGCCGTGCCGGCGCATGAACTCCCGCGCGGTCTCGATGTGGTCGCCGACCAGGGACGGGTCGTCGTACAGATGGACCGGGAAGAGGTCGAAGTGGTCCCGGCCGTCACGAGCGAGCTCGTCGAAGAAGGAGCGCTCGCGGCTGTCCGGCGCCGAGGACAGGACGTCGTAGCCGCAGCCGCCGAGAGCGACCATCGAGTGCGGCGACTCGCGCCGTACGACGTCGTACATCACCTCGAGCTGGCTGAGATATTCGGCCGCGGTGCCGGCCCACAGCAGGCCGGCATTGCTCGGTTCGTTGTTGCACTGCCAGTAGCGCACCCGGTCACCACAGTGACGGATCAGCCTCGTGAGGAACCGGCGGTAGCGGTCGAGGTCGTGCGCCGGGGACTGTGGCTGGAAGGTCGTGGGGACCACGGTCGCCCACGACGACGCCGAGCAGACCGTGAGCCACAGCTCCGCGTCGTCGTTCGACTGAGCCAGAAGATGGTCGACGACACCGAGGTCGAATCGGCCCTCCTCCGGCTCGATCTGACTCCAGTAGACGTACACGCGGACGACGCGAGCTCCGAGGGCGACGGCCTGGTCGAAGAACGGGTCCGGCTCCTTGAACAGTCCGTAGCTGACACCACGGACGATGCCGACGCGGAAACCGTCATCAAGCATGGGGACACTCCTTGTGGCTGCGTCTCGGCGTGCGTTTGGTGGCAGAGAGAATCCGGGGGCGACCAGCCATCGCCGCACGGATCCACTCTCCCCCGACAACCCAACGCACCGGAACGTGAGGTCGGGAGTTCCGTCGCCCTCCGCCTCGGGCCTGTCGGACACACGACCGAAGCCCTGCGCATCACTGATGGCGATCGATTCGGCCTCGAGGTCTACGACGCGAGTCGCGGCTCAGTCGACCGCTGCGCCTACGGCAGCCGCTGTCGAGACGGATCGCCGCCGACGCGTCAGCGTGGATCCTCGAAGTCGTGCGGATCATGGGTGGCACGGTCGATCTTCCGTGCCTTGCGGTACTCCCACTCGACCGAGCCCTGGAGGGTGCCCACCAGCACCACGATCGAGACCAGCGCGCCACCGACGACGAGGGCAGCACCGCCCACACCGAGCTGCCACGCGATGAGCACCCATTCCCCACGCCGCTCACGCCTGCGCTTCAGCAGCCGTCGTCGCTCACGGGCCCGCGCGTTCCGCTGCCCCTTGTCCACCATGGACATCACAACGATCCGCTGTCAGTGGGCCATGTCGACGAAGCGGGAGTAGTGGCCCTGGAAGGCGACGACGATGTCGCGGGTGGCGCCGTTGCGGTGCTTGGCCACGATGAGGTCGGCCTCGCCGGGGCGGGTCGACTCCTTCTCG
>WQZX01000124.1 GCA_009780515.1 Nocardioidaceae bacterium | reverse complement strand
GTGACCACCGAGGCAGTGCTGGACCTGGTCCAGGATCCGCGGGGCGTGGCCGTCCTGGAAGCACGCGTCGTCGACGACGAGGTGCACCGAGAGCACCGGTAGGTCCGAGGTGACCGCCCAGACGTGGAGGTCGTGGACGCCGAGCACGCGCTCGACGCCGAGCAGGTGGGCACGGATCTCCTCGAGCGACACCTCCGACGGCGCTGCCTCGAGCAGCACCCGCCCGGAGGCGACGAGCAGCGCCCAGCCGGCACGGATCATCAGCGCGACGACGACCAGCGAGGCGACCGAGTCGGCGCGGACCCAGCCGGTCGTCAGGATGACCACGGCTGCCACCGCCGTCGCGATGAAGCCGTAGAGGTCGGTCACGACGTGCAGGTAGGCGCCACGCACGTTGAGGCTCTGCCTGCTGGCGCGCGCAAGCATCCACGCGGCGGCGAGGTTCACCACGATGCCGACCAGCGCCACCGCCAGGACCGGACCGCCGCGTACGTCGGCATCGGCGCTCACCAGGCGTCGTACGGCCTCGACGGTGACGGCGGTCGCGACCACCAGCAGCAGCACGCCGTTGCCGAGCGCGGACAGGATCTCCGCCCGCTTCCAGCCGAAGGTCCAGTGGCCGGCGGCGGGACGGCCCGCGAGCCGCGTGGCCCAGAGCGCCACCGCGATGGCGCCCGCGTCGGACAGCATGTGCCCGGCGTCGGAGAGCAGGGCGAGCGAGCCGGCGAGGAGACCGACGACGACCTCGCCGACCAGGAACACGACCAGGAGGCACAGCGCGCCGACGAGGTAGCGCGCGTCCGCGTCAGCCGCGACGTCGTGGGAGTGGGTGTAGGCGTGCCCCTCGCTCATCGGAGCCTCCTCTCACCGCAGGTACGACGACGGCGATTCTCGCAGGCGCCGGACCGCCGCGCCGGTTAGTCCGCCGCCCGGCGGGGTACCGGCGGACCTTGTGAGCCCCCTCGAGATCGCCGCCGCCCACGGACAGGGCTGGCCGCAGGTCGGCGACCTGCTCCTCGCGTTCGCGCTGACCTCGGTGATCGGCCTGGAGCGCCAGTTCCAGGGCAAGAGCGCAGGCCTGCGCACCCAGAGCATCGTCGGCACGGCGTCCGCCCTGATCATGCTGGTCAGCAAGTACGGCTTCGGCGACGTCCTCAGCCAGAACCTGGTCATGCTGGACCCCTCCCGCGTCGCGGCCCAGATCGTCTCCGGCATCGGCTTCCTCGGCGCCGGGCTGATCATCACCCGCCGTGGCGCGATCCGCGGGCTCACGACCGCCGCGTCGGTGTGGGAGGCGGCCGCGATCGGCATGGCCGCCGGCGCCGGCCTGTGGGCCCTGGCGCTCGTCGTGACGGCCCTCCACTTCGTGATCGTCTTCGTCTACACCCCGCTCGGCCGGCTGGTCGCCGAGCGCGGCCACGCCGAGCGCAGCTACACCGTCACCTACCTCGACGGCCACGGCGTCCTCCGCCACCTGCTCGCGACCTGCACGTCCCAGTCCTGGGTGGTCCGGTCGATGACGATCGCCGACCACGAGCGGTACGACGACCGCTCGTCCGGCTCCGACCTCGCCGACGAGCGTCTGGCCAGCGTGTCGCTCACCATCGCCGGTCCCGGCACCACGCGGGCGGCCACGGTGCTCGGCGAGGTCGCTCACGTCGTACGCGTCGACGCGGGGTACGACGAGGACGACTGACCCTGTGCCGCGTCACTAGGACGAGGCGACCGTCAGCTGGAGGGTCTGCTTGCTGCCGTTGCGCACCACGGTGACCGGCACGTGGGCGCCTACCGTGGCGCCCAGCTCGATCTGCGTGAGGTCCTCGGGCTCGTGCACGGCCTGACCGTCGACGTCGACGATGACGTCGCCCGCACGGATGCCGGCCACGGCGGCCGGGCCGCCGCTCTCGACGGCCTGCACGGTCACCGAGCCGCCCGCGCTCGCCTGCATCGCGCGCGGCACCTCGGCCAGGAGCAGCCCGAGGGTCGGGTGGGACACCCGACCGTGGGTGGCGAGCTCCTGCAGCAGCGGCTTGGCGAGCGCGATCGGGATGGCGAAGCCGAGCCCGCTGCTGCCGCCGTCGCCGGCAGGTGACGCGCCGGCGGCGTTGATGCCGACCAGCTGGGCGTCGCAGTCGACCAGGGCGCCTCCGCTGTTGCCGGGGTTGATGGCGGCGTCGGTCTGGACCGCGCCGATCAGGTGGTGGG
The DNA here is from genome assembly GCA_009780515.1 of Nocardioidaceae bacterium. Taxonomy (GTDB): domain Bacteria; phylum Actinomycetota; class Actinomycetes; order Propionibacteriales; family Nocardioidaceae; genus Nocardioides. The sequence continues at coordinate 4,540 of WQZX01000124.1, read as the reverse complement.
CGACACCGTTCGAGCCGGGCACCCGGACGTAACGGCCCGTCGCGCTGACGATGCCGCTGGTCACCGTCGAGCTGAGCCCGAGGGGCGCACCCAGCGCCACGACCGGGTTGCCGACGCGCAGCGCCCCGGAGTCGCCGATCGCGATGGCCGGTGCGTTGTCGGAGTCGGACGGGCTCAGGACCGCGAGGTCGGTCGTCTTGTCGACGCCGTCGATGCGCGCGCTGCTGGTGTGCCCGTCGGCGTACGTCACCTGCACCTGGGGCTTGCCGCGACCCGGCACCGCCACGACGTGGGCGTTGGTCGCGATGACCGGGCTGCCCGAGCCCAGGCGGACGACGACGCCGGAGCCCGTGCCGCCGCCGGACTGGGTGTGGACCGCGACCGTGACGACCGAAGGGAGCGCGTCGGTCGCGACGCTCTCGACGTCGCAGATGTGGCTCGCCGAGCTGCCGCCGTTGCCCCAGTCGCTGCCCCAGCCGACCAGGCCGACGACACCGCCGCCGACGACACCGCCCAGCACGCCGACCACACCGAGAACCGCAGGCGTACGACGATCCATGAGTCCTCCCCTGCCGAGCCACGCCGATCACCGGCATCCGCTGAACGCACGTTATCCCGCCTGCCCGACGCGCTGCCAGGGTTCAGCCCAGCGGACCCACAGCCCCCATCGCGGCATCGAGCGCGGCCGCCATCCGGTCCGCGCCGCCCTCGGTCCAGGCGGCCTGCGCGGTGTCGAGGCACGCGATCGCGGCCGACGCCAGCGCCTCGGCCGCGATCGCCGCGTCCTTGCGCCGCGGGAGCCGCTGCTGGACCAGCGGCACGAGGGTCTCCAGCCAGACCCGGCGCCGCTCCTCCATGCTCGCCCGCGCCGACGCCTCGTCACGGAGCATCCGGCTGACCGTCCGGGCGCGGTCGGGCTGCGCCTCCTGGGCCTCCAGCACGGAGTCGAACGCACGCCGCAGGGCCTGCCACGGCGTCTCGTCCTCGGGCCGCGCGGCGAGCGCCTCGGCGATCTGCTCCCCCGCCTCGACCAGCCGCGCCAGCACCAGCTCGTCCTTGCCGGAGAAGTAGCGGAAGAAGGTACGCCGCGACATCCCCGCCGCGGCCGCCACCTCGTCGACCGTCGTGGCGTCGAAGCCCTGGTCGGCGAACAGCAGCCAGGCCTGGCGCAGCACCTCCTCGCGGACCGCCCGCCGGGCGACCTCTCGAAGATCCGCTTGGCTCACGTCCGCAGGTTATCGCATCTCGCGGCACATATGACACACTGTGCCACACCTGACCGTCAGTGCCGAACCACGGAGGATGCATGAGCGAGATCGTCGAGGAAGCGCCGGGAGCGGAGCCGGCAGACGCCGACGTACGCGCCCACACCGGCAAGGGCCGCGCCAACCTGGAGCTCCTGGTCGTCGGCATCGGCGCCCTGGTCGTCTCCCTGAGCCAGTCGGTGCTGGTGCCGGTGCTCGGGACCCTCGAGCGGGAGTACGGCGCCAACGCGACCTGGCTGCTCACCTCGACCCTGCTCGTGGCCGCCGTCTCCGTGCCGGTCATGGGCCGGCTGGGCGACATGTTCGGCAAGCGGCTGATGCTGCTCGTCGCGCTCGGCGCGCTGACCGCCGGATCGCTGATCGACGCGTTGAGCTCCGACATCCACTGGCTGATCGCCGGGCGCGCGATCCAGGGTGCGTCGTCGGCCGCGATCCCGCTCGGGATCTCGCTGCTGGCCACCCTGATGCCGCGCGAGAAGGTCGCATCGTCGGTCGCGCTGATCAGCGCCATGCTCGGGGTCGGCGGCGCGCTCGGGCTCCCGCTGGCCGGCTTCGTCGCGATGCACTGGGACTGGCACACGCTCTTCTGGATCACCACGGTCGTGGGCGCGCTCGGCTTCCTCGGCGTGCTCGCGGTGGTGCCGGAGTCTCAGCAGCGCGGCGGCGGCCGGGTCGACGTCCTCGGCACGGTCCTGCTGTCGGCCGGCCTGGTCTGCCTGATCCTGCCGCTCGAGCAGAGCCACGAGTGGGGCTGGGGCTCCGGCCGTGTGCTCGGCCTGCTGGTCGCGGCCGTGGTCCTGCTGGCCACGCTCGCCCTCTACGAGCTGCGGCGCGCCGACCCCCTGGTCGACGTACGCGCCCTCGGCCGGCGGCCGATCCTGATGACCAACCTCGCCTCGATCTGCTTCGGCTTCGCGCTGTTCGCCTCCTTCATCGGCACGGCGACGTTCGTCGAGGCGGGCCGGTGGACCGGCTACGGCTTCGGGTCCAGCGCGCTCATGGGCGGCCTCACCCTGCTGCCGTCCGGCATCGCCATGCTGGTCTTCTCGCCCGTCGCGGCGAAGCTGATCAACCTGCGCGGCGCACCGCAGACGCTGGCGCTCGGCGCTTTCGTCGTCGCGATCGGCTGGGCGCTGCGCATCGCGCTGACCACCGATCTCTGGGAGGTCTTCGTCGGCGCCACCGTCGTCGGCATCGGCACCGGCATCGGGTACGCCGCCATGCCGGCCCTCATCAACGCCAACACTCCCCCGCACGAGATCGCCGCCGCCAACGGCCTGAACACGCTGTTCCGCAGCATCGGCAGCACGCTGGCGACCGCCATCGGCACCAGCATCCTGGCGTCGTCGCTGGTCTACCAGGTGGTCGACGGTCAGGTCGTGGGCGGCGCGTCGTCGCTGACGGCGTACCGCTGGCTGTTCGCGGCCTGCGCGGGCGCGTCGCTGCTCGCCGCGCTGCTGGTCCTGACCGTGCCCCACCGCCGATCCGAGGCCCGGCCGCACTGAGCGGGGCCGCGCCCGCTACTGGAGGGCGGCGGTCAGGCGCATCACGTTGTCGACGTACCTCGCGCCGCGCGACCGCCGCCCCCACTCGGCCATCGTCAGCTCGGTGGAGATCGCGCGGTAGTGGTCCTGGACCGCGCGGAGGTCCGCGACCAGCGCCGGCTCGGGCACCATCAACGAGATCTCGAAGTTGAGCGCGAACGATCGCATGTCCATGTTGCTCGACCCGATGACGGCGACCTCGTCGTCGATGGTGAAGTGCTTCGCGTGCAGGACGTACGGCGCCGGGTAGCGGTGGATCCGCACGCCGGCCTCCAGCAGCGCCTTGTAGTAGGACGCCTGCGCCCGCCCGACCATGAACTGGTCCGCCACCTCCGACACGAACAGCTCGACCTCGACGCCACGCTGGGCCGCCGTCGTGACGGCGTAGAGCAGCGACTCGTCGGGCACGAAGTACGGCGAGGTGATCGAGATGCGCTCGGTGGCGGTGTACAGCAGCGAGGTGAACAGCCGCAGGTTGTTCTCGGCGACCAGGCCCGGGCCGCTCGGCACCACCTGGCAGGCGTCGTCGCCGGGGTCGGCCGCGACGGGCAGTCCGTCCTCGCCGACGACGTGCTGGTCGACCTCGTCGGCCGTCTCGGCGTACCAGTCGGAGGCGAAGACCGCGTTGAGCGAGCCCACCGACGGGCCCTCGACGCGCACCATCAGCTCGACCCACTCACGACCGAGCCGGTGGTTGCGCCGCTTGTGGTAGCCGGGCTCCACCAGGTTGAGCGACCCGGTGTAGCCGACCCGGCCGTCGACGACCACGAGCTTGCGGTGGTTGCGCAGGTCCGGCCGGCGGAAGCGCCCACGGAGCGGCCGGACCGGCAGCATCGGGTGCCACTCGACGCCAGCTGTGCGCAGGCGCCGCACGAAGCGGCGGTAGCCCGGAACCCGGAACGAGCCGAGGTGGTCGAAGAGGAAGCGGACCCTGACCCCGCGTGCGACGGCGCGCTCGAGCGCGGCGAGGAACGGCTCGGTCACCTCGTCCGCCGCCGCGATGTAGAACTCGACGTGGACGTAGGAGACGGCTCGGTCGACCTGCTCGGTCATCGCCGCGATCATCTCGGCGTAGCCCGGGCACAGCTCGACCACGTTGCCGTCGATGATCGGCAACGACCCGAGGCTCAGGTTCAGCGACGCGATCCGCGCGATGTGCGGCGGCAGCATCGGGTCGACCGGTGCGATCTGCAGCGCGGAGCGGCCGCGGATCACCTCGATCGCGCGACGCTGGCGCGCGATGCGGCGCCGGCCGACCGCCGTACGGCCGAAGAAGGAGAAGATCGTGAAGCCGATGATCGGCTCGACCAGGATCAGCAGCAGCCAGGCCATCCCCGTCGACGGCTTGCGGTTGCCGGGGATGACACCGAGCGCGACGATCCGCAGCACGACCTCGACGCCGATCAGCAGCCACTGAAGGGTCGTGATCAGGTCGGGCACGCTCAGACCCTAGATGACTGATTCCAAGGGGCGCGCAAGCGAGCGGCGCTCGGCGCCGCGCTCGCAAGGCGCCGGCGCGAAGGCAGGCCGGGCGCCTGTTGAGCGCTGGCAACGCGGCGAGCGCGGATGCCGAGCGTCGCGCAGCGTGCGCCCCTTGGAATCAGTCATCTAGGGCGTGTCTCTCAAGTCGGCGCCGTCGCGAGCGTCGTCCCGTGCGTGCGATGGCAAGGCGGAGGAGGGAGGCGGGACGGAGTCCCGGCGACTGACGACAACGTGGCCAGCGTGCGTGCG
>WQZX01000123.1 GCA_009780515.1 Nocardioidaceae bacterium | reverse complement strand
GTTCAGCTCGTTGATCTTGGCTGCGTTGGACTTGATGTGGGCCTGCGGGTCGGTCATGGCTCCATTGTGCCGAGGTCCGCCACAGCACGCAGCGCCGAGCCGACCGTCGGGGCGATCCCGACGCCGTCGTACGCCGCGCCGCAGACCACGAGCCCCGGCACCTCGGCCACGGCGGACCGGATCCGGGCGACGCGGTCGAGGTGGCCGACGGCGTACTGCGGGAGGCCGCCTCCCCAGCGCTGCACCACGCTGTCGACCGGCGCAGCGGTCAGGCCGGTCGCCTCGCGGAGGTCGGCGAGCGAGGCCGCGATCAGCTCCTCGTCGGGGACCTGCAGGGTCGCCTCCTCGCCGTACCGGCCGAGCGAGGTGCGCAGGACCAGCAGGTCGCCGCCGGCCTCGCGGACCCAGTCCCACTTGGCGAAGGAGTACGTCGCGGCCTTGATCCGCCGCCCGTCGACGGCAGGAACCAGGAAGCCAGATGCGCCGACGTCCAGCGCCTCCCCCGCCTCGGCCGCCGGGAACGCCAGGGTGACCAGGGCGGTCGAGGCGTACCCGATCCCGGCCAGCTCGGTGGCGGCCGCCGGGGCGAGGTCCGCGAGCAGGCGCGAGGCGGGAGCCGCAGGCACGGCGACGACGACCGCCTCGGCGGCCAGCTCCTCGCCGGCGAGCGCGACCGCGAAACCCTCAGGGGTACGCCGGAGCCCGGTCACCGTGGCACCGGTCCGGACCTCGACGCCGCGACCCCGCGCGGCCGCGGCGACCGCCTCCGGCAGCTGCCAGACGCCGCCGGGGATGCCGGCGAAGACGGGTGCGGCGGCGGTGGCGGGCGCGCCGGGCGGCGCCAGCTCGTCCGCGGCGAGCGGTCCGATCAGCTGGGGAGCGGCGGCGCGGATGGATATGTCACGCGCCAGTCCGGCGTACACGCCGCCGAGCAGGGGCTCCACCAGCCGGTCGGCGACCTCGTCGCCGAAGCGGGCCGCGACCACCTCGCCGACCGCGGCGTCGCCGGCGATCGTCTGCGGCACCTGCTCCCGTGCACGCGCCAGACCCGCGTCGGACAGGATGCCCGAGTCGGCCAGCCCGTCGAGATCGACCGGCGCACCCATCAGCGTGCGCGGCAGCGGTCGCAGGGCACCGCGGGTCCAGATGCGCGAGCTCGCGGTGGCCGGGTGCGCGATCTCGAGGCCGACCTCGCGCGCCAGCCCGACCGCCTCCGGGCGCCGGTTGATCATCGCCTCCGCGCCGACGTCGACAGCGATCCCGGCGACCTCCCCGCGCCGAAGCTTGCCGCCGAGCCGCTCGCTCGCCTCCAGCAGCGTCACCGACCAGCCGGCACCGGCCAGCTCGTACGCGGCCGCCAGCCCCGCGATGCCTCCGCCGATCACCACCACCCGCTGCTGCACGGGTCAAGGGTCGCAGAAGGATCGAGCGGCTCAGACCTGGGCGTGGTTGGGCGGCGGGGTTCCGTCGACAGCGAAACGACCGCGCTGCTGCACTGCCCCGAGCGGCTGCCTCAGGCGATCGGGTAGGACTGCACGAACTCGGCCAGCCTCGCGAGCTGGTCGGGGTCGGTGCTCGGGATGACCCCGTGGCCGAGGTTGAAGATGTGCCCCTTGGCCGCGCGACCCGCCTCGATGATCGCGGCCGCCCGCCCGGTCATGACGTCGGTCGGCGCGAAGACCAGCGCCGGGTCGAGGTTGCCCTGGACGCAGCGGTCGGGGCCGATCCGGTCGATGGCCCACGGCAGCGGGGTCCGCCAGTCGACCCCGACGACGTCCGCGCCGGCCTCGCCCATCTGGTCGAGCAGGAGGGCGGAGTTGACCCCGAAGTGGATGCGCGGGACGCCCAGCGCGCCGGCGCGCTCGAGCACCAGCGAGGAGTAGGGCCGCACGAAGGTGCGGTAGTCGTCGGGCGTGACCGCGCCGGCCCACGAGTCGAAGAGCTGGATCGCCGAGGCACCCGCCGCGACCTGGACCTCCAGGAACGCCGCCGAGATGCCCGCGACCTTGCGCATCAGCGCGTCCCAGACCTCCGGGGCGCCGAACATGAGCGCCTTGGTGCGGGCGTAGTCCTTCGACGGCCCGCCCTCGACGAGGTACGACGCCACCGTGAACGGCGCTCCCGCGAAGCCGATCAGCGGGGTGCCGCCGTTGACCGAGGCCAGCTCGCCGACCAGGTTGCGCACCGCCTGGGTGATGAACGGGACGTGCTCGGGGGTGAGGTCCGGGATGCGCTCGACGTCGGCCGCGGTGCGGACCGGCGAGGCGATGACGGGGCCGACGCCGGGCTTGATGTCGAGGTCGACCCCGACCGCCTTGAGCGGCAGCACGATGTCGGAGAAGAAGATGGCCGCGTCCACGGCGTACCGGCGGACGGGCTGGAGAGTTATCTCGGTGATGAGGTCGGCGTTCATGCAGGACTCCAGCATGCCGACGCCCTCGCGCGCCTTGTGGTACTCCGGCAGCGCCCGGCCCGCCTGGCGCATGAACCACACCGGCGTGTGGTCCGGGCGCTCGCCGCGCGCGGCGGCGAGGAACGCGCTCGAGGACAGGTCGTTCACGATCTCACTCACAACCGTCAGGGTCTCAGGTCGACGGCGTGGGACGCACATCCTCAGCGCTCGGTGGACCTAGGGTGGGCAGCATGGTGGCGCGTCAGGAGACCCACCGGGGGTCAGGCGCGGCCGGCGGACCCCCGGAGTTCGAGGCGGCCCTCGCCTGCCTGCACGCCGCGACCTTCCGCCCCGAGGTGTGGTGCGAGGAGATGCCGGCACCCCAGCGCATCGCGCCGTACGCCGCCGCGCTGTCGGCCGACGTCACGCTGGACGACGAGGAGGTCGCGACCGGCCGGCTGGTGCTGCTGCACGACCCGGCGGGCAACGACGCCTGGGAGGGCACCTTCCGCTGCGTCGCCTACTGCCGCGCCGAGATCGACGGCGACCTCGCCACCGACCCGATGCTGGCCGACGTCGGCTGGACCTGGCTGATGGAGGCGCTCGAGGCCCACGACGCAGCCCACGTCGCCTCCTCCGGCACCGTCACCCGGGTGGCGACGGAGAGCTTCGGGACGATGGCCGACGAGCCCGGCAACGCCCAGATCGAGATCCGCGCGTCCTGGACGCCCGCCGACCCCGAGGACCTCACCAGCCACGTCGAGGCATGGGGCGAGCTGCTCTGCACCGCCGGCGGCCTCGAGCCGGTCCCCGACGGAGTCGCGGTGATGCCCTCGCGCCGCGGGCAGCGAGGCACGGGCCCGCAATGAGCGACGCTCCCGAGGCGGACGGCAACGACGTACCCCTGCTCAGGCTGGCCGACGGGCTGCCGGACGTCATCGACACCGAGAAGGCGCTGGCGGCCTACTGCGATCGGATCGCGGACGGTCGGGGTCCGGTGGCGATCGACGCCGAGCGGGCCTCCGGCTACCGCTACTCCAACCGCGCCTACCTGATCCAGATCAAGCGCAGCGGAGCCGGCATCGGGCTCATCGACCCGACCCCGTTCGAGTCGCTGGCGCCGCTGCAGGAGGCGATCGGCGACGAGGAGTGGATCCTCCACGCCGCCACCCAGGACCTCCCCTGCCTGCACGAGGTCGGCCTGCACCCCTCCTCGCTGTTCGACACCGAGCTGGCCGGCCGGCTGCTGCACTACCCGAGGGTGGGGCTGGCGACGCTGGTCGAGACGCTGCTCGGCGTCCACCTGCTCAAGGAGCACTCCGCCGTCGACTGGTCGACGCGGCCGCTGCCCGAGCCCTGGCTCGAGTACGCCGCCCTGGACGTCGAGGTCCTCGTCGAGCTGCGCGACCTGCTCTCCGAGCAGCTCGCCGACAGCCACAAGGCGGACTGGGCGGGCCAGGAGTTCGAGCACCTGCGCGGGTTCGAGCCCGCGCACCGGGTCGACGCGTGGCGTCGTACGTCGGGACTGCACAAGGTCCGCGGACGCCGGTCGCTGGCCGCCGTCAAGGCGCTGTGGGAGACCCGCGACCGGATCGCCCGCGAGCGCGACGTCACTCCCGGTCGGCTCATCCCCGACTCGGCGCTGGTCGCGGCCGCCATCGCGATGCCGACCAACCGCGGCGCCCTGATGGGCACCGACGGGTTCCACGGCCGAGGGGCGTCGCGCCACGCCAAGGACTGGCTCGCGGCGATCCGGGAGGCCGCAGAGCTCCCCGAGGACGACCTGCCCGCGCGCGGCAACCGCACCGACGGCCCACCGCCTCCGCGCGCCTGGGCCGACCGCGACCCGGTCGCCGCGCGGCGCCTCGAGATCGCCCGCGCCTCGGTCTCGGAGATCGCCGAGGACAAGGACCTGCCGGTCGAGAACCTCCTGACCCCCGACCACCTCCGGCGGGCCATGTGGACCCCGCCGAGCACCCGCGAGCCGGTCGCGCTCCTCGAGGGGCTGATCGACCAGCTGACGGCACTAGGGTCACGAGGCTGGCAGGTCGGCCTCACCGGACCCGCGCTCGCTCGCGCGGTCCTCGAGGCCGAGGACGCAGGCAGCGGCAGCTCGGGCGGCACCGACAGCGGCGACTGACGCGCTCAGCGTCCGCGTCGGGGCTTCAGCCCGCTCCTGGCGCTGTGCTTCGAGCCACCCCTCGCGCCACCCGACGAGGCGGCCGGCGCGGAGAGAACCGCCTTCGAGCGCTGGTCGATCGCGGTCAGCCGCTTGTCGAGGTCGTCGAGGACCGGGACGTTCATCAGCTGGCGCAGCTGGGGGCCGACGGCCTGGTCGAGCCGCTGCCACGGCACGCCCAGCGGGGTGAGCTGGATGTTGCGCAGCGTGCTGGTGAAGACCGCGGCGTGGGCGGGCCGGGCGTCGGGCTGCGTGAACGCCTTCGAGTAGGCGACCGGGATGTCGGCGGGCTGCAGCGACCCGATCTCGGCCACGCGGGTCATCGCACGTCGGCCGACCAGGTAGGTCAGGAAGTCCGCGGCGCCGCCGAGATCGCGGCGCTGGTGTCTGGCGAGGCACATCCCGGTGAAGCTGCCGACCGTCGCCGCCGACCCGAGGATCGGCATCGGGAGGACGTCGAAGTGCAGCCCCTTGACCGCGCGCAGCTGCGGGACCAGGTCGCGGAAGCCCGCGATCATGCCGACGCGGCCGCGCTCGAACCACTGGAGCGCGGAGCGCTGGCGCAGCTGGGCGTCGCTGAGGGTGAGCCGCGGGTCGCGCAGGATCTCCAGCGTCTGGCGCAGCGCGTCGGAGGCGCTGCCGTCGCCGACCGCGAGACGGGTCGGGTTCTGGTCGTCGTCGAAGAGGTTGCCGCCGCCGGAGAGCACGAACGGCGCCAGGGCGGTCAGGCTCGGCTCGATCGCGACGCCGGCGGCGTGGTGACCTCGACGGTGCGCGGCGAACCGGGCGGCGGCGCGGAACTGGTCGATGGTGAAGGACGGGTCCATCGGGCTCGGCGCGTCGATGCCACGGGCCCTCATCCTGCTCACGTCGACGAGGTCGGTGTTGAAGTAGATGACCATCGGCGATGCGGTGTAGGGCATGCACTGCAGGTCGTCGTTGGCGGTGAACGCCGCGAGCGAGCCGCGCGAGTAGTCGTCGCCGAGGTTGACCCCACGATCGCTCATCAGGTCCTGGACCGAGACGTTGCCCTTCGCCCTCATCACCCCGCCCAGGTCGTCGCGCGAGAGCAGGTAGACGCTCGGCACCTTGCCGGCCTTCACGGCCGAGGCGAGGGCCGAGGACGACGGGTACACCCGGAGCGTGATTGTCGCCGTCGGGTTCGCGCGGTGGTACGACGCCGCGATCCCCCGGTACGTCGCGATCTCCCGCTTGCTGCCCCACACGCCGAACGTGAGGTGGACCGGGGCGCTCGAGGGCTGGCGCGTGCCGACCGTCGTCGAGTCGTCACCCTGCCCCGGGGCGTGCGTGTGGGCCGAGACGACCAGCATCGCGGCCAGCACCGCGGCCACGACGACTCCGACGACCAGGAGGGCGCGCCAGCCGATCCGTGCCGAGTTCATCTGTCGCTCTTACCCCTGTTCTCGCATGAGTGAGCACGCCGAGCCGGGAGCGCCTCACGGCGCGTGGCCGCTCGTAGCGGCTTGATGTTGGGACCCGGGGCTGCCGCGGCCCGGCGTGCTCGATCGCCCACTCTAGTGCGCGACCGGTCGGGAGACAGGCAATCGTGGGGCGATCCACACCGCGCGTGCCTCAGGAGCGGGCACGCGCCAGCTCGGCGTGGCCGGCCGCCTCGAGCTGCTCGGCCAGCCCGAGCATCCGTCGTACGTCGGAGGCGGGGTCGGCCGCGCGGCCTGCGGCGACCACCCGCGCGAAGGCCGAGGCGCGGAACAGCACGTCGGCGAAGTCACCAGACGCGATGCCGCGCAGGACCGCGTCGACCATCGCGCGCAGCTCGTCGGGCCCGGGCGGGTCCGCGACGCCGGCGACGACCTCGGCGAACGCATCGGTACGACGCCCCGCCTCGAACTGCCGCGCCACGGCCGCCGGGTCGGCGTACGCCCAGCTGCGCAGGACGTAGAGGCGCCACAGGCAGCCGGCGAGCGAGTCGGCGGGCGCGCCGGCCCAGACCTCCGCGATGGCCTCGATGCCCTCGGAGTCGGCGAGGTGCACGAGTCGGTCGGCGACCGCGTCGTCGGCGCTCGGCCGCGCGCCGCGCACGAGGATCTCGGCCGCCCGCTCCCCCGCCTCGCTCACGAGCGCGGGGTCCGCACCGCCCTCGTGCTCCTCGAAGAAGCGTCCCTCGACCGGCGCCGGGCGGTGGTGGCGTCGCTCCTGGGTCATGGCGTCAGACTAGGTCGCCACATTGAGCGCCTAGGGCATGTCTCCTTATCCGGCGGCGTAGCGAGCGGGCTTTCGCGCCGATCTGGCGAGGCGGGGACGCGAAGGCATGCTGGATCGCACGTCGAGCGGCCCCAACGCAGCGAGATCGGAT
>WQZX01000122.1 GCA_009780515.1 Nocardioidaceae bacterium | reverse complement strand
GGTCTCGGCCACCGCGACCGACGTCTCGTAGTGACCGCGCTCCACCCCGAAGTTGCCGGCGAGCCCGCAGCAGCCGGGTACGACGGTCACCTCGGCGCCCGCGCGCCGCAGCAGGTCCAGATCGGTCTGCCAGCCCAGGACCGCGTGGTGGTGGCAGTGCGGCTGGGCCACGACCCGCCGGCCGGTCAGGTCCGGCAGCGACAGGCCCAGCCGGACGACCAGCTCGGCGAGCGTCACCATCGCCGACGCCACGCGCTCCGCCCCGGGCGCGAGCTCCAGGGCGTCGGAGCGCATCGCCGCCAGGCAGGACGGCTCGAGCGCGAGGATCGGCCGGTCGGCGTACGACGACAGGGTGGTCACCGCCCGCCCGACGATGTCGCGGGCCGCGTCGAGCTGGCCGGTGGTGATCCAGGTCAGACCGCAGCAGGCGTGCTCGTCGATGACGCCGACCCGCACCCCCTGCGCCTCCAGCCAGCCGATCGCCGAACGGCCCGGCCCGGCGCGGAAGTGGTCGGTGAAGGAGTCCGCCCACACCCACACGTCCACCTCGGAGGTCGAGGAGGTCGCGCTGCGACCGTCTCGAGACCGGAGACCGGCCCACCTCCGCAGCGTGACCGACTCGAACGTCGGCAGCGATCGCCGGGCGTCGACTCCGGCGACCGCCTTGGCCGCGCGGGCGAGCGGCCCGACGCGGAGCGAGGCGTTGGCCAGCCCGGCGGCGGGTGCGGCCAGCCGCGCCCACCGCGGCAGCCGGCCGAGCGTGTAGTGGCTGCGCGGCCTGCGCCGCCCGCGGTAGGTCCGGTCCAGCACCTGCGACTTGTACGTCGCCATGTCCACGCCGGTCGGGCAGTCCGACGCGCAGCCCTTGCAGGACAGGCAGAGGTCGAGCGCCTCGTGCACGGCCGAGTGCTCGACGCCGGCGAGCCCGCCGGTGACCGCATCCTGGAGCACGCGTGCACGGCCACGGGTCGAGTCCTTCTCCTCCCCGGTCGCGAGGTACGACGGACACATCACCCCGCTCGTCGACGGAGCCACGCACTTGCCGACGCCGGTGCAGCGGTGGACCCCGGCGCCGAGGTCCACCAGGGACGGCGAGACCACCGGCAGCGCCGGACGGAGGTCCGCGTCCAGCGGCGCCGGGTCGACCAGCACGCCCGGGTTGAGCAGGCCGTCCGGGTCGGCCGCGTGCTTGACCGCGCGGAACAGCGCGAGCGAGCGGTCGTCGTACATGGTGGGCAGCAGCTCGGAGCGCGCCCGGCCGTCGCCGTGCTCGCCCGAGAGCGAGCCGCCGTAGCGCTGCAGGCCGAGCGCGGCCGCCTCCAGGAACTCCCGGAACCGTCCGCCGCCGTCGGTGAAGTCGAAGTCGATGCGGGCGTGGACGCAGCCGTCGCCGAAGTGACCGTACGGCACGGCGTCGAGGCGGAACTCGCGCAGCAGCCCCTCGAAGTCGCGCAGCCAGGCGCCCAGCGAGGCGGGCGGTACGGCGGCGTCCTCCCAGCCCGAGTACGCCGGCCCGCCCAGGCTGCGCGCGGCCAGGCCGGCGCCGTCCTCGCGGATGCGCCAGAGCGCGGTCGCCTCGGCGACCGACGCGACCACCCGGTGACCGAGCGCGCCGGAGGCGTCCACCAGCCCCGGCAGCAGGTCCTCGCGCCCGTCGCCGGCGACCTCGACGAAGAGCCAGCCCTGCCCCGGCGGCAGATCGGGGACGGCGCTGCCGCGGGCACGGACGAGGTCGACGATGCGGGAGTCGAGCCCCTCGCAGGCCACCAGCCGGCCGACGGCGAGCAGCGCCGGCACGGCGTCGGCAGCCTCGATCATCGACGGGTAGCCGAGGACCAGCAGGGTGCGCTCCTCCTCGGGCACCAGCGCCACCGTGACCGACCGCAGCACGCCCAGCGTGCCCTCGGAGCCGGCCAGGAGGCGCGGGATCGAGAGGCGCTCGGGCAGGAGGTGCTCGAGCGAGTAGCCGCTCACCTGCCGCGAGAACCTGCCGAACGTGGTTCGGACGTGGCCGAGGTCGGACGCCACCACGTCGGCCAGTCGCGTCTCGACCTCGCCGGGCTTCGTCGTACGGTCGCCCCAGAGGACGTCCGCGTCGACCACGGTGTCGACCGTCCTGCCGTAGCCGAGGGCCCGCGAGCCGCAGGCGTTGTTGCCGACCATCCCGCCGATCGTGCAGCGGGTGTGGGTCGACGGGTCGGGCCCGTAGCGCAGTCCGTACGGCGCCGCCGCCGCCTGCAGCCGGGCGTGCACGACGCCGGGCTCGACCGTCGCCGTACGGGCGTCGGGGTCGATCGCCAGGACCCCGTCGAGGCGGCGGGTGTCGACGACCAGGCCCGGCCCGACCGCGTTGCCGGCGATGGAGGTGCCGGAGCCGCGCATCGTCACCGGCACCCCGGCGGCGGCCGCGAGGTCGAGCAGCGGCTCCAGCTCGTCGCGGTGACGCGGCCGGGCGACCACCTGCGGCGGGACCCGGTAGAGCGAGGCGTCGGAGGAGTAGAGCGCGCGGGTCAGCTCGGATGCGTCGGCGTCGATCCCGGTCCGGCGCAGCTCGCCGAGGAGATCACCGCTCACCAGTGCTCCAGCGAGCCCCGGATCACGCCCGCGAGGTCCTCGCCGGTCACGTCCTTGGGCGCGGTGGCGAGCAGGCGCTGCTGCTTGAGCGCGCCGTCGACGAGGACGTCGACGTCGGACTCGCCGTAGCCGACCTCCGCCAGCCCGTTGGGCAGCGCGAGGTCGCGCATCAGCGACGTCAGCACCCGCGGCAGCAGGTCCGGTCCGTCCTCGCCCGACACCGCGCTCGGGTCGAGCAGGTGGGCCGCACGCAGGTGGCGCTCCGGCGTCGCGTCGAAGGTGAAGCGGAAGGCCTCCGGCGCGGTCAGCGACACCGCCATGCCGTGCGGGACGATCGGGCCGTGCTCGGCCGGGTAGTCCGGTGCGACGTACGACGACACCCGGCCGGCGATCGGGTAGGCGTTGGCGTGCGGGATGTGCACCCCCGCATTGCCGAAGCCGAGACCGGCGAACGTCGCTGCCATCGCCATCTCCTCGCGGGCGACGGTGTCGGAGCCGTCGCGGACGGAGCGGCGGAACGCACCGGCGAGCAGGCCCATCGCGCGCTCGGACCACATGTCGGCGATCGGGTTGGCGCCGCAGTAGGGCACCCGCTGCTCGGGCGACTTGGCGTCGAAGGCGGCGTACGAGCGCGCGGTGTAGCTCTCGAGCGCGTGGCAGAGGATGTCCATGCCGGCCGACGCGGTGACGCCGGAGGGCTGCGAGGCGGTGAGGTCGGGGTCCACGACGGCCAGCTTCGGCCGCAGCGCGGCATGGCTGATGCCGGTCTTGACCTTCAGCGAGAGCACGTCGAGCACGCAGATCGTGGTGGACTCCGAGCCGGTGCCGGTGGTGGTCGGAACCGCGACGAGCGGCAGCAGCGGCTGGCTGGGCGCCTGCGCCTTGCCGACCGGTGCGTTGATGTAGTCCATCAGCTCGCCCGGGTTGGTCACCATCAGGGCGACGGCCTTGCCGGTGTCGATCGAGGACCCGCCGCCGACCGCGACGACGGCGTCCCACGGCCCCTCGGAGCGGGCGTGCTCGACCGCCTCCACCAGGGAGTCGTCGGTCGGCTCGACGCGCACCCGGTCGAAGACCTCGGCGGTCAGGCCGGCCGAATCCAGGGAGGCCCGGACGGTCTCGGCGTGCCCCGCCGCCGCCACGCCGGGGTCGGTGACCACCAGCACCCGCCGCGAGCCGCGGTCGGCGGCGGCCAGCAGCTGCGCGACGTCGTACCCGACCTCGCGGACGGCCCCGCGCCCGAACTTCAGCGCGGGAGCGGCGTAGGTGAAGACGGTCTCGGCCACGCCTCCGACACTAGGGCATGCCTCCTTATCCGGCGGCGTAGCGAGCGGGCTTTCGCGCCGATCTGGCGAGGCGGGGACGCGAAGGCATGCTGGATCGCATGTCGAGCGGCCCCAACGCAGCGAGATCGGATGCGAAAGTCCGCGCAGTAGGCGGCGGATAAGGAGGCATGCCCTAGTCCCCGGCGATGCGGATGGCGTCGAGCACCGTCCGGTAGACGGGGAGCGACCCGGCGGTGACGTCGGCCAGCGGGACCCAGGCCACGGCCTCGGTCGTGCCGCCCTGCTCGACGACCCGGGGCTCGCCCTCCTCGACGCTCGCCCGGTAGATCACCGCGATCGCGTGGAAGTCCTCCTGCCGGCCGCTGGGCGCGGTACCGGTGAAGTGGTGGTCGCGCACGGTCAGCAGGTCTCCGGTCGTGCCGCGCAGCCCGGTCTCCTCGGCCAGCTCGCGGACGACGGTCTCGACCGGCGACTCGCCGTGCTCGATCCCGCCGCCGGGAAGGTGCCAGGTGCCGGGGTCGGGCGCGAGCGCCGAGGTCCTGGTGAGCAGGATCGCGTCGTCCCGCACGACGTAGGCGTACGCCGCCGCGCGCTGCCTCCGCTCGACCCGGTACGCCGACAGCGCCTCCCCCACGACCGCGACCGTCGGGACCGTCCCGTCGAGCACGTCGGCGATCGGCTTCCAGTCGGCCTCCATCGTCGAGCCGTCGACCTCCTGGACGCTCGGCTCCGGCGAGTCGGCCGGCACCCACCCCTCGTAGACGATGCGCACCGAGTGGGCGTCGACGCGCCGACCGCGGCGCCAGGAGTCCTCGACGTGCATCGAGAAGACGTGGGCCGTCTCTCCCACGGTCGCGTGGAGGCCGGTCTCCTCGAACACCTCGCGCACCACCGCGTCACGCGGGTCCTCGCCGTGGTCGACGCCGCCGCCAGGCAGTGACCAGAGCTCGTTGCGGGTGACCTTCGGCGCGAGCCGGGAGAGCAGGATGCGGTCGCCCCGCACGATCACGGCGTACGCCGCCAACCGCTGCATCCGCTGTGGCACCAGGTCACCTCCTGCTTCAACCCTAGAGGGCGCCCGTGCTCCGGACAGGCGCGTGGATGGCGAGGTGGCCGCCCCGCGGTGGTCAGCCGAACAGCGGCCGGCGATCACGCGCCAGCGACTGCCGCCCGGCCCAGCGCCAGACCCGGGCGGACCGGTCACGGTCCTCGTCGGTGACCAGGTTGCCCATCCACCGCAGCGCCAGCGTCATCAGCAGGTCCGAGCGCATGCCGAGGGGGCCCAGCGCGGGCAGCACCTTCGGCACCGTCACGACGGCGGCCAGGCGACGGGCGATCGAGAACGCCTCGCCGTAGTGCTCGCGCAGGATCTCCGGCCACAGCAGGGTCAGGTCGGCGTGGCGGACCTGCGCGAAGGTCTCGGCGACGACCCGGCCGGTCTCCAGGCCGTAGTCGATGCCCTCTCCGTTGAGCGGGTTCACGCAGGCGGCCGCATCGCCGATCAGCGCCCAGTTGGGGCCGGCGACGCCCGACACGGCACCGCCCATGGGCAGCAGCGCGGAGGCGGGCGCGCGGAGGGTGTCATCGAGCCCGAAGGAGGCCCGCTGCTGGTCGGCGTACAGGCGCATCAGGGGCTTGATCGCGACGTCGGCGGGGCGCTTGGCGGTCGCGAGGGTGCCCACGCCGAGGTTCAACTCGCCGGCGGCCCTGCCGAGCGGGAAGAGCCACCCGTAGCCGGACAGGATCTCCCCACGCTCGCCGCGCAGCTCGAGGTGGGAGCTGATCCAGGGGTCGTCGGCCATCGTCGAGGAGACGTAGGAGCGCCCGGCGACGCCGTACACGGTGTCCCGGTGCCACTCCCGGCCGAGCAGCTTGCCCAGCGGCGACCGTACGCCGTCGGCGACCACCAGCCGTCGGCACTCGACATCGAACCGCTCTCCCCCACGGCCACCGGTCTCGAACGTGACGGCCGCGACCCGCCCCCCGTCGAGGCGTACGTCGACAGCCCGGGCGCCGTCGATCCCGACCGCACCCGCCTTGATGGCGGTGGTGCGGAGGTGCTCGTCGAGCTCGGTGCGCGGGATCGCGCTGCCCCAGTCGGGCAGGCGACCCCCGGGCCACGGGAGCTCGAGCGTCTGGCCGAAGCCGTGCGCGCGCAGACCCTTGTTGACCGTGTGCGAGCGCACCCAGTCGCGCAGCCCGAGCCGCTCGAGCTCGGCGATCGCGCGGGGTGTCAGCCCGTCGCCGCAGGTCTTGTCGCGCGGGTAGACCGCCGCGTCGGCCAGCACGACGTCCAGGCCGAGTCGTGCCGCCCACGCCGCGGCCGCGGAGCCCGCCGGCCCGGCACCGACGACGAGGACGTCGGTGCGCTGGGGCTGGGGCTCACTCACGGCGTCATCCTCTCAAACAGGCACGCCCGCAGCCCGCACGGCTCAATCGGCAAGCAGACCGGCCGCGCGGAACGCGCGATCGTAGATCTCGCGCACGACCGCCTGCTTGCGAGCGTTGTAGTCCATCATGTGCTCGCCCGCAGCCGTCGTCGCCCGGGCCGCCTCCCGCTTCGCTGCGGCGTAGCGTCGTAGGTCCTCGGGGTGGTCGCGCAGCCAGTCGCGGAAGATCCGCATCCGGACCGGCTCGGCGGCGTCCGGGCCGAAGACGTGCAGGTGGACCGCCGGCTCGGCGAGGCGGAGCAGCCGGTGGCCCTGCCACCACGGCTCGCGCACCCGGTGGACGTAGCCGGCCGCGACCAGCGCGGGGACGTACGCCGCCTCGTCACCGGGGTCGCCGACCACGAGACAGACGTCGGTGATCGGCTTCGCGACCAGGCCCGGCACGGACGTCGAGCCGACGTGGTCCAGCGCCACGACGACGCCCCCGAGCGCCTCGCGGATCCCGAGCGCGACCTCGGCGTACGTCTCCGGCCAGGCGGGGTCCGCCGTCACGACGCGTACGTCGGTCGACGGCCTGGCGTCGCCCACCCACGGGCTCGCGCCCGCGGGCGGGCCCGGCGCCTCGTGCTCGACGATCTCCTCCGCGCTCGGCATGCCGCGAGGCTAGACGGTATGAGTCGGAAATGCTTGGACGGTTGGCGTGCGCGGGGTGCGTGCATCGC
>WQZX01000121.1 GCA_009780515.1 Nocardioidaceae bacterium | reverse complement strand
GGTCCGGACTGGACCACCGCGCTCGACGCGATCGTCCACGCCCTCGACCCCCACCTGCGCACGGAGGTCCGCTGGGTGCCCGCCTTCGCCGACGGCGGTTGGACGGTCTCGGTCGTGCGCGACAAGCGGGCCCTGCCCGCTGATCCCGCCGTCGCCGTGGTCCGCTTCAGCACCGGTGCCGGCTTCACCTTCGAGCCCCGCAGGTCGCTCCCCATCACCCCGGTCTGACCGCCCAAGACCTCAGCGCGGAGTCCGCCCGGCACCAGGCGCCGGGCCGACTCCGGCTAACGGGAAGTCCTGGCCACGGATGGCAACGCAGGCGTATCGGACCGGGTCCTCGCCGAAGCTGGGCGTGACGGTGACGACCCGGTAGCGGACACCGGCGATGTCCCACCTGCGCGGGCCGATCTCGACCCGCACGTCGCCCGCCCGCCACTCCCGGACCTCTGCGCCACGTTTGCGGGAGGAGGCGCCGGGCTCGAAGCGCAAGATCCGGTCGCCCGCTACGACGAGAGCGCCGCTGTGGCGCAGGCGGCCGGTCGGAGCGACCTCACGGGCCGTGGCACCCCACAGGATCGACCCAGCGCGCTCACGCTGCCGCAACTCGCGTGTCCCCCGATGCGCGCGGACCCGCAGCGCACCCGCCGTCGCGACCGCACCCAGCAGGACGTAGACGGCGAGCATGGAAGACAACGTAGGCGCGTGAAGGCGCCCCACCTGGAAAAGGGCCAGCCGAAGCGGCGACACGCTCGGACCCTGGGCCAGAAAACAGGCACGAGGCCCGGACCGCCAGGGGGTGGTGGATCCGGGCCTCGTGGGACAGGTTCAGGCCTGCGGCGGAGCCGGCGGGGCCTGGGGCGGCGGCTGGTACGCCGGGGCTGCCGGCGTCTCGGCGGAGTGACCGCCCACGCGGGAGCCGTTGCCCTTGGTGTCGGCGGCCAGCTGGTCCAGCCAGCCCTCCCACCGGTCGCGCATCGGCATGATCAGGCCGCCGCCGACGCCGACGACCAGGATGCCGCCGATCGTGGCGAGCACGGCGATGAGCACGGGCAGGGTGACCGAGAGGCCGATGCCGATCTGGTTCAGCGCGGCGATCACACCGAGGGCGATGATCGCGATGCCGACGATCTTGGTGAGCAGGCCGCCATACGAGACGCCGCCGAGGGTGGCGCCGAGGATGTCCTTGACCGCGTTAGCGACGGCGCCGGCGATGACCACGATGAGGATCGCCACGAACGCCTTCGGCAGCCAGTTGAGGATGTTGTCGACGATCTGGCTGACCGGGTTCGAGGGGCCGAACGCCCCGAGCGCGAGCTGGAGCGCGATCAGCAGCACGAAGTAGTAGACGAGCTTCGCGACGAGGTCGACCGGCTTGATCTGGGCCGTGGCGAGCGCACGGTCGGCGCCGGCCTTGGACAGCAGGTTGGTGAACCCGACCCGCTGCAGCACCATCGCGAGCGCCTTCGAGACGCCCTTGGCGATGAGCCAGCCGATGAACAGGACGACGAGGAAGATGATCAGCTTCGGGACGAAGTTGATGACGTTCGTCAGGTTCGTGCTGAGGATGCCGCCCCAGTCGATGGACAGCGTGGACACAAGCGGTGTTGTCATGAGGTTCTGCCTTCC
The DNA here is from genome assembly GCA_009780515.1 of Nocardioidaceae bacterium. Taxonomy (GTDB): domain Bacteria; phylum Actinomycetota; class Actinomycetes; order Propionibacteriales; family Nocardioidaceae; genus Nocardioides. Next base: position 5,396 of record WQZX01000121.1, on the reverse strand, counting down.
CGAGATGGAGACAACCACTGGCGGGAAGCAGCTTTTCCGGCTCTCACCGAGCCGCCCCCCTACGTTCCACACAACCACAGATCGGCGCGGTCGTCACGCATGGCGACCGACGGAGGCACGTCTCGGCCCGCCGGACGACGCCCGGGCCCTGTGGCCGTCAGCGCCTCTCGAAGGCGATCCCGGCGGCCTGGAGCCGGCCGAGCAGCGCGTCGCCCATCGCGGTGGCGGTAGTGACCTGGCCCGAGCTGTCGGGCAGGTCGTCGAGGGCCAGGCACATCGCCGACTCCGCGAACATCTTCGCGGTCTCGGTGTAGCCGGGGTCGCCTCCGGAGACACGGGTGCTCACCGTCACCTGCTCACCCGAGGACGGCTCGGTCGACGCCGTGAAGTCGACGGTGAACCACGACTTCTCGCGTTGCCGCTCGCTCGGCCCGCTGCCCTGCGGCACCCGCTTGAGCAGCAGGTTGCGCAGCGGCGGCACCTGCGCCGCGACCAGCATCCCGCTCACGCCGGCGGCACCGCCGGCGGCGTACCGGAGCGTCTTGGTGCCGGCGAAGTGGCTGTAGGAGAAGTCCGGTCCGTACGACGACAGCGCGGCGCCGCTGCGGGCGACGACGAACGGGTCGATGGTGGGCAGCGGCAGCAGCCAGTAGCCGAGCGAGGAGTCGCGGGTCGGCCTGCCGGCGATCGCGCGCGACCGGCGGCCGTCCGGACGCGGCTCGATCCGCCGCCGCGCCTGCGTCGCGTCGCGCATCTGCTTGGCCCGCGAGAACGCCGTCATGGCCGAGTGGAAGGTGCCTCCCGACATCCCGGCACCGGCGCGTACGACGCCGCGCATCCGCACGGGATCGGTGATCTCGCCGCCGGCCTCCGCGGCAAGCTGCGTGATCGTGAAGTAGGCGCCGAGGTCGTGCGGGATCGAGTCGAAGCCGCAGGCATGGACCAGACGCGCACCGGTCTTCTCAGCGGTGGCGTTGTGGGCGACGTACATCTTGTCGACGAACTCCGGCTCGCCGGTCAGGTCGATGTAGTCGGTGCCGGCCGCAGCACAGGCGGCGACCAGCGGGCCGCCGTGCTGGAGGTAGGGGCCGACCGTCGTGGCGACCACCTTCGTCTGCGCGGCGAGGGCGGCGAGACCCGCCTCGTCGGCGGAGTCCGCGATCAGCAGCGGGAGCTCGGTGAGGCCCGGGTTGCGGTCGGCCAGCCGCGAGCGGACCGCCTCGAGCTTGCCGGCCGACCGTCCGGCGATCGCCCAGCGCAGGTCGCCCGGAGCGTGCTCCGCAAGGTAGTCGGCCACCAGGCCACCGGTGAACCCGGTGGCTCCGAGGAGCACGACGTCGAGGTTGCGTGAGGCGCGGTCGGTGTCAACAGCCATGAGGGAATCGTGGCACTCCGCGGCACCATGCGGAACCACGGGCGGGGCCGTCTGCGTCACAGGTGCACACCACGCACCCGAGGAGCACCCGATGAACGAGCCCGAACCCGCCGCGCCGGCACGCCGCCGGCGCCTCTCCCGCGGAGCGGTCGTCGCGATCGTGGGCGTCGCCGCCCTCCTCGCGGCCTTCCTGGTCGGCGACCGGCTCGGCGGCGGCGACCGGGCCGGAGCGGTGACGCACCCGCCGGCGCATCGGGCGGCCGCCCGGACGGTGGCGTTCCGCGCGGGCCTGGCACCGGCGAGGTCGTGCGAGGACCTGCTGGCGTCGTACGTCCGTCGGGGGCTGCGGCTCGTCGGTGCCTGGGGCTGGCGGCCGTCGCCGATGATCAGGGGCGGGGTCGAGCTCAACGGGTACGCCCCGCCCCTGGCCGGGGCGGTCAAGGACCTCGGCCTCGGCGACACCGTCGGCACCCGCGCCGCGACCGAGCGCCAGGAGAGCAGCGCGACCGGCACCAACGTGCAGGAGCAGGACGTCGACGAGCCCGACACCGTCAAGACCGACGGCACGGCGCTCGCCGAGGTGCACGGCGACGAGCTCTGGCTGTACGACGTCGCCGGGTCCGCCGTACGACGGCTGTCCTCGCTGCCGCTGGACGGCGTGGACGACCCACAGCTGCTGATGTCCGGCGACACCCTGGTGGTGACCGGCCGCGACGCCGACCTGACCGGCCCGTCGACGCGCGTGCTGACCATCGACGTGTCCGACCCGCGGCACCCCCGGCAGACCCACGACATCGCCTACCGCGCGACGCTCCTCTCGGCCCGCCAGCACGGCGACGCGATCCGGCTGGTGCTCGACGCGGGCCTCCCACGGCTGCGCTTCGTGCAGCCGCGCAAGGGCCTCGACGTCGCCGCCGCCGCGCGTCGCAACCGCGCGCTGGTCCGGGCGAGCACCATCGGCGACTGGCTGCCGACGGTCGCCACCGACGGCGGTCCCGCGAAGCAGCTGCTCGACTGCGACCGCGTGGCCGTCCCCGACGACCATGTCGGGCTGGGCACGATCACGGTGGTCGGCTTCGACGCGAGCACCCCGACCGACAGCGATGCGATCGGGCTGGCCGGCGACACGAGCATCGCCTACGAGTCGGCGAGCGACCTGTACCTCGTGTCCGCGCCGGCGGCGTACTCGGACGGGCTTCCGTGCGATGGTCTCGCCTGCGGGCTCATGATCCGTACTCGGACGTACGACGCCGGCGCGACCGACGGCAGGAGCCACGTCTTCGACCTCGCGCTCCACGGCGACCGTGCCGAGGAGGTGGCGGTCGGTGAGGTCGCCGGCCGGATCACCGATCGCTGGTCGATGGACGAGGCCGGCGGCGTGCTGCGGGTGGCTGTCGCGCCGACCTCGCAGACCGGCGACTTCACCTCGGTCGTGACGCTGCGCCGGGTCGGTCAGGACCTCGTCGAGTCGGGGCGCCTGGACGGGCTCGGCCGCGGCGAGGACCTCGAGTCGGTGCGCTGGTTCGACGACCTCGCCGTCCTGGTGACCTACCGCCGGCTCGACCCGATGTACGCCGTCGACCTCAGCCACCCGGCCCACCCGCGCCTGCTCGGAAGGCTGCGGATGCCCGGCTTCTCCAGCTATCTCCACCCGCTCGGCCCGCGCCGGATGATCGGCGTCGGCACCGGCCCGCGCGGCTGGACCCAGGTCGGCCTGTTCGACACCAGCCACCTGCGCCACCTCCGCCGGCTCGACGTCCGCCACTTCAGCGGCACCTCGCCGCTTGCCGCCACCGACCCACGCGCCTTCACCTGGGTGCCGTGGTCGCGGAGCGCGACCACCGTCGTCGAGCGGTACGCCGGCCGCCGGATCGGCTTCCTCGCCACCCTCGCGGTGCGCGACAGCCACCTCCGGCCGCACCTCACGCGGGTGGCGTTCGGCGACGACGTGGGTCGGGTGCGCGTCGTACCTCTGGCGGACGGGCGGGCCGTGCTGGTCGCCGGCGATGTGGTGCGGTTCCTCCATCTCGAGCCCAAGCCGTGACGCCCGGAGCGACGTAGCCTGGGGGCATGTGCCGCAACATCAGGCCGCTGAACAACTTCGAGCCGCCGGCGACGCCGGACGAGGTGACCGCGGCGGCGCTGCAGTACGTCCGCAAGGTCAGCGGCACCACCCGCCCCAGCCAGGCCAACCAGGAGGCGTTCGACCGGGCCGTCGCCGAGGTCGCGCACGCCACCCGGCACCTCCTGGCGGACCTCGTGACCACCGCGCCGCCCAAGAACCGCGAGGTCGAGGCGGCCAAGGCCCGCGAGCGCGCCCGCCTGCGCTACGGCTGAGCCGGACCATGGGCTCCCGGGCGGGCGATGCGCTCGCGGCGGTGCCGCGGGTGCTGTTCCTGCCCCGGAGCCAGCGGCGGTACGCCGACCTCGACGTGCCGCTGCCGATCGGGCACGACGTCACCAACAGCCAGCCGTCGACCGTCCGCGCGATGCTCGAGCTGCTCGACCCGCGGCCCGGCGACCGGGTGCTCGACGTCGGGGCCGGATCCGGCTGGACCACCGCCCTGCTGACGTGGCTGGTCGCGCCCGACGGTCGCGTGATCGGGGTCGAGCGGGTGCCCGAGCTGGTCAAGCGGTCCCGGGCCGACCTCGGCGACCTCGGCCTCCGGGCCCGCATCCACGAGGCTGTGCCGGGGGTGCTCGGCCGGCCCGAGGATGCGCCGTACGACCGGATCCTGGTGTCGGCCGGCGCCGACTCGGTGCCGGACGCGCTCGTCGCGCAGCTGGCTCCGGGCGGGGTGATGGTGGTCCCGGCGGGTGGCGAGATGCTGCGGATCGTGGCCGGTGCGGCCGGCGGTGACGAGCCGCGGGCGACGCGGCACGGGCGCTACGTGTTCGTCCCGCTGATTCCCTGACGCGGCCTACGATGGGGCGCGTGGAGGCGGCCCTGGACCTGTTGGCGGACCGGCCGCTCGTCGTCCTCACCGGGGCCGGGCTGAGCACCGACTCGGGCATCCCTGACTACCGCGGGCCGAACGCTCCCGAGCGGCGGCCGATGACCTACCAGGAGTTCGTGTCCGGGCCGCCGGCGCGGCAGCGCTACTGGGCACGCAGCCACCTCGGCTGGTCCCGGATGCGCGGGGCCGCGCCGAACGCCGGCCACCACGCCGTCGCCGCCCTCGGCGCCGAGCTGGTCATCACCCAGAACGTCGACGGGCTCCACGAGCGCTCCGGCACCACCCCGCTCGTCGCGCTGCACGGCCGGATCGCCGACGTCGTGTGCCTGGGCTGTGCCGCCGTGACCGGCCGCGGCGAGCTGCAGGCCCTCATGTCCGCGGCCAACCCGGGCTGGGCCGAGCGGCACGCGGAGGTCGCCGTACGCCCCGACGGTGATGTCGCGCTCGAGGAGACGTCCGGCTTCGTCGTACCTGACTGCGAGGGGTGCGGCGGGATCCTCAAGCCCGACGTCGTGTTCTTCGGCGAGAACGTCCCGAAGCCCCGGGTCGAGCGGTGCTTCGCGGCGGTCGAGTCGCTGGCCGCCACCGGTGGCGCGCTGCTGGTCGCCGGCTCGAGCCTCACGGTCATGAGCGGCCTGCGGTTCGTACGCCGCGCCGCCCGCCTCGGCGTGCCCCTCGTCATCGTCAACCGCGGCGCCACCCGAGGCGACGACCTCGCCAGCCTCAAGGTCGACGCCGGCACCGGCGACTGGCTCCCCCACCTCGCCCGCCGCCGTCAGGTCGCTGTCGTTGGTTGAGCGCCCGAGCCCCTTGGCGAGGACGTAGCGAATCCAACGGTGTCCGTGGGTGCTTCCTTGCGCGCCGCTTCGGTTCAGACCGACAGCAGCGACGGGGACGGGCGTCCCCCGGCTCCGCGCCGCCGCCGACTCACCGCCGTTGCTCGAGGAGTCCGGGCCCCTGGGCGAGGACGTCTCGACGCCAACACTCGATGAGCCTCTGATCGCCCGCCGCGGGGCTACAGACCGCCAGCAGCGAACAGGCGGTCGCCGGCCGGCGGGTGGTCG
>WQZX01000120.1 GCA_009780515.1 Nocardioidaceae bacterium | reverse complement strand
GCGGTGAGGGTGAGGCCGAGGGCGGCCACGGCGCCGAAGCGGCGGAGGTTGGAGGTCATGGTGCTGCCTTCCCGTCGGGGGTCGATGTGTCGTAGATGGTTCGGAGCGGGCGGCGGATCGGATTTGGCTCAGCCGACGGTGACGGTGATGGACTGGATGCCGCTGGAGCCGCTTGGGAACGGCAGGGCGCGGGCGGGCGACTGGACGTCGCCCGAGCCGTCGGTCACGCGGCAGCTGAGCATGTGCGTCCCCGGCGTCGCGTGCCAGCGGTGGAACCACTGGCGCCAGTAGTCGTTGCCGCCGGACGGGCCGAGATGGGCGGTGATCCACGGCCCGCCGTCGATGCGGACCTCGACCTTCGCGACGCCGCCGTCGGTCTGTGCCCACGCCACCCCGCCGATGACGACGTCGCCGGCGCGGAGCTGCTGCAGGGAGCGCGGGGTGTCGATGCGGCTGGAGATCTTGATCGGGGCGTCGGTGGCCCAGCCGCGCTTGGTCCAGTACGCCGACGCGTCGTCGTACGTCGTGAGGGTCAGGCGGGTCACCCACTTGGTGGCGCTGATGAAGCCGTAGAGGCCCGGGATCACCAGGCGGGCGGGGAAGCCGTGCTCGCGCGGCAGGGGGACGCCGTTCATGCCGACCGCCAGCATCGCGTCGCGGCCGTCGGCGGCGAGGGCGAGCGGGGTGCTGATGGTCATCCCTCCGACGTCGGTGCTGAGGATCTGGTCGGCGGTGCGCTGGACGCCCGCACGGTCCAGCAGGTCGCCGAGCCGTACGCCGAGCCAGCGCGCCGCTCCGACGTACGGGCCGCCGACGCTGTTGGAGACGCAGGTCAGGGTGATGTCGCGCTCGATCAGCGGCATCGCCAGCAGGTCGTCGAACCCGATCGTGAACGGCCGGTCGACCATCCCGTCGACGGCGAGCCGCCACGACGAGCTGTCGACGACCGGGACGTCGAGGCGGGTGTCGACCCGGTAGAAAGACCCGTTCGGCGTGACGAAGGGCGAGATGCCCGGCACCGTCCGGTCCAGGCCGGCCGGGAGCGCGGGGATCGGGTCGGCCGGCGGCGGCAGCTTGATGTCCTCTGGGCGGTCGCGCAGGCGGATCACCCGGCGACCCGCCTCGCCCAGCGCGGCCGCGACGACCACGGCGCCCGCGAGGCCGAGCAGGACCGCGCGACGGGACCCGGACACGCCGTCGGCCGGCGTCGCCCGGCCCAGGAGCCGCAGCAGCAGGAGCAGCACGCCCGAGCCGACGACAGCCGCCACGACGCTGGGCACGACGTCGAGCGGCCCGGCCGTCGGGCGGGTCAGCGCGCAGGTCGCGGCGACGACGGCGAGCAGGCACATCGCCGCGACGCCGTGCGTCGGACGGCGGCGGGCCAGCGGGCCGACGGCCGTGCTGACCAGCAGCACCACGACGAGCACCGACCCGGTCAGGATCGTCTTGTCGTGCGTGCCGAAGTGGGCGATCGCCCACTCCTTGACCGGCGTCGGGGTGTGGTCGATGACGACCTCGCCGACGGCCAGCACCGGCGACGCCGACGGGGTGGTGACCGCGGCGACCAGATGGGCGGCGGCGAGGCCGACCGCTCCGGCGACGGGCCCGAGCGTTGCGATGACGATCCGGCTCCTCATGTCGGTGCTTCGGCGCGGACCCCGGTCGCGGATGGGACCAATCCGCCCGCGCGGGCGGCTCCGAACCCCGGGCATGACGCGACCGAGCACACCCCGCCGGATCGCCGTGATCGGCTCCGGCGTGGCCGGGCTGACCGCGGCGTACGTCTGCTCGGCCTCGGCGGAGGTGACCCTCTACGAGGCCGACGACCGGCTCGGCGGGCACGCCGACACGCACCGCGTCGCCGAGGCCGGCGGGCGGGTGCTCGGCGTGGACACCGGCTTCATCGTGCACAACCGCCGGACCTACCCGGTGCTGCTGCGGCTGTTCGAGGAGCTGGACGTCGCGACCCAGGAGTCCGAGATGTCGATGTCGATGGCCGACGACGCCACCGGCCTCACCTGGGCGGGCGCGCGGGGGCTCGGCGGGCTCGTCCCCTCCGGCGGCCTCCGCCGACTGCCGGCGCACCTCCGGATGCTCGCCGAGATCCCGCGGTTCCACCGGAGCGCCCGGGCGCTGCTCGGGTCTCGACAGGCTCGACCAGCCTGCGAGGGGGCTCGACCCGCCTCCGACGACGACCTGACCACGCTCGGCGAGTTCCTCGCGGCGGGCGGCTTCTCCGACCACTTCGTGCGGCACTTCGTGGAGCCGCTCGTCGCGGCCGTGTGGTCCTGCGACCCGGAGCGTGCGCGCGACTACCCGGCCCGCTACCTGTTCGCCTTCCTCGAGCACCACGGGATGCTCGCGGTCACCGGCAGCCCGACCTGGCGCACCGTGACCGGCGGCTCGGCGTCGTACGTCGAGCGCGTGGCCGCCGCCGTGGCCGCCCGCGGCGGGCGGGTGCGGACCGGCAGCCCCGTCGTGTCGGTCCTCGACACCGGCTCGGGCGTCGACGTCACGGACGCCGCCGGCGTGCGCGAGACGTACGACGGAGTCGTGGTCGCGACGCACCCGCACCAGGCCCTGGCGCTGCTCGCGGACGCGTCGCCGGCCCACAAGGAGGTGCTCGGCGCGATGGCCTACTCGCCGAACACCGCGGTCCTGCACACCGACGCATCGGTGCTGCCGGCGGCCGGCCGGCTGCGCGCCTCCTGGAACTTCCGGCGGCGGCGTGACGGCGACGGCCCCGTCACGATCACCTACGACCTCACCCGGCTCCAGCGCCTCGACACCGACACGCGCTACCTGGTCACGCTGGGCGGCGACGGGCTGGTGGATCCCGCGAAGGTGCTGGACACGATGTCCTACGAGCACCCGCTCTACACGCCGGAGAGCGTCGCCGCCCAGCGCCGGCTGCCCGAGCTGGACACCGACCGGGTCGCGTTCGCCGGCGCCTACCACGGCTGGGGCTTCCACGAGGACGGCGCACGCTCCGGCCTCGCCGCCGCCCGGCGGCTCGGGCACGACTGGGAGCCCTCCCCCGCGGCTCCCCGCACCGAGGAGGTCGCCCCCGGCGACCCGGTCGTCTACGACACCGTCGTCGAGCACGTACGCCGGCGCCCGTGGCGGCGTACCTTCCGGCTGCGGTCGCGCATGTGGGTGGTCGACCTCGACCACCTGCCGGCGCCCACCGGCTGGCGCCGGCTGGTCGACGGCACCGTCGAGCCCCGCGACCACCTCGGCGATCCGCGCCTGCCGATCCGCGAGAACCTGGCCCGGCTCCTCGACGCGAACGGCGTCGAGCTGGGCGACGCCCGGGTCCGGCTGGCCACGCAGCCGCGCGCGCTCGGCCACTGCTTCAACCCGATCAGCGTCTTCTGGTGCACCCGCCGCGACGGCGTACCCCTGGCGACGGTGGTCGAGGTCCACAACACCTACGGCGACCGCCACGCCTACGTCCTCCACCCCGACGAGCGAGGCCGGGCCGAGGTGGCCAAGGCGATGTACGTCTCACCGTTCCACGGCGTCGACGGGACCTACCGGGTCGCCGTGCCCGAGCCCGGCGAGCGGCTCGACATCGCGGTCGCCCTGCACACCGACGACGGCGCGGTCTTCAGCGCCGCGCTGCGCGGGGTCTCGACAAGCTCGACCGGCCTCCAGGACCGCCGCCGTCTAAGGGGGTCGAGCCTGTCGAGACCCTCCCGGTCGACCGCCCTCCTCGGCCTGCGCGACACCGCGCTCATCTACGCGCACGGCATCGCCCTCTGGCTGCGCCGGCTGCCGATCCGTCCCCGCCCCGCCCACCACCAGGAAGGTGTCCGATGACCGTGACCGAGCCGAGGGCCGCGCAGGAGTGCCCGACCGCACGCTGGACCGGCCTGCCCGCGCCCGAGCCGGGCCTGCGGACCCGCGTCGGCGCCGTCGTGGCGCGCCGTCTCTTCACCGGCGCCGTCGACCGGCTGCCGGTGACGGTGCACCTGCACGAGCCGTACGGCATACGCACGACCGGGCGGGGCGGACCGGTGATGGACGTGCTGCGTCCCGAGGAGCTGTTCGCCCGGCTCGGCCGCGACGCGAACATCGGCTTCGGCGAGGCGTACCTGACGGGTGCCTGGGAGGCCGAGGACCTCGCCGGCTTCCTGACCGTGCTGGCGCGGGCGCTCGAGGAGCTCGTCCCCCGCCCGCTGCACGGGCTGCGCGGGCTGGTGATGCCCCGGATCGGCCGCCACCACCGCGGCGACCCGGCCGACACCCAGCGCGACATCGCGCACCACTACGACCTGTCCAACGAGCTGTTCGCGCTCTTCCTCGACCCGTCGCTGACCTACTCCAGCGCGTGGTTCCGCACCGACGCCGACGGGCTGCCGATCGAGGGCGACGAGCTCGAGCCCGCGCAGGAGCGCAAGATCGACGCGCTGCTCGACCTCGCCGGTGTCGGACCCGGCACCCGGCTTCTCGAGATCGGCACCGGCTGGGGCACCCTCGCGATCCGCGCGGCCCGCCGCGGGGCCGACGTCGTCACCGTGACGCTGTCGGAGGAGCAGGCGCTGCTCGCCCGGCAGCGCGTCGCCGCGGCCGGGCTGAGCGAGCGGGTCGACGTACAGCTGCGGGACTACCGCGACGTCACCGGCACGTACGACGCCGTCGTGTCGGTCGAGATGGTCGAGGCGGTGGGCTGGCGGTACTGGCCGTCGTACCTCTCGACCATCGACCGCGTCCTCGCACCCGGCGGGCGGGTCGCGATCCAGTCGATCACGATGGCGCACCACCGGATGCTTGCGACGCGGGACACCGACACGTGGATCACCAGGTACGTCTTCCCCGGCGGGTTCCTGCCGTCGGTGCGGGCACTGGCGGAGGCGGCGCGCGACCACACCTCGCTGCGGCTGCGATCGGGAACGTCGCTCGGACTCCACTACGCCGAGACGCTGCGGCAGTGGGACGAGGCGTTCACCGCCAACAGCGCGGAGGTCGAGGCCCTCGGCTTCGACGCGGACTTCCGCCGGATGTGGCACTTCTACCTCGAGTACTGCCGTGCCGGGTTCGCCGCCGGCTACATCGACGACCAGCAGCTGCTGTTCACCCGGGAGGGCGCATGACCACCACGACCGCGGGCCGGCTCGCCGACGTGGTCGCGCCGCTGGTCGGCGAGCTGCCCGTCAGGCTGCGCGCCTGGGACGGCTCCGAGGCCGGTCCTGCCGATGCTCCGATGGTCGAGCTGCGGAGCCCGCAGGCGCTGCGCCGGCTGCTCTGGCACCCGGGCGAGCTCGGCGCCGCCCAGGCCTACGTCACCGGCGAGGCGGACCTGCCCGGCGACCTCGGCGGCACCCTCGACCTGCTCATGGCCGCCGGCCGCGACACCGCCCCTGCCGGCGTACGACGACGGGCGCTGGCGCTGCTGCGCGCGGCGCGGGTCGCGCTCGCCGACGGCCTGGTCGGCGCTCCGCCGGCACCGCCGGCCACCCAGGCGCGGGTGCGCGGACGGCTGCACTCGCGGGCGCGCGACCGTGCGTCGATCAGCCACCACTACGACCTCTCCAACGAGTTCTACGGGCTGATCCTCGACGAGTCGATGGCCTACTCCTCCGGCTACTTCACCTCGCCGGACCGCACCCTCGCCGAGGCGCAGCACGACAAGCTGGCGCTGATCTGCGCGAAGCTCGGCATCGGACCGGGCGACACGCTCCTCGACGTCGGCTGCGGGTGGGGCTCCCTGACGCTGCACGCCGCCCGCCACACCGGGGCGCGGGTCGTCGGCGTGACGATCTCGCCCGAGCAGCAGCGGTTCGTCCAGGGCCGCATCGACGACCTCGGCCTCGGCGACCGCGCCGAGGCGCGGCTCTGCGACTACCGCGACGTCACCGGCTCGTACGACGCCGTCGCCTCGGTCGAGATGGGCGAGCACGTCGGCGAGGGCAACTACCCGACGTACGCCCGGGTCCTCCACGACCGCGTCCGTCCCGGCGGGCGGGTCCTGATCCAGCAGATGTCGCGCACCGGGAGGCACCCGGGCGGTGGGCCGTTCATCGAGTCCTTCATCGCTCCCGACATGCACATGCGGCCGGTCGGGGAGACCGTCGCGCACCTCGAGCGCGCCGATCTCGAGGTGCGCGACGTGCATGCCCTGCGCGAGCACTACGTGGCGACCGTCGCGCGCTGGCTGGAGCGCTTCGACGCCCACCTCGACCGGCTGACCGACCTGGTCGGCGAGGAGATGGTCCGGGTGTGGCGGCTGTACCTCGTCGGCGGTGGCGCGGCCTTCCGCGACGGCCGGATGGGCGTCGACCAGATCCTCGCGGTACGCCCGGGTGCCGACCACGACCTGCCGCTGGCGCGCGGCGGGGACGTGGTCCGGCGATGAGCCCCCTGGCGATCGTCGCGCTCACCGCCCTCGTGTCGGTGGCCGGCGTGATGACGACCGCGGCGGCCGAGTCGCGTCGGCGGCGGCGCTACGCCGTCGTCGACGCGGCCTGGGGTGCGGCCTTCGCGGTGCTCGCCCTCGCCGGCGGGGTGGCCGGTCAGCTGTCCGGCTACTCCGGCGGGTCCGCGGCTCTGGTGCGCTGGCTGCTGGTCGCGCTCGTGGCGGCGTGGGGCGGGCGGCTGTCGTGGCACCTGTGGCGGCGCGTGGTCGCCGCCGACCACGACGATCCTCGCTACGAGGAGCTGCTCGGCGGCCCGTTCCTCGAGGTGCCGTTCGGTCAGGTGCTGGCCAAGGTGTTCGCCCTCCAGGGGGTGATCGTGCTGGTGGTGTCGGCGCCGGTGGTCACGGGCCTGGCGCTGCGCCCCCGCGTCGGCTGGTCGGGCTGGCTGGTCGCCGCCGGATGCGCGCTCTGGCTGCTCGGCATGGTCTTCGAGGTGGTCGGTGACGCCCAGCTGGCGGCGTACCGCGCCGATCCCGGGCGCGGCCCGATCCTGGACACCGGCCTGTGGGCGTGGACCCGCCACCCGAACTACTTCGGCGACGCCTGCGTCTGGTGGGGCCTGTGGCTCGCAGGGGGTGCGACGGCCGGACCGTGGTGGGTCGCGATCGCCACCCTGCCGGCGCCGGTCGTGATGACGTTCTTCCTGGTCGTCGGCTCGGGTGCCCGCCCGACCGAGCGGCGTATGCAGGGCCGCCCCGGCTGGGACGCCTACGCCGCCACCACCCCGATGTTCCTCCCCCGCCCGCCACGCGGTCACTAGGGCGTGTCTCTCAAGTCGGCGCCGTCGCGAGCGTCGTCCCGTGCGTGCGATGGCAAGGCGGAGGAGGGAGGCGGGACGGAGTCCCGGCGACTGACGACAACGTGGCCAGCGTGCGTGCG
>WQZX01000119.1 GCA_009780515.1 Nocardioidaceae bacterium | reverse complement strand
GACCGTCACGGCGATGAGGATGTAGCTGACCAGCTGGGGCCGCAGGCCCATCCAGTGCTGGCCACCCACGAGCACCAGCGTGGCCGCGACGACGGACGTCGTGACGCTGCCTCCCGTGCGGGCCGCGGCGTACGAGGTGACGAGCACGCCGGTCAGGAGCACGGCGAACAGGACGCTCATGCCGACTCGGCCGGCGTGGTCGTAGACGACAGCCCACACCACCTGGCTCAGCCACTGGGTCGGCACCCAGTGGGCGCTGGAGGCGGCATTTGGTTGGCCGGGATGCGCGATCGACCAGTGGTGCAGGAACTCCTCCCCGAAGCGGACGTGGAAGAACGTGTCCGGGTTCGCCAACGGCGAGTGGCTGCCGGCGAGGACGACGAGCAGGTCGACCAACAGGAGCACGCCGATGCCGGCACGAGTGGCCAGTCGTCGTACGTCGACGACCGGCTCGGGTTCAGTCGACACCGATGGAGAACGCCGACTCGAGGTCGTGGCGGGAGTAGGCCCGGTAGGCGATGTGGGTCTCGGTGTCGACCACGCCGGGCACCTTGTTGAGCTGGTCGGAGACGACGGTGGCGATCTCCTCGTGGGCCCGCACCCGGACGAGCGCGATCAGGTCGACCTGGCCGGTGACGGAGTAGACCTCGCTGACGCCCTCGAGCGCCGCGATCGCCTCGGCGACCTCGGGGATCCGGGCGGTCTCGGCCTGCACGAAGACGATGGCGGTGATCATGGTCCGACCTTAGTGGGGGAGACCGTCAGGTTGAACCGCTCGAGGTGCCGCCCGGCGCCGGCGAGCGGGCAGGTCCACTCGCCCTCGACGTCGACCAGGCGGACGCCGGGCAGCTCCAGCCACCGCAGGATGCGCTCGGACTCCTCGGCCGAGGCCGCCGGGACCGGGCCCGCGGCAGGGATCACCGTCTCGGCGGAGGCCCGCAGCAGCGCGACGTACGACGGCGCGTCGGTGCCGGGCGGGATGACGCCGGCCGCGGCGAGGCGGCCGCGGCGGACCACGTGGACGGCCCAGCGGCCCTGCTCGTCGCGCCGGGTGGCGACGACCTCGGGGCAGGCCGTCAGGGAGGTGAGCCGCTGGGTGCGCGCGGCGGCGCGGACGAACGATGCCAGCCGGTCGCGGTGGACCCCGGCCTCCTCGAAGCGCTCCTGCTCGGCCAGCCCCGCCATCTTCTCGTTGATCAGCTCGACCACGTCGTCGGGCCTCCGGAGCACGGCGTCCTGCAGCTGGCGCACCACGGCGGCGTACGTCGTCATGTCGACGCTGCCGTCGCAGGGCGCCAAGCAGCGGGCCATCTCGGCCAGGACGCAGGCGCTGCGGGACGGCTCGCGCCCGAGCCGGTCACTGCACTGGCGGATCGGGAAGACCTCGTGGAGGGCGACCAGGCAGCTCTCCGCCGAGCCTCGTGAGGAGAACGGGCCGAGGTAGTCGGCGTCGTCGTCCAGGACCTTCTTGACGATCGACAGCCGCGGCCACGGCTCGCGGGTGAGCTTGAGGAAGGTGACCTTCTCCGGGAAGCGGGAGCGGCGGTTGTAGCCGGGCTTGTGCTCGGCGATCAGCCGGAGCTCGCGCACCTCGGCCTCGAGGGGGGTCGCGCACTCGATCCCCTGGACCGAGGCGGCCAGCGCGACCATCTCGCCCATCCGCGACCGGGTCTCGGAGGCGGTGAAGTAGCTGCGGACCCGCTTGCGGAGGTCACGGGACGTGCCGACGTAGAGGACGTGCTCGCGCTCGTCGCGGAAGAGGTAGACGCCCGGCGCGTGGGGGAGGTGGTCGGCGAGGTGACGCTTGCGGCGCTGGGCCGCGACCACCTTGGAGGAGTAGCCCTGCAGCTCCTCGAGCGTGTGCACGCCGAGCGAGCCGAGGCGCTCCATGCAGCCGTGCAGCACGTCGACGGTGGCGCGGGCGTCCTCGAGCGCGCGGTGGTTGGGGGTGGTGCCGGCGCGGAAGACCCGGGCGAGCGAGGACAGCTTGTGGTTGGGCGTCTCGTCGCGCGACACCACGTGGCGCGCGAGCTTGACCGTGTCGAGCACCTCGAAGCCCGGCCAGACCAGGCCCTGCTCCTGGCTGAAGTGGCGCAGGAAGCCGACGTCGAAGCGGGCGTTGTGGGCGACCAGCACGGAGCCGTGCGCGAACTCCAGGAAGGCCGGCAGGGCCGAGGTGATCGGCGGAGCGTCGGCGACCATCCGGTTGGTGATGCCGGTCAGCACCGCGATGAACGCGGGGATCGCCGTGTCGGGGTTGACCAGGGTCTGGAACTCGCCGAGCACCTCGCCGCCGCGCACCAGGACCGCGCCGATCTCGGTGATCCGGTCACCCTCGGCGGGCGAGCCGCCGGTCGTCTCGAGGTCCACCACGCAGAAGGTGATCTCGCGCAGGGGGCGGCCCATCTCGTCGAAGCTGAGCTGCTCACCGGCGCGTGGGGCGGCGGTGGTGGTCATGTCAGCGACCGTACGGCGCACCGCCGACACGAGACTGCGTGCGCGGCAGCGTGTCGCTGCCGTCGCCGAGGTTGGGCGCGCGGGGTGAGGCGACGGAGGGAGCGCCAGCGACCGGAGGAGCCGAGACCCGCAAGCCCAACGAGGCGCCGACAGCGGCGACACGCTCGCGCACGCAGTCCGAGGGACTGTGTCGGCGGGTGGTGCGAGCCTCGGGACCATGACGACGAGGATCGACTGCGACACCTGCGTGGTGCGGGGGCTGGCCTGCCACGACTGCGTGGTGACCGTGCTGCTCGGGCCGCCGCCGGAGCTGACCATCGGCGAGGAGGAGATGCACGCGTTGGACGTGCTCGCGGGCGGGGGCCTGGTGCCGCCGCTGCGGCTGGTCACGCCGATCGCCGGGCCGGACGTCGAGTCCGCGTGACCCGGCGGGGCCGGTGGTGCAGGCGAGCCGTGTGTGATGGGTGTGACGAGACCCTCAGCGAATTCGTCCACAACACGCCAGTGGCGGTTTGGCGCGACCTTGCGGGGCGGACTAATCTCTCGCCTCAGGTGTCCGTGGAAGTGGGCCGACCGGTCCGCGCGCGCACCGCGCTGAGTCTGGGCCGTTCGCGGTCCGGAGCCGGGGAACCACCATCTCTGGGGTGAATCCCGTACGAGGCGCACAGGCTCGACCCGCCGACCGGTCGGTGGAGCCTGGGCGAGGAGTGCGGGTAGGGCATGTCGTGCCCGAATCCGTCAGCTCACCCGGTAGGCGTACGACAAAGAGGGGACCCGACAGCTAGTGCTGAACGGCCGCACACGAATCTCCGCCAGCATCGCCGCACTCGCCCTCACCGGCAGCATCGGCGTCGCGATCTCCGGCTCCCAGAGCCCTGCCCAGGCGGACCAGAGCAAGATCTCCAAGATCCGGGACCGCGTCAACGCGTTGGACCACCAGGCCGAGCAGGCCTCGGAGGCCTACAACAGCGCGCGGATCCAGATGAAGGCCCTGAAGGCCGAGCTCGGCTCGATGAGGGCCGACCAGAAGCGCCAGGGGTCCCAGCTCGATGGCGTGCGCACCGACGTGCGCAACTCCGTCATCGCCCAGTACCAGAGCCAGACGCTCGGCAACGCCGGCGGCCTGCTCCAGGCGAACCCCGACGACTTCCTCAACCAGGTCTCGACCGATTCCACCGTCGGCGACCTGCAGGACAACCTCCTGTCCAGCTACGGCGATGAGGTCAAGGCGTACAACATCCGGCGCGACCAGACGCAGAAGCGCATCGCCAAGATCGCTCAGCTCAACACCCAGCTGGCGCAGGACAAGAAGGCCGCGAACAGCAAGTACGCGCAGGCCAAGGGCATCCTGGACCACCTGGAGGCCAAGCAGCGCCAGGAGATCCTGTCGCGTGGCGCCTCGGTGCGCCCCGGTGACATCCAGGCCAGCGGCCGCGCCGCCGCCGCGGTCCACTACGCCATGGCGCAGGTCGGCAAGGCCTACGTCTGGGGCGCTGCCGGCCCCGACGCCTTCGACTGCTCCGGCCTGACCATGGCGGCATGGGCGCAGGCCGGCGTGAGCCTGCCGCACTCGGCCGCCGCGCAGTACGACATGGGCACGCACATCCCCGAGAGCGAGCTCCAGCCGGGCGACCTGGTCTTCTACTACAGCCCGATCAGCCACGTCGGCATGTACATCGGCAACGGCATGATCGTGAACGCCGAGAACCCCAGCGTCGGTGTGAAGGTCGCGCCCGTCAACATGATGCCCTACGCCGGTGCGGTCCGCCCTGGCTGATCCGAGGACATCCCGAGCGAGCGCGGCCCTGGTGGCCGCGCTCCTCGTGCTTTCGGGCGTGCTCGCCGGCTGCGGCGGCCATCCGTACGTCGCGCCGCGGCCGACCGCCGTCGCGAGCGTCGACCCAGGACAGGCGACCACGACGCTCGAGTCGCTGCAGGCCGTCGTACGGCGGGGTGACGCGGCGGCGGCTCGCCGCTTCGGCGCGGACGGCGCCACGGCGGACCTGCTCGCGGCGATCGCCCGCAACGTCCGCGCCATCGGGCTGGGCGACGTCGGCTTCACCTACCTGACCGAGAACGGCTCGGGCTCGCTGCGCGGCTCGTGGGGCGCCACGGTGCAGGTGTCGTGGAAGGTCGACGGCTTCGACCACCAGCCCGCGAGCACCGAGGTGAGCTTCACCTTCGCCGACGGCGGCAAGAGGATCAGCCGGGTGGGCGGCCGCCAGAACGCCATCCCGGTGTGGCTGAGCGGACCCGTGACGGTCCGCCGTACTCCCCAGACGCTGGTCATCTCGGCCGCGCCGCCGGCGGTCGCCGACCGCCTGGCCACCGAGGCGAGGACGGCCCTCGCACGTGACGCACAGGTCCTGGGCCGCGACCACGACAAGCTCGTCGTCGAGGCGCCGGCGACCGTCGAGGCCCTGCATCGCGCTCTCGACGCGCAGCCGCCGACGTACTCCGGGATCGCCGCGGTCACCGCGCCGGTGGACGGCAACCGCACGCCCGGCACGCCGGTCCACGTCTTCGTCAACCCGGTGGTCTTCCGGTCGATGGACCGCACCGCCGCGCAGGTCGTGATGACCCACGAGAGCGTTCACGCGGTCACCGACGCTCCGCTCCGCTCGGCTCCGCTGTGGCTGATCGAGGGCTTCGCCGACTACGTCGCGCTCGGCGAGGCGCACGTGCCGCTGGCCAAGGAGGCCGCCCAGGTCGCCCAGCAGGTACGCCGCCACGGCGTGCCGGCCCACCTGCCCGCGGACAGCTCCTTCGGCACCGAGGAGCGCGGGCTGGAGTCGACGTACGAGGCGGCCTGGCGGGTGAACGTCACCATCGCCCAGCACGCCGGCCAGCCGGCCCTGGTCCGCTTCTACCGGGACATGCTCCGCGGCGGCTCGCTGGCCCGCGTCCTGCCGGCCGACACCGGGCTGACCGTGGCCGGGCTCACCGCCGACTGGCGCGGCGACCTCGCGTCGCTTCCCCACGTGGCAGGCTAATTCCGTGGGAAGGCAGCGGGCCGGCGGGACGGGTCGTACGGCGCTCGCTGCGCTGATCGTCGGGGGAGCGCTGTTCGTGCTCCTCGCCGGCTGGCTGGTGCCGTGGCACCCGGTGCCCGGGGGCACGCCGGCCGCGGTGTCGGCGCGCTCGGTCTTCTCCCAGGCGCAGATCGACCGTGCCGAGCACTTCACGCTCTGGGCGCGGGTGTGGAGCTGGACCGGGCTGGCCGTCTCCCTCGTCGTGTCGGCGTGGCTGGGGTTCAGCCGCCGTGCCCGGGAGTGGGCGGCGGGGCTGCGCGGCCCCTGGTGGCTGCGGGCGGTCGTCCTCGTGGCGGCGGTGACCGTCGTCGGACAGGTCGCCACGCTGCCGTTCGCTGCGGCCTCGCAGCAGCTCTTCCGCGTGCACGGGCTCGCCACCGCCACCTGGAGCGCGTGGTCGGTCGACCTCCTGAAGAGCACCGCCATCACCGTCGTGGTGACCTCGGTCGGGCTGGTGCTGCTGGTGGGCTGTGCCCGCCGCTGGCCACGCGGCTGGCCGGGGATCGCGGGCACCGCGCTCGCGGTGCTGGTGGTCGTGGGGTCGTTCGTCTACCCGGTGCTGATCGAGCCGATGTTCAACCAGTTCCACCCGCTCCCCGGTGGGGCGCTGCGCACCTCCATCATGCGGATCGCGCACGAGGAGGACGTGAGGGTCGACGACGTGCTCGTCACCGACGCGTCGCGGCGCACCACCGAGCTGAACGCCTACGTGTCCGGCTTCGGGTCGACGCGGCGGGTGGTCCTCTACGACAACGTGCTCAAGACGCTGCCGCGCGACCAGATCCTCTCGATCGTGGCCCACGAGCTGGGACACGCGAAGCACCAGGACGTCGCGATCGGTACCTCGCTCGGCGCGGCCGGCGCGCTGTTCGGGATCGGTCTGCTGGGGATCGTCGTGCTCGCCCTGGAGCGACGGGGCTGGGCAGGGGTGGACGACCCCGCCGTCGTACCGACCGTGCTGGCGCTGGTCGCCCTCGGGATGTTCTTGTCGCTGCCGGTCCAGAACGCCATCAGCCGCAAGATCGAGACGCGCGCCGACGTCACTGCGCTGGAGGTGACGCGCGCGCCTGCGCCGTTCATCGCCATGCAGCGCACGCTCGCGCTGCGCTCGCTGGAGGACCCCACGCCCCCGGCGCTGTCGCAGTGGTGGTTCGGCTCGCACCCCACGGTGCTGCAGCGGGTCGCGATCGCTCGCCAGCTGCGGCGCTAGGACTGGGCTGCTCGGATGCTTCTTGCTCGCCGGTGCGCGGGTCTTGAAGCTCCGGTGATGTCTGGCGGCGGAACGACGAAGGGAGGCCGCGGACCTTGGTCCGCGGCCTCCCGCTGCTGCATGATCAGAGCGTTGATCAGCTGTGCACGCCCGCGTTGTCGAGGCTGGTGGAAACGCCGGTGAACGCGTTGTTCAGCTGCTTGCCCAGGACGATGACGATGCCGATGATCACCGCGGCGATCAGGGCGACGAGCAGGCCGTACTCGACGGCGGACGCGCCACGCTCCTCCATCTTGGAGAGGCGGGCGTTGAGCAGGATCTGGAGGTACTGGACCATCGGGGTCTCCCTAGTCAGAGGATTGTGTTTCGTGTCCCCGGGGAGATGCGTTCCCCGACAAGGAAAACTGTGCCGGAGCACGGGTCCTGTCGGTATCGGGAGTTCGGCCGCAGTCGGCTAGTCCCAAGGGACTAGGGGGCGGGGACCGTCGGGTCCCCGGTCTCAGCGCGCGGCCGGCGCGACGGTGGAGAGAAGCCCGATCCGCATCGCCGTGACCAGCGCCTGGGCGCGGTTGGCCGCGCCGAGCTTCTGGTAGATCCGGGCGATGTGCGACTTCGTGGTCGACTCCGAGAGGTAGAGCTTGGCGCCGATCTGG
>WQZX01000118.1 GCA_009780515.1 Nocardioidaceae bacterium | reverse complement strand
GTCTGGGCGGTCACCTCGGACCTACCGGTGCTCTCGGTGCACCTCGTCGTCGACGACGCGTGCTTCCAGGACGGCCACGCCCCGCGGATCCTGGACCAGGTCCAGCACTGCCTCGGTGGTCACTTCGACGTCGAGCACTCGACGTTCCAGCTCGAGCCGCTCTCGCACCAGGCGCACGAGCCCGGCATCCACTGAGACGCTTCCACGCTGAGCTGCGGCTCAGCGGAAGACGCAGCCGGACCGGACGCCGAACCGGCGCAGGATGATGGCCGCCGGGCAGAAGCCGGTGATGCTCGCCTGGAGCAGGTTGAGCCCGACGAAGGTCGTGAGCAGCAGCCACCACGGCGACACGAAGGCGGAGAGCGCCACGCTGACCAGTGTGACGATGCCGGCGACCAGCATGACGCCGCGATCGAGGTTGAACCCGGGCATGGCGCTCACCGGCCCAGCAGGCGGCCGAGGAAGCCGCCGGTCTGCTCGGTCTTGGGGTGGCCGGCGCACCACCGGTCGGCGGGCACCGACGCCTTGACGGCGGCGATGTGCTGGCCGCATCCGGCCCAGGTGGTCTTGCCGCAGGTCTTGCAGCGGACGGGACGACACATGGTCTGTTCCTCTCCTGTGGGTTGAGGTCGTGCTGGGTTCGGTGCGTGGGTCAGGCCGGCTTCTCGCCGGCCTCGATCGCGTCGGCGAACTCGCAGAAGGCGTCGTACGCGCGAGCGCCGTGGACCGTCGCGGGACCGCCGTGCATCAGGAAGGTCACGCCGATGGCCTCGGCGGCCTCCTGCCGGCTGGCGCCGGCGCGGGCCGCCGACTGGCCGTGCGAGGCGATGCAGCCGTCGCAGCCCTCGACGACGCCGATCGCGAGGGCGATGAGCTCCTTGGTCTTGACGTCGAGCGCGCCCGGCGCGAAGACGCCCTTGTGCAGCTCGCGCCAGCCGGCGTACACGTCCGGGATGGCCTGGCGCAGGGCGCGGCTCTCCGAGGCGAGCTCGCGGAGCACGACCTTGCCGTGCGTGGAGTGGGTCTGGGAGTCGGTCATGTCGAGGCCTTTCAGTGCGAGAAGCGGATGGTGGGAAGGACGCGGCGCAGCCACGCGGGGCAGGCCCAGGCGGCGCGGCCGGTGAGGCGCAGCAGGACGGGCAGGAGCACCAGCCGCACGAGGAACGCGTCGAGCAGAACGGCGATGCCGAGGATCACGCCCATCTCCTTGGGCGGGAGCGGGCCGGACAGCGAGAAGGTGAAGAACACCGCGACCATGACCGCTCCGGCCGCGAAGATCACCCGGCCGGAGTGGGCGACCGCCCCGACCATCGCCTCCCGCGGATCCCCGGAGCGCTCCCAGTGCTCCTTGGCCGAGGCGAGCAGGAACACGGTGTAGTCCATCGCGATCGCGAAGATCATCGCGAAGAAGAACACCGGAGCCCATGCGTCCAGGAAGCCCTGTGGCTCGAACCCGAACAGGCCGCTGAGGTGGCCGTCCTGGAAGACCAGGCGTGCCACGCCGAACGCGGCGGCCGTGGAGAGCAGGCTGGCCAGGGTGCCGAGCAGAGCGATGAGCGGTGCCTGCAGGGCGATGAGGAGCAGCACGAAGCCGAGGCCCAGGACGATGCCGGTCACCCATGGCGTGGAGTGGTCGAGCTGTGCCTTGAGGTCGAGGTTCTCGACGGCCGCTCCGCCGACGAGCGCGCCGTCGGGGAGGTCGGCACGCAGGCGGTCCACGGTGGTCGAGAGCGCCGGGTCCGACGGGTCGATCTTCGGCATCGCCTGGATCAGCCGGTACGGCGCGCCGTCGACGGACGGTGCGGCGGGCATGGCGGCGGCGATGCCGGGGTCCGCGGAGACGACCTTCTCCGCGGCGCCGGCGCTGGCGGTCGGCACGACGACCTGCAGCATGCCGGGCGCACCGGGACCGAAGGCCTCCTGGACCCGGTCGTAGCCGACCCGGGCCGGGGCGTCCGACGGCAGCACCTTGATCGAGGGCATGGCGGTGCGCAGGCCGAGGATCGGGGCGGCCAGCGCCACCAGCACGATCAGCGCCGCTCCGCCGTACAGGACAGGGCGGCGCCACAGTCGCTCGCCCCAGGCGGCGAACGCGGGGGAGCGGTGCTCGCCGATGCGCGCCCAGGGGAGCGCGAGCTTGTTGATCCGGGTGTCGAGCTTGCCGAGCACGAGCGGGAGCAGCGTCAGTGTCGCGGCCAGCACGAAGACGACCGCGAGCATGATGCCGCCGGCCATCGACCGGAACGACGGCGACGGCACGATCTCGACGGCCGACAGCGAGACGAGCACGGTGAGGCCGGAGAGGAGCACCGCCTTGCCGGCGGTGTCCATCGTCTCCGCGAGCGCCTGCTCCTTGGTCGTCCCCGGCACCGAGCGGGCGGCGCGGAAGCGGACCACCAGGAACAGCGCGTAGTCGATGCCCAGCGCGAGCGCGAACATCATGGCGAAGTTCATCGCCCAGATCGAGACCGGGACGAAGTGGTTGATGAGCACGAGCGAGCCGGCCGAGGCGACCAGGCCGGCCAGGGTCAGGACCAGGGGGAGGCCGGCGGCGACGAGGGCTCCGAAGGCGAGCACCAGGATCGCCAGCGTCACCGGCCAGGACAGCATCTCGGACTTGAGCATCGCGTCGAGGTTCGCGGCGTTGAAGTCGGCCCACAGCTGCGACGCGCCGGTCGGGGTGACCTCGACCGTCGTCGTGGAGAGCGCGGTCAGCCGGGGCTTCAGGGCGACGGCGGCACGCACCATGTCGTTGGTGTCCGCGCCCGCGCCGCCGAGCACGATGGCCGTGCGCCCGTCGCGGCTCAGCGTCGCGCCCGGCTGGGGCGCGACGACCGAGGCGATGCGGTGGTCGGACCGCAGGACGGCCTCGACGCGACGGATGACCCGCTGACCGGTGGGGGAGGTCAGCGGGTGCTGGCCGTGCACGACGACCTGGAGGGCGGAGCTGGCGTTGCCGCCGAAGTGGGCCTGTGCGAGCTGGCGTGCCGCCACGGAGGCCGAGCCGTCGGCCTGCCAGCCGGCGCCGGACAGCGAGGTCTCGACCTTCGGCGCGAAGGCGCCGAGCCCGACGATCACCAGCAGCCAGACGACGCCCGTCAGCCGGCCGTGTCGCAGCACGGCGAGCCCGAGCCTGCCGAGCGGGCCGGTTCGTGGGGTGGTGCTCCGGGTGGTCATCGACACTCCTCTCCATAACCCCCTGGGGGGATAACGCGATGACCGTAGCATATCCCCCAGGGGGGATGTAGGATCGTGTCGACGAGAGGATGAGAGATGACCGACTTCACGATCAGCGCCAACGTGGCGACGCCGTACGACGCCACCCTCGCCCGCGTGCGGGACCTCCTGGCCGAGGCCGGGTTCGGCGTGCTCACCGAGATCGACCTGCAGGCGACGCTGAAGGCCAAGCTGGGGGTGGACCTCCCGGCCCAGGTCATCCTGGGCGCGTGCCGGCCCCCGCTCGCGCACGAGGCGCTGCAGGCGGACCCGAGGCTCGCGACGATGCTCCCGTGCAACGTCGTCGTCGCCGCCGAGGGCGAGGCGACCCGCGTGGAGGTCTTCGACCCCGCGGTCATGACGACGTTCAGCGACGCGCCCGCGCTCGCCGCCGTCGCGGCCGAGGCCCGCGACCGGCTCTCTGGGATGATGGCCGCGCTCACCGACGAGGAGGACCGCGATGCGACTCGAGCCTGACGAGGTCAAGGCGATCACCACCCGGCTCAAGCGCGCCAACGGACACCTCGCGTCGGTGATCCGGATGCTCGAGGCGGGGACGGAGTGCGAGGACGCGCTCACCCAGCTCGCCGCCGTCAACAAGGCGATCAGCCGTGGCGGCTACGCCCTCGTCGCGACCGGCCTGGAGCGCTGCCTCGCCGACGGAGGGCCGGACAGCGTCGACTCCAAGAAGATGGAGAAGCTCTTCCTCGCTCTCGCGTGAGGCCGCTCAGAGGAGCGCGACCGCGAGCTCGGCGGTGCCCCACGACATCGTGATGCCACCGCCGCCGTGGCCGTAGTTGTGCACCACCTGCTTGCCGAACAGCTCCTCGGCCTCGACCCGGACGGTGTCGTGGCGGTAGGGGCGGAGGCCGGCGTACGTGCGGTGCACGCGGAGCTCGCCGATGCGGGGTACGACGCGACGGGCGGCCCGCAGGAGCGCGTCGACCACCGCGGGCTCGGTGGCCTCCTCCTCGACGTCGAGCTCGGCGGTGCCTCCGACGACCGTGTCGCCGCGGCGCGGGTAGAGGTAGAAGCCGTCGGCGCTGATCGACCAGTCCATGTCCGGGAGGGGATCGACCACGACGATCTGCCCGCGGATGGGGCGCACGCGGTCGTCGCCGACCAGCTCCCGCGCACCCAGGCCGGTGCAGTTCACGACCTGGTCGGCCGGGAGGGCGGCCACGTCGGCCGCGGTCAGCGGCTGCTCGACCAGCACCAGGCTGCCGCCGAGGCGCGCCAGCTCGGCCGTGAGCCACGGCAGGTAGATCGGGGTGTCCACGAAGAAGGTCGTGAAGCTGCGCCCGAACGCGTAGCCGCCCGGCACGTCGGGGCGCTCCGCGATCCGCACGTCCTCGACGACGTCCAGGAACGGCTCGTCGGTCAGCGGCACGCTCGCGGCGTCCCAGTGCGTCTGCCGTCGTACGCCGGCGGAGGGGCCGGCGCTCCTCTCGACGGCGTCGAAGCCGGCCCACGCGCGGGCGAGGGTGTCGGCCGGCAGGCCGCCGAGCTCGACGAGGTGCGGCTCGAAGCTCGCGGCGGCCTTGGCCGACGTCGTCTCGAGCGGCATCCGGGGGCTGTAGAGGGTCACCGACCAGCCCGCGCGGGCCGCGCAGATTCCCGTAGTGAGTGCGGAGACCCCCGCGCCGAGCACGGCCACGTCCTTGCCCATGCGGGCCACTATGCCGGACTGCGCGCCCCGGCCTAGGCTCGGGAGGGAGCGTGACCGTGTCCCGGATCTCGAGGAGGAGAGCATGACCCAGGCAGCGCAGTACCAGGTGACCAACCCGGCCACCGGTGAGGTGACCAAGACCTTCCCGTTCGCCACCGACGAGGAGGTCGAGCAGGCGCTCGCGACGGCCGTGTCGGCGTACGAGGAGTGGCGGCGGCGTCCCGTCGAGGAACGGGTCGCGGTCGTGCGCAGGGTCGCGCTGCTGTTCGGGGAGCGTGCCGAGGAGCTCGGCTCGCTGATCACCGCCGAGATGGGCAAGCGGCCCTCCGGGGCCAAGGGCGAGGCGGAGTTCTGCGCCGAGATCTTCGGCTACTACGCCGACAACGGGCCCGCCCTGCTCGCCGACCAGCCGCTGCCCGGCCACGACGGCGCGCGGGTGCAGAGCCTGCCGATCGGACCGCTGCTGGGTGTGATGCCGTGGAACTACCCCTACTACCAGGTCGCGCGCTTCGCCGCCCCCAACCTGATCGCCGGCAACACGATCCTGCTCAAGCACGCCGAGAACTGCCCGACGTCGGCTCTCGCGATCGAGCAGCTCATGCACGACGCCGGGGTGCCCGAGGGCGTCTACCAGAACATCTTCGCCACCCACGACCAGGTCGCGTCGCTGATCTCCGACCCGCGGCTGCGTGGGGTGTCGCTGACCGGCTCCGAGAGGGCCGGCACGGCCGTCGCCGAGGCGGCCGGCCGCAACCTGAAGAAGGTCGTCCTCGAGCTCGGTGGCTCCGACCCCTACATCGTCTTGGACACCGCGAGCGTCGAGGACGCCGTCGACACCGCCTGGGCGACCCGCATGGAGAACATGGGCCAGGCCTGCAACTCCAACAAGCGCATGATCGTGATGGACGACGTGTACGACGGCTTCGTCGCCGGCCTGGTCGAGCGGGCCAAGGCGATGAAGCCGCGCACGGCCGCCGACGACGACGCGGAGTACGACCCGATGGTGTCGCGCAAGGCGGCCGAGAACCTCCGCGACCAGGTCGAGGAGGCCGTCGGCAAGGGCGCGACGCTGCACGTCGGCGGCGAGCTGGGGGAGAACGGCTGGCTCACCCCCGCCGTACTCACCGATGTGACGCCGGAGATGCGTGCCTACCACGAGGAGCTCTTCGGCCCCATCGCCGTCGTCTACAAGGTGTCGTCGGACGAGGACGCCGTGAAGCTCGCCAACGACGTCGACTTCGGCCTCGGTGGCGCGGTCTTCGCCACCGACGAGGAGCGTGCGGCGAAGGTTGCCGAGCAGCTCGAGGTCGGCATGGCCAACGTGAACACGCCCGCGGGCGAGGGCGCCGATGTGCCGTTCGGCGGGGTGAAGCGGTCCGGCTTCGGCCGCGAGCTGGGGCCGCTCGGCATCGGGGAGTTCGTCAACCGGCGGCTGTTCTACGTCCAGCGCTGATCGGCGGGGGACCGAGATGGCTTCCACCATCCAGCTGGTCGGCGTCGTCGGAGGCGGGCAGATGGGCTCCGGCATCGCCGAGGTCTGCGCCCGCGCCGGGCTGGACACCGTCGTCGTCGAGATCAGCGACACCGCCGCCGACGCGGCCCGGGACCGCGTGCGGTCCTCGCTGGACCGGGCCGCCTCACGCGGCAAGGTGAGCGAGGCCGAGGCGGAGGCGATCGCCGGCCGGATCACCTTCTCGGCCGACTTCGAGACCCTCGCCGACCGCGACCTCGTGGTCGAGGCGGCCAGCGAGGTCGAACGGGTGAAGCTGGACGTGTTCACGAAGGTCGGCGCGCTGCTGACTCAGCCGGACGCCATCCTCGCGTCCAACACGTCCTCGATCCCGATCGTGAAGCTCGGGGCGGTCAGCGACCGTCCCGGCCAGGTGATGGGCGTGCACTTCTTCAACCCGGCGCCGGTCATGCAGCTGGTCGAGCTGATCCCGTCGCTGACCACGGCGCCGGAGTCGCTCGAGCGCATGCGGGACTTCGTGACCCATGGCCTGGGCAAGCAGCCGATCGAGGCGACGGACCGGGCCGGGTTCGTGGTCAACAGCCTGCTGGTGCCGTACCTGCTCAGCGCGATCCGGATGTACGAGGCCGGCTACGCGAGCCTGAAGGACATCGACAAGGGCATGGTGCTCGGCTGCGGCCACCCGATGGGTCCGCTCGCCCTCGCCGACCTGATCGGCCTGGACACGATCCGCGCCATCGGCATCTCGATGTACGACGAGTTCAAGGAGCCGCTCTACTCGCCCCCGCCGTTGCTCGACCGCATGGTCGACGCGGGTCTGCTCGGCAAGAAGACCGGCCAGGGCTTCTATCCCTATTGAGATGTCGTGAGCGGGTCTTGCGAGGCACGCGGTCGAGGCTGATACCTCGGTCGGCTACCGCAGGTCGGTGTTCGGCCGGCGCGCCTCCGGCTCTGCTGGGTAGCGGACGACGTCGGCTCGGGGTGGGTCGGGGTGGTTGCGAC
>WQZX01000117.1 GCA_009780515.1 Nocardioidaceae bacterium | reverse complement strand
CGGTCGACGAAGGGTACGACGACGTAGGGCACACCCGTCTGGACCGGCTGGACCCACTCGGGGTCCTCGGCGCCCTTGGGCCCCACGACGTGCAGCACCTGTACGCCGGCCGCGCCCAGCGCCGCCGACGCGCCGGCCACCGCGCGGTTGAGGCGCCACGCGCCCTGGGAGCCGC
Source organism: Nocardioidaceae bacterium (assembly GCA_009780515.1). Classification (GTDB taxonomy): domain Bacteria; phylum Actinomycetota; class Actinomycetes; order Propionibacteriales; family Nocardioidaceae; genus Nocardioides. The sequence goes on along the minus strand of WQZX01000117.1, from coordinate 7,262 downwards.
CGGTGACGACCAGGGTCGGCCGCTCCGGGTCGAGGCCGAAGAACCGCCTCGCCTCGCCACGCAGCGCCGGGCGGTCGAGCGTGGAGATCATGCGGCGCAGCGGCAGACCGACGTACTCGGCGTTGCGCAGCGGGGTGTCGGGGAAGCTCACGGCCACCCGGTCGGCGACGCGGGCACCGACCTTGTTCGCGATGCCGGGCAGGGCGTTCTGCTCGTGGACGACCAGCGGGAGCCTGCGGCGCCGGGCCGCGACGTACGCCGGCATGGAGACGTAGCCGCCGTAGCCGACGACCACGTCGGGCTGGATCCGGTCGACGACCTCCAGCGTCGCCTTCACCGCGCCGCGGAGACGGGCCGGCACCCGGGCGAGGTCGGCGTTGGGCCGGCGCGGGAGCGGCACCGGCGGGACCAGCTCGAGCGGGTAGCCCGCCGCCGGCACGACGGTGTTCTCCAGCCCGCGGGGCGTGCCGAGGCAGGTCACCTCGACCGTCGGGTCGATCCGGCGCAGGGCATCGGCAGTCGCGAGCAGAGGCGACGTGTGTCCGGCCGTGCCTCCGCCCGCCAGCAGAACCTTCACCGAGCCGCTACTCCCTTTGCCTTGTCCCTGCGCTTCTGGGCCAGCGCACGTGCCGCGGCCGGCTCGCGCCGAGCGAATCCGATCACCAGACCGAGCGCGGTCAGGGTCGGGACAAGGCTAGATCCGCCGTAGGAGACCAGCGGGAGCGGGATGCCGATGACCGGCGCCAGGCCGAGGACCATGCCGACGTTGATCATCATCTGGCCGAGCAGCCAGATGACGACGCCGAAGCTGGCGTAGCGCACGAACGGGTCGGTGGTCTCGCGGGCGATCCGGACGATGGCATAGGCGATGGTCAGGAACAGGCCGATCACCAGCAGCGTGCCGATCAGGCCGAGCTCCTCGCCGAGCACGGCGAAGATGTAGTCGGTGTAGGCCTCGGGCAGGCTGCCCCACTTCTGCTGGCTCGCGCCGATGCCCTCGCCGAAGACGCCGCCGCTGGCGAGCGCGAACAGGCCGTGGACGGCCTGCCAGCCGGTGGAGTGGTAGGCGCGGAAGGGGTCGGTGAAGTTGCTCAGGCGGGCGAGCCGGACCGGGCTGGTCACCGCGAGGCCGCCGGCCAGCACGCCGACGAGCAGCGTGGCCAGCACGAACAGGCGTCGTGGCGCCCCGACGACCCAGAGCATGCCGACGAGGATCGCGAAGAAGACCAGGGCGGTGCCGAGGTCGTCGCCGAGCAGCACCAGCCCCAGCGCCAGGCCCATCCCGGGCACCACGGGCACGAGAATCTCGTTCAGGCGGTCGAGCCGACGCTCCTTCATCGCGTAGATGTGCGCGGCCCAGATGATGATCGCGAACTTCGCGATCTCGGAGGGCTGGAGCTGGATCGGCCCGAGCACCAGCCAGTTGGTGTTTCCCTGGACCGTGCGACCCATGAACGCGGTCAGCAGCAGCAGCCCCAGCGACAGCACGAAGCCGGGATAGACCAACCGGCGCAGCCACGTGGGAGAGACCCGCGCGGCGAAGTAGGCACACGGGAGCGCGAGCAGCAGCCACATCGCCTGGCGCTCGACGACCGTGTAGGAGCTGCCGGTGCCGCGGTAGGAGGCGACGCTGGACGCGCTCATCACCATGATCAGGCCGATGGTGAGCAGGAGCCCGACCGAGCCGAGCAGCAGGTAGTACGTCGTCAACGGCCGGTCGAGCGCCTCCTTGGCGGCCGAGACCCAGCCGGAGCGCGACAGGCGCGGGACTCGCAGGCTCTTGAGCCGCGAGCGCTCGGGCGACACGGTGGTGATGGCGAGCCCTCCGATCCGCGTGTCATCGAGGTACGACGACTGCTGGCATGGACGGGCCAAGTCTCCCGTCCGGCCCCCGGCTTGGCCGGTAGATCGGGAGCGTGTCGCGAAGGACGTTCGCCGGTCAGGCGCCGTGGTGGGCGCGCAGGCCGTCCCGCACGGCCGACCGGTCGACGCCGTGCGCGCGCGCCAGGGCGGCCGCCGCCAGCGCCGCCAGCACCACCGACGGCTCCGGATCGCCGAGCTCGGCCAAGGTGCAGAGCTCCGCGGCGGTCGTCCGGCGCTCCTCGATGAACGCCCGGTCGACCAGGAGGTCCTCGACCAGGCCGAGCATGCCGACGCCGGGCGTGGCGAGGGTCAGGCCGATCGCGCGCGCGCCCTCGACGACGTCCGCCTCGCGGACGAGATCCTCGGCGGCCGGGTCGGCGGCGTCGTACACGCAGGCGCGGGAGACGCCCTCGAAGACGGCGCCCAGCCCGCCCGGGACACCGAGGACGACCGCGGACTCGGCGGCGAGCGGCTCGGTGAAGCGCAGTTGCGCGGCGCCGACACCGGCGACGACCAGGTCGTACGGCTCGGGGGCCATGACCGCCTCGGTCAGCGCGGTCCTGCCGTCGGCGGCCGCGCTGCGCAGGCCGGCCTCGTGCAGCACCGCGCGGAGCATCGCGACCGCGGTCGAGGTGTCCTCGCCCGCGACGACCAGCCACGGCACGGCCGGCCGGCGCAGCCGGCGCGCGAGCTCGACCTCGGACCAGACAGGTACGCCGCGACCACGCGCTGCCACCACCAGCGCCCCATCGGGTACGACGTCGGCGGGCACGACCAGGACGTCGCACGGCTCGGGCAGCGTGTCGGTGGCGCCGGGGCCGACGTCGAAGCGAGCCCCCAGCACCTCGAGCAGCTCGGCCCGCTCCTGCATGCCCGCCGGGAGGTGCTCGGCGACCGCGACGACGTCGGCACCGAGGTGCAGCAGGTTGTCGACCGCCGCGGCTCCGTCGAGACCGAACCCGGCGACCACGGCCCGCACGCCCGACCAGGAGTCGTCCCGGCCCAGGTCGGTCGGCGGGTCACCCGGCAGCGAGCTCAGAGCTTCGCCACCCACTCGGCGTAGAAGACGCCCACGCCGCCGGCGACGCAGAGGATGGTGATGATCCAGAAGCGGATCACGACCGTCACCTGCTCCCAGCCGAGCATCTCGAAGTGGTGGTGGATCGGGGCCATCCGGAAGATCCGTTTGCCCTTGGTGATCTTGAAGTAGCTGACCTGCATCATCACCGACAGCGTCTCGATCACGAACAGGCCGCCGAGGATCACCAGCAGCAGCTCGGTGCGGGACAGGATCGCGAAGCCGGCGAGCGCGCTGCCGAGCGCCAGCGAGCCGGTGTCGCCCATGAAGATCTTGGCGGGCGAGGCGTTCCACCACAGGAAGCCGACGCAGGCGCCGGTGATCGCGGCGGCGACGGTGGCCAGGTCGAGCGGGTCGCGGACGTCGTAGCAGCTCGGGCCGGGACGGGTCTGGCAGAGCTGGTTGTTCTGCCAGATGTTGATGATCGTGTAGGCGCCGAACACCATCGCGCTCGCGCCCGCCGCGAGGCCGTCCAGCCCGTCGGTCAGGTTGACCGCGTTGGAGAAGCCGGCGACGAGCAGCCAGATCAGCAGCAGGGTGGCGACCGCGGGGAGGGCCAGCCAGCCGATGTCACGCAGGAAGGAGACGTGGGTCGACGCGGGGGTGCGACCGTCGTCGTCCTTGAGCCACGGTGACAGCGCGAGACCGCCGAAGATCAGGGCGATGAGGGTCTGGCCCACCATCTTGGCCTTGCTGCGCAGACCCAGGTTGCGCTGCTTGTAGATCTTGATGAAGTCGTCCAGGAAGCCGACCACGCCCATGCCGACGAACAGGAACATCAGCAGCAGGGTGGACGCGCTGGGCGCGGTCCAGGTGATCAGGCTGGCGCCGAGGTAGCCGAGCAGGGTGGCCAGGATGATGACCACGCCGCCCATCGTGGGGGTGCCGCGCTTGGTGTGGTGGGTCGTCGGCCCGTCCTCACGGATCTCCTGCCCGTAGCCCCACCGGGTGAACGCGGTGATCGCGACGCGCGTGCCGAGGAGCGACACGAGCAGGGCGATGCCGCCTCCGAGCAGGATCGCCTTCACGTGGGGTTCTCCTCAGGCTGGTCGGGCACGTCCGCGGACGCGAGCAGCTGCTCGGCGATCCGCTCCAGGGCGGCGCCGCGCGAGGCCTTGACCAGCACGACGTCCCTCGGACCGGCATTCTGCCGCAACCACGCGCCCGCCTGCTCCTTGCCCGACGTGAGGACGATCTCGGTCTCCGTGCTATCGACGCCGGCCGCGAACGGCGCCACGGAGTCGTCGACGACGACGAGCACGTCGACACCGAGCTCGGCCGCCGCCGAGCCGACGGCCCGGTGTCCCGCCTCGTGCTCGTCGCCCAGCTCGCGCATCTCCCCCAGCACCGCGAGGGTACGACGACCCGACCGCTCCCCGACGGCGACCAGCGCCGAGAGCGCGGCCCGCATCGACTCGGGGTTGGCGTTGTAGGAGTCGTTGATCACGACCAGCCCGTCGGACCGCTCGGACACCTCCATCCGCCACGGCGACGCCGAGCGGGCCTCGCCGAGCGCCCGCGCGATGTCGGCCGGCTCCAGCCCCGCGGCCACGGCGAACGCGGCGGCGGCAGCGGCGTTGGCCGCCTGGTGGGCACCGGTCTGGAGCAGCACGACCCGGTGGTCGCTCTCCCCCATGCTGAGCGTGAAGCTCGGCCGGCCGAGCTCGTCGAGCTCGAGGTCGCGCCACGCGACCTCCCCGGCCGAGCCGAAGGTGAGCACGCGGGCGGGCGTGCGGGGGACCATGGCGGCGACGAGCGCGTCGTCTGCGTTGAGCACGGCCACGCCCTCGGCGGGCAGCGCCTCGACGATCTCGCCCTTCGCCTGGGCGATCGCCTCGCGGCCGCCGAACTCGCCGATGTGGGCGCTGCCGACGTTGAGCACGCCCGAGATGCGCGGGGGCGCGATGCCGCAGAGGTAGGCGATGTGGCCGACGCCGCGGGCACCCATCTCCAGCACCAGGTGACGGGTGTGGGTGGTGGCCCTCAGCGCTGTCAGGGGCACGCCCAGCTCGTTGTTGTTGTTGGCCGTGGTCGCCACGACGGCCTCGGGCCCGACCACCGCGGACAGCACCGATGCGAGGTAGTCCTTCGTGCCGGTCTTGCCCTGCGATCCGGTCAGCGCGAGGACCGTCAGGCCCTGAGCCGTGAGCCGGTCGACGACGTGGCGCGCGAGCCGGCCCAGCGCCGTCACCGGGTCGGCGACGACGACCGTCGGCCGGTCGGTCGGCCGGCTGCCGAGCACGGCGTGCGCGTCGGCGACGTGGTCGTGGCCGTCGGACCGCTCCCCCACGATCGCCACGAACAGACCGCCTGCGACGGGTGTCCTGCTGTCGACGTACGCCGGCGCGCTGACGACGAGGTCGCCCGGGCCATGCACGGAGCCGCCGACCACCTCGGCCAGCTCGGCCAGCGTCATCGAGATCATGAGCCACCACCCTGCATCAGTGCGCGCAGCACCTCGCGGGCGACCTCGCGGTCGTCGAAGGGGTGCACCACGCCGGCGACGTCCTGACCGGTCTCGTGCCCCTTGCCGGCGATCACCACCACGTCGCCGGCGGCGGCATCGCGCAGCGCGGCCTCGATGGCGTCCCGGCGGCCCCCGATCTCCCGGACGCCTGCCGGCCCGGTCGCCCCGGCGAGGATCTCGGTCCGGATCGCGGCCGGGTCCTCGGAGCGGGGGTTGTCGTCGGTGACGATGACGAGATCGGCCAGGTCGGCCGCGATCCCGCCCATCAGCGGACGCTTGCCACGGTCGCGGTCGCCACCGGCTCCGAGCACGACGACCAGCCGACCGGCCGTCACCGGACGCAGGGTGCGCAGCACGGCCTCGACGGCGTCGGGCTTGTGCGCGTAGTCGACGAAGACCTCGAACCGCTGCCCCTCGTCGATCTGCTCGAGCCGCCCGGGCACGCCCTGGCCCGCCGCGATGCCCCGGGCCACCTGGTGCGGGGCCAGGCCGGCCTCGGCGGCGGCGGCGATCGCCGCGAGCGCGTTGACGACGTTGAAGTCACCGGGCAGCGGGACGCCTGCGCTCACCCGATCGCCGGCCGGGGTGACGACGGTGAAGTCGGTGCCGTCCGCGCGCTGCACGAGGTCGACCGCACGCCAGTCGGCATCGGTCTCGAGGGCGAAGGTGCGCATCGGGATCGGTGCCTCGGCCGCCAGCCGGCGGCCGTGGTCGTCGTCGACGAACGCCAGGCCCAGCCGGGCCCGCTCGGCGGTGAACAGCGACGCCTTCGCCTGGTAGTAGTCCTCGACGTCCTTGTGGAAGTCGAGGTGGTCGCGGCCGAGGTTGAGGAACACCGCGACGTCGAAGACCACCCCGTCGACGCGCCCCATGACCAGGGCGTGGCTGGAGACCTCCATCGCACAGACCTCGACGTCGCGCTCGCGCATCACCGCGAACAGGCCGTGCAGGTCGGGCGCCTCGGGCGTCGTCAGCGCGGTCTTCACGTCGCGGTCGGCGATGCGGGTGCCGACCGTGCCGATCACCGCCGATCGGACACCGGACGACGTCAGCGCCCCCTCGAGCAGCCGGGTGGTGGTGGTCTTGCCCTGGGTGCCGGTGACGCCGATCATCCGCATCGACGTGGCCGGCTCGCCGTAGACGAGCGCCGAGACCGCTCCGAGCACCCTCCGCACCGACGGTACGACGATCGCCGGCAGCCCGGCCTCGGCGGCGGCGGGCGCCCCGTCGGCGTCGGTGAGCACGGCGGCCGCACCCGCCTCGGCGGCCTGCGGCACGAACCGCGCTCCGTGGACGGTGGCGCCGGGGACCGCGGCGTACAGGTCTCCGGGGCGGACGCGGCGCGAGTCGATGCAGATCCCCGTCACGCTGCCGTCGGCGGACCCGCCCGCCCGCAGCTCGGCCGCCTGTCCGAGCGCACCCAGCGCGTCGACGACGTACCGCAGCGACGCCTCGTGCGGCTGGGACGGCCGCGTCTCTGGTGGGCGGTGTTCGTCCATCACCACTGGACGGGGAGCTTGGACGGCTTGGCGTTGGTCGGGGCCACGCCGTAGCGGCGCAGGGCGTAGCTCATCAGCTTCGAGAACGCCGGTCCGGCCGTGCCGGCGCCCGAGCTGCCGGTGCGCGGCGAGTGGACCACGACGTAGACGGTGAAGCGCGGCTTGTCAGCGGGCGCGAACCCGGCGAAGGACACGGTCGTGGAGTTGTAGCAGCCGCACCTGGCGCCGACCTCCTGCGCGGTGCCGGTCTTGCCTGCGACGACGTAGCCGGGCACTTGTGCCTGCGGCGCCACGCCGGCGTTCGGGTCGACGACGCGCTCCATCATCTGGGTGACCTCGTCGGCGGTGTGGTGGG
>WQZX01000116.1 GCA_009780515.1 Nocardioidaceae bacterium | reverse complement strand
GCGCGCGAGCGGATGCTGGAGGTCGTCGTCGAGATCGACGGGCGCCCGCTGTCCCGATGGGGGTGCGACGGGGTCGTGTGCGCGACTCCGACCGGCTCGACGGCGTACAACTTCAGTGCCGGTGGGCCGATCGTGTGGCCGCAGGTCGAGGCGCTCTGCATCGTCCCGCTCAGCGCCCACGCGCTCTTCGCTCGACCGATGGTGGTCGCTCCGTCGTCGGTGATCGCGGTGGAGGTGCTCGCCGGCAACCAGGGGTACGGCGTGCTGTGGTGCGACGGCCGGCGCAGCGTCGAGCTGCCGCCCGGCGCCCGGATCGAGGTCAGCCGCGGTGAGCGACCGATCAGGCTCGTGCGGCTGCACCAGGCGCCGTTCACCGACCGGCTGGTCGCGAAGTTCGGCCTGTCGGTCGCCGGCTGGCGCGGCTCGGCGGAGCGCCGTGGCCGCTTCGAGCTGGGGGAGACGTCGTGATCGAGGAGCTGCGGATCAGCTCGCTCGGCGTCATCGACTCCTCGACCCTGGACCTCGGTCCCGGACTCACGGTGATCACCGGCGAGACGGGCGCCGGCAAGACCATGGTCGTCAGCGCGCTCGGGCTGCTGCTGGGCGGTCGCGCCGACACCGGCGCGGTGCGGTCGGGCGCGAAGCAGGCCCGGGTCGAGGGCGTCGTCCGGGTGGGTGACGTCCCCGGGTTCGCCGAGGCGGTCGAGGAGGCGGGCGGCGAGGTCGAGGACGACGTGGCCGTGTTGGCGCGCAACGTCGGCGCCGAGGGCCGCTCGCGGGCGTACGTCGGCGGGGCCGGCGTACCGATCGCGACGCTCGCGGAGGTGGCCGAGCCGCTGGTCGCCGTGCACGGACAGTCCGACCAGCACCGCCTGCTGAAGGCCCAGACCCAGCGCGACGCGGTCGACCGGTACGCCGGCAACGCTGCCCTGCTGGCGACCTACTCCGACCTGTACGCCGAGCTGGCCGCCGTCGAGCGCGAGCTCGCCGAGGTGCGGGCGACCGCCCGCGAGCGTGCCCGCGAGGCGGACCTCCTGCGCTTCGGCGTCGACGAGGTCACGGTGGCTGCGCCGCAGCCGGGCGAGGACCAGGATCTCGCCGCCGAGGAGGCCCGCCTCGGCCACTCCGACACGATCCGGGTCGCCGCCGAGCAGGCGCGTGAGGCGCTCTCGAGCGAGATCGGCTCCCCGGACGCCCTCGCGGCGGTCAGCGTGGCGCGCACGACCCTGGACGGCGTACGCGACCACGACCCGGAGGCGGCCGCGCTGGCGGACCGGGTCGCCGAGGTGAGCTACCTGCTGACCGACGTGGCGGCCGACGTCTCGTCGTACGCCGCGGGCATCGACACCGATCCCGCGCGGCTGGCCGCGGTCTCGGAGCGGCGGGCGGCGCTGACCGCCCTGACCCGAAAGTACGGCGAGACGATCGACGAGGTGCTCGCCTGGGCCGAGACGTCCAGCGCGCGGCTGCTCGAGCTCGACGGCACCGACGACACCATCGCCGCGCTCGACGGGCAGCGGCGTGATCTGCGGGCCCGCCTGGCCGAGGCCGCGACGGAGCTGTCGGAGTCGCGGGCGAAGGCCGCGGCCCGACTGGCGGCCGAGGTGAGCGACGAGCTGACGCTGCTGGCGATGCCGCACGCCGAGCTGACGGTGGCGGTGCGCCAGAGCAAGGCCCCCGCACCGCCCGACGACGACCTCCCGCCCGATGTCCTGGAGGTGGCCGGCCGGTGGCTGCGCTTCGGACGCCACGGCATCGACGAGGTCGAGCTCCTGCTCGCGGCGAACTCCGGCAGCGAGCCCCGGCCGCTCGGCAAGGGCGCGTCCGGCGGCGAGCTCTCGCGGGTGATGCTCGCGGTGGAGGTGTGCCTGGCCGGCACCAACCCGGTGCCGACGTTCGTCTTCGACGAGGTGGACGCCGGCGTGGGCGGCGCAGCTGCCGTCGAGATCGGCCGCCGGCTCGCCAAGCTGGCCCGCGACGCGCAGGTCCTGGTCGTGACCCACCTGCCCCAGGTCGCCGCGTTCGCCGACCGCCACGTCCTCGTGGAGAAGGCGTCCGACGGGTCGATCACCAGCTCGGGCCTCACGACCCTCGACGACGCGGGCCGCGAGAGCGAGCTGTCCCGCATGCTTGCCGGGCTCGCCGACTCCGACACCGCCCTCGCGCACGCGCGCGAGCTGCTCGAGATGGCCCGCGGATGACCGTGCGGTGAAGAGACACGCTTCCTGAGCGCGGCGAATCGGCGTACATGGCCTAGGATGGAATCCCGTGGTGAACATCGCGCCGGGCCATCAGACAAAGCATCTCTTCGTCACCGGAGGCGTCGCCTCCTCGCTCGGCAAGGGCCTCACCGCCTCGAGCCTCGGTCGGCTGCTCCGCTCGCGAGGTCTGCGCGTGACGATGCAGAAGCTCGACCCGTACCTCAACGTCGACCCGGGCACGATGAACCCGTTCCAGCACGGCGAGGTCTTCGTGACCAACGACGGCGCCGAGACCGACCTCGACATCGGCCACTACGAGCGCTTCCTGGACACCGACCTCTCCGGCCACGCGAACGTGACCACCGGGCAGGTCTACTCCAACGTCATCGCCAAGGAGCGACGCGGCGACTACCTCGGTGAGACGGTGCAGGTCATCCCACACATCACCAACGAGATCGTCGACCGGATCCTCGCGATGCACGGCGACGACGTCGACGTGGTGATCACCGAGGTCGGCGGCACCGTCGGCGACATCGAGTCGCTGCCGTTCCTCGAGGCCGCGCGCCAGGTCCGCCAGCGCATCGGCCGCGACAACGTCTTCTTCGTGCACGTCTCGCTGGTGCCCTACATCGGACCGTCCAAGGAGCTGAAGACCAAGCCGACCCAGCACTCCGTGGCCGCGCTGCGTCAGATCGGCCTCCAGCCGGACGCCGTCGTCTGCCGCGCCGACCGCGAGCTCCCGCAGAGCATCAAGTCGAAGATCGCGCTCATGTGCGACGTCGACGACGACGCCGTCGTGACCGCCGCCGACGCGCCCTCGATCTACGACATCCCGAAGGTCCTGCACCGCGAGGGCCTCGACGCGTACGTCGTCCGCAAGCTCGACCTGCCGTTCCGCGACGTCGACTGGACGCTCTGGGACGACCTCCTCAAGCGGGTGCACCACCCCAAGGAGGAGGTGACCGTCGCACTCGTCGGCAAGTACGTCGACCTGCCGGACGCCTACCTCTCCGTCGTCGAGGCGCTGCGGGCCGGCGGGTTCGCGCACGAGGCGAAGGTCGACATCCGCTGGATCCCCTCCGACGAGTGCGAGACGCCGGCAGGTGCGGCCAAGCAGCTCTCCGACGTCGACGCGATCTGTGTGCCCGGCGGCTTCGGCATCCGCGGTCTCGAGGGCAAGCTCGGGGCGCTGAGCTACGCCCGCACCAACGGCATCCCGACGCTGGGCCTGTGCCTGGGCCTGCAGTGCATGGTCATCGAGTACTCCCGCCACGTGCTGGGGCTGACGAAGGCCGACTCCACCGAGTTCGACCCGGAGACCCCCGAGCCGGTCATCGCGACGATCGAGGAGCAGAAGTCGTACGTCGAGGGCGCCGGCGACCTGGGCGGCACGATGCGCCTCGGTGCCCAGCCGGCCGACCTGGTGGCCGGGAGCATCGCGGCCGAGGCCTACGGCAGCACCCGGGTCGAGGAGCGGCACCGCCACCGCTACGAGGTCAACAACGACTACATCGACCAGCTGGTCGAGGCCGGGATGGTCATCTCCGGCACCAACCCCGACAACGGGCTGGTGGAGTTCGTGGAGCTGCCGCGCGACGTGCACCCCTACTACGTCGCGACGCAGGCGCACCCGGAGCTCAAGTCGCGCCCGACGCGTCCGCACCCGCTGTTCGCCGGCCTGGTCGGTGCCGCCATCACCCGCCAGCGCGAGCTGCGCATCCCGATCGACGAGACGAACCTCTACCCCGAGCCCGCACCCGAGGATGACTGAGGACGGGGTGGCGGCCTACTCCGACCTGGACCCGGTCGACGCCGCGATCGTGCGGGAGCTCGCGGCCGACGCGCGCATCGCCAACAACGTGCTGGCGGCCCGGGTCGGCATCGCGCCCTCGACGTGTCACGGCCGGGTCCGGTCGCTGTTCGAGCGCGGTGTGATCCGGGGCGTGCACGCCGACGTCGACCAGGCGAAGGTCGGCCGGCCGCTGCAGGCGATGATCGCGGTCCGGCTGCGTCCCGAGGCCCGCAGCCACCTCGGCGCGTTCGCCCATGCGATGGCCGCGCTGCCGGAGGTGCTGAACGTCTATTTCCTTGCCGGCGCCGACGACTTCCTGCTCCAGGTCGCCACCGCGGGCAGCGACGAGCTCCGCGAGTTCGTGGTCCACCACCTGAGCGGCAGCAAGGACGTCGCCATGACCGAGACCAGCCTGATCTTCGAGCACCTGCGCGGTCAGCCGGCCGAAGGCGATTCGGGATCCGCGGGCCGGAAGGCCCGTAGGGCGAAGGGCTGACCGAGCTTCGCGTCGTACGGCGAATATCGACTCGCGGACCTAGCGCTGCGCTGGGTGATCTTCGAGACTGGTGGTTCGACAGTGTCCCGGATCACAGGAGAGTTCGATGCGGATCGGCGTACCCAAGGAAGTCAAGAACAACGAGTTCCGGGTGGCGATCACCCCGATCGGCGTGCACGAGCTGCTCGCGCACGGCCACGAGGTCGTCGTCGAGACCGGCGCGGGGGTGGGCTCCTCGATCAGCGACGAGGACTACGTCGCCGCCGGTGCGCGGATCCTGCCCGACGCGGACGCCGTGTGGGGGAGCGCCGACATGGTGCTGAAGGTCAAGGAGCCGGTGGCGGAGGAGTACCACCGCATGCGCGAGGGCCAGGTGCTGTTCACCTACCTGCACCTCGCCGCCGACAAGCCGCTGACCGAGGAGCTGATCGCGCGCAAGGTCACCGGCATCGCCTACGAGACGGTGCAGCTGCCCTCCGGTGCGCTGCCGCTGCTCTACCCGATGTCCGAGGTCGCTGGCTGCCTCGCGCCCCAGGTCGGCGCGCACTCGCTGATGAAGGCCCAGGGTGGTCGCGGCGTGCTGCTCGGCGGCGTCGGCGGTGTCGCCAACGCGAAGGTCGTGATCATCGGTGCCGGTGTCTCGGGCCAGAACGCCGCCAACATCGCGATGGGCATGGGTGCCGACGTGACCCTGCTCGACACCGACCTAGACAAGCTCCGGATGTCGTTCTGGCGCTACAACAACCGGGTCCACGGGCTGGCCTCGTCGAAGCTCACCCTCGAGCAGCAGGTCCTCGAGGCGGACCTGGTCATCGGTGCGGTGCTGATCCCCGGCGCGAAGGCGCCGAAGCTCGTCACCAACGACATGGTCTCGCGGATGAAGCCGGGGTCGGTCCTCGTCGACATCGCGGTCGACCAGGGTGGATGCTTCGAGGACACCCACGCGACCACGCACGCGGATCCGACGTACACGGTGCACGACTCGGTCTTCTACGCCGTGGCCAACATGCCCGGAGCGGTGCCGCACACGTCGACGTACGCGCTGACGAACGCGACCCTCCCGTACGCCGTCGCGCTGGCCAACAAGGGCTGGGAGCAGGCCTGCCGCGACGACCGCAGCCTGGCGCTGGGGCTGAACACCCATGCCGGTCAGCTGACGAACAAGCCGGTCGGCGAGGCGGTCGAGATCGACGCGGTGACCCCCGAGAGCGTGCTCGGCTGACGGCTTCCGGGCCGTGACCGGCTAGCCTGAGGGGATGAGTGGCCCATCCCCGATCGACCGCGCGGTCAGGGTGTACCTCGACCACCTGACGGTCGAGAAGGGTGCCGCCCTGAACACGCTCACGTCCTACCGACGCGACCTGCGGAGGTATGCCGGGTTCCTCACGGCCCACGGCATCTCCTCGCTGGACGACGTGGCCGAGGAGACAGTCCGCGCGTTCCTCGTGTGGCTGCGCGAGGGCGACGCCGACCACCAGCCGCTGACGGCCAGCTCTGCCGCGCGGACGGTGGTGGCGGTGCGCGGGTTCCACCGGTTCGCGGTGGCGGACGGGCTGGCCACGACGGATCCGGCGGCCGGTGTGAAGCCGCCGAGCCCGGCGAAGCGGCTGCCGAAGGCGCTTCCGCTCTCCGACGTCGAGGCGCTGCTGGCCGCGGCCGGCGCCCCGGAGACGCCGCTGGCGCTGCGCGACCGGGCGCTTCTCGAGCTGCTCTACGGCACCGGCGCGCGGATCTCCGAGGTCGTCGGCCTCGACGTCGACGACCTCGACCTCGACCCGCCCGAGGACGGGCTGGCCGGCACGGTCCTGCTGCGCGGCAAGGGTGGCAAGGAGCGGATCGTCCCCGTCGGCTCGTTCGCGCGGGACGCGGTGACGGCGTACCTGACGCGGGCCCGGCCGGCGCTGGTCTCGGGGGTCTCGACACGCTCGACCGACCTGGGGCGCTCGACCGGGCCGGGGCGCTCTACCGGCCTCGGGGGAGCGCTGTTCGTGAACGCGCGCGGCGGGCGGCTGTCGAGGCAGTCGGCGTGGACCGTGCTGGTGCGCGCGGCCGAGCGGGCCGGGATCACCCAGGACGTCTCGCCGCACACCCTGCGGCACTCCTTCGCGACGCACCTGCTCGACGGTGGGGCCGACGTACGTGTCGTGCAGGAGCTGCTCGGCCACGCCTCGGTGACCACCACCCAGATCTACACGCTGGTCACCGTCGACAACCTGCGTGAGGTCTTCGCGACGGCGCACCCGCGGGCGCGTGCCTGACCAGGACGCGGCGTACGACCGGATCCTGGGGTACGCCGACGAGCGCGGCCTGGAGCTCTACCCGCACCAGGAGGAGGCGGTCCTCGAGCTGCTGGCCGGCAACAACGTGGTGCTGTCGACGCCGACTGGCTCGGGGAAGTCGCTGGTCGCGATCGCCGCGGCGATGGCGGCCCAGGCCGACGACCGTGTCAGCTTCTACACCGCGCCGATCAAGGCGCTGGTGAGCGAGAAGTTCTTCGAGCTGTGCGCGGTCTTCGGCGCCGACGACGTCGGCATGCTCACCGGCGACGTGGCGGTCAACGCGGACGCGCCGATCATCTGCTGCACCGCGGAGGTGCTGGCGAACATCGCGCTGCGTGAGGGCTCCGCCGCCGACGTCGGCATGGTCGTGATGGACGAGTTCCACTTCTACGGCGAGCCCGGGCGCGGCTGGGCGTGGCAGGTCCCGCTGATCGAGCTGCCGCAGGCGCAGATGCTCCTCATGTCGGCCACCCTCGGCGACATGACCGAGCTCGCCGCCGACCTGACGCGGCGCAACGGCCGGGAGACCGCCATCGTCGACCAGGCCGAGCGTCCGGTCCCGCTGGACTTCCAGTGGTCGCTCGAGCCGCTCGGGGACACCCTGGACGAGCTGGTCAGCACCGGGCAGGGGCCGGTCTACGTCGTGCATTTCACGCAGGCGGCGGCGGTCGAGCACGCCACGTCGCTGCTGGCGGGG
>WQZX01000115.1 GCA_009780515.1 Nocardioidaceae bacterium | reverse complement strand
GGCAGTCCGCCTGACTACGATGTCGCCGTGCTCATCGTGAGCACGCGCCGCGTTAGCTCAGTTGGCCAGAGCGTTCGCCTTGTAAGCGAAGGGGCGTCGGTTCGAGTCCGACACGCGGCTCCGTTGCGCCGCCGCCGTACGATGCTCGTGCTCGATCCGGCACCGGAGGTCGACCGATGAGCCAAACCACCCAGGCCACAAGCCCGTTCAGCGCGATCGGCCCGGGTCGCTACCGCGCGCGGTGGCGGACGGCGCTCCCCCACCTCTTCGTCCTCGCGCTCTGCATCTACTTCCTGGTCACGTTCAACCGGGGGTCGGTCTCGTCGCTCACGGTCGTGCCGACCGTCCTGGTCATGCTCGCGGCGCTGCTGGTCTGGCGTGCCGTCGAGACGAGGCACCGCCACGCCGTCCTCGCCCGGCTCCGGCCGGGCGCGACGGTGCTGCTCGCGTTCCCGTCGTTCGCGCTGGAGGCGGGCCTGCACAAGGGTGGGTACCTCCCCGGCGGGCTCGGCGGCGCGCTGTTCGCGACGGTCGACGACGAGGCCCTCGAGTTGTGGCCGCGCACGGGCCGGACCGACCTGTCGTTCGCCCGAGTGCCGCGCGCGGACATCGCCGGGATCCGCGCCGACCTGGTGCACGTCGACGCCAAGCGGTACGGCGGCGCGTACGTCTACGACTGGCGCGCCATCGTCGTCGTGCTCGCCGACGACACGCCCCTGCCGCTCGCGCTGGGCCGGCGGAGCGGGTACGGCGTCGCGTCGGTCGCGCAGGCGAACGCCCTCATCACCGACATGGCCCGCCACCTGCCGCTGCTCTCTTGAGCGCCCTCACACGAGCTGGTCGAGGGCGAGCGCGAGCGCCGTCGCGGCGACCCCGGTGGGAGCCTGCGAGCGGTCGTGGCACCGCTCGAGGGCCTCTCGGATCGTGCGCGAAACGTCTCCCAGGATGACCTCGTCGGTGACCTCGCCGTGGCCGCTCATCAGCAGCGTGAACGCCCGCGCCATGCCGCAGTTGGCGATGAAGTCGGGGATCACGCCGACGCTGTGGTCGGCGAAGGAGTACGTCGGCCCGTAGAAGATCTCCGGGTCGGCGAAGGGGACGTTCGCTCCGGCCGAGATCAGCTCGAGGCCTCCGGCGACGAGCCTCTCGACCTGCTGGTGGGTGACCAGGCGGGAGGCCGCGCAGGGCAGGAAGATGTCGGCGCCGACGTCCCAGATCCTCGCGTCGACCTCGGCGAAGGGCAGCAGATCCGGGGAGCGCAGCCCGTTGCCGGCCTTGCCGAGGAACAGCGCGTGCACCTCCTCGGCGGTGAGCCCCTCGGACCGGACCAGACCCCCGTCGCGGTCGACGATCCCCACCACGCGCGCGCCCGCCTGCGCCAGGTAGTACGCCGCCGCGGCGCCCACGTTGCCCCAGCCCTGGACGACGACGCGCTTGCCCACGACATCGGGGCTTCCGGCGTACGTCGCGTAGTAGTGGGCGACCGACTCGGCGACGCCCCACCCGGTGACCAGGTCGGCGATCGTGTACTTCGCGTCGCGGTCGGGGGTGAAGCGCGGGTCCTCGACGACCTTGGAGACGCCGAGCCGCAGCATGCCGACGCGCTGCACCAGCTCGCGCTCGTCGGCGGCGAAGTGGCCGTTGACGATGCCCTGCTGCGGGTGCCAGAGGCCGTAGCGCTCGGTCAGCGGGATGACGTCGTGCAGCTCGTCGACGTTGAGGTCGCCGCCGGTGCCGTAGTAGGCCTTCAGCAGCGGCGTCACCGCCTTGAACCAGCGCTCGAGCACCCCGCCGCGACGCGGGTCGAGCGGGTCGAAGTCGATGCCGGACTTCGCTCCCCCGATGGCCGGCCCGGAGACGGTGAACTTCACCTCCATCGTCTTCGCGAGCGCCTCGACCTCGCTGCGGTCGAGCCCGCGACGCATGCGGGTGCCACCGCCGGCGGCACCGCCGCGCAGCGAGTTGATGACCACCCACCCGCGCGCCTCGGTCTCGGCGTCGCTCCACTCGAAGACGATCTCGGGCGGCGTGGACTCGAAGCGGGCGAGCAGCTCCAGCATCGGTGTCTCGTGGGCGATCGTCTCGGCCCTCTCGATCGTGGTCACGACCTCGCCTCCCTGATCCGTCCGCGGGCCTCGCCGAAGCCGATGCGCGACCCGTCGACGCCCGGCGCCGTCGCGCGCAGGACGACCTCGTCGCCGTCCTCGAGGAAGCCCTTGCCGCGCTCGATGAGCGAGCCGACCTGGTCGAGCTCGGGCCCGGAGACCGTGCCGGACGCGAACAGGTCGCCGGTCCGGGTCGGCGCCCCGCCCACCGTCAGGTGGGCCAGCATCTGCGCGGGCGACCAGTACATCGACCGGTACGGCGGCCGGCTGATGACCTCGCCGTTCAGCTCGACCTCGAGGTCGATGTCCAGCCCCCACGGCTCGTCGAGCGCGAGGTAGGGCAGCGGCGCCGGCTGCTGGCGCGGGACCTCGACGCGGGCGTGGTCGAGCGCGGCCAGCGGCACGACCCATGGGGAGATCGTCGAGGCGAACGACTTGCCCAGGTGAGGGCCGAGCGGGACGTACTCCCAGGCCTGGACGTCGCGCGCCGACCAGTCGTTGAACAGCACCACGCCGAAGATGTGCTTGGCCGCCTCGACCGCGGGGATCGGCGTACCCATGGGGCTTCCGGCCCCGACGACGAAGCCCACCTCGGCCTCGAGGTCGAGCCGCAGCGACGGCCCGAGCTCCGGTACGCCGTCGACGAGACGCTGGCCGCAGGGCCGGACGACGTCGGTTCCGGAGACGACGATCGAGGACGCGCGACCGGTGTAGCCGATCGGCAGGTGCCGCCAGTTGGGCGTCAGCGGGTCGGGGCTGTCGGGCCGGAAGAGCCGGCCGAGGTTCGAGGCGTGGTGCTCGGAGGCGTAGAAGTCGACGTAGTCGGCCACCTCGAAGGGCAGGTGCATCCGCACGTCGCCGATCGCGTGGACTCCGTCGGCGGGCAGCCCGCCAGCGAGCGCCTCCCCGATCGCCGTGCGTACGACGTCCCAGCGGGCCCGGCCCTGCGCCATGAACGG
Organism: Nocardioidaceae bacterium; assembly: GCA_009780515.1. Taxonomy (GTDB): domain Bacteria; phylum Actinomycetota; class Actinomycetes; order Propionibacteriales; family Nocardioidaceae; genus Nocardioides. Next base: position 4,542 of record WQZX01000115.1, on the reverse strand, counting down.
GTTGAGGCTCGGGCCGGCGAAGACGTCGTCGTCGAGCAGCGTCGCCAGGTCGACCACGTGGTCGCCGAGCCTGGTCACCGCCCGCGGCGCCGACCCGTCGACCGAGCAGACGCCGTACGGCAGGTTCGCGAGGCCGAAGAGGCCGCTCACGTGTCCTGCCCCCGCACCCACGAGGTGACGTAGACGCCGTCGTCGACGGCCCGACCGGCCTCGCCGAGCTCGAGCGGCCGGAACGTGTCGACCATGACGGCCAGCTCGTCGAAGAAGTGCACGCCGATCGAGCGCTCGTACGCCCCGGGCTGCGGGCCGTGGCTGTGGCCACCGGGGTGGAGGCTGATCGATCCCGGGCCGATGCCCGATCCCTTGCGCGCCTCGTAGTCGCCGGCGACGTAGAACATGACCTCGTCGGAGTCGACGTTCGAGTGGTAGTAGGGCACCGGGATCGACAGCGGGTGGTAGTCGACCTTGCGCGGCACGAAGTTGCAGATCACGAAGCCCTGCCCCTCGAAGACCTGGTGGACCGGCGGCGGCTGGTGCACGCGACCGGTGATCGGCTCGAAGTCGCGCCAGTTGAAGACGTACGGGTACAGGCAGCCGTCCCAGCCGACGACGTCGAACGGGTCGTCCGGCACGACGTGGACCGACCCGACGATCCCGGCGGACGTCCGGTGCTTGACGAGCACCTCGGTCTCCCCCGGGTGGTCCGGCCTGTCGAGACCCCCGAGCCTGTCGAGACCCGCCGGCACCCGCAGGTCGCGCTCGCAGTACGGCGCGTGCTCCAGCAGCTGCCCGAAGCGCGACAGGTAGCGCTTGGGCGGCGCGATGTGACCGTTGCCCTCGATCGCGTAAAGGCGGAGCGGCTCGTCGCCGGTCGGCAGCCAGCGGTGCGTCGTCGCGCGCGGCAGGACGACGTAGTCGCCGTCGCCGACCTCGAGCGATCCGAACACCGTCTCGACGACGGCCGAGCCGGACTCGACGAACACGCACTCGTCGCCCACCCCGTTGCGGTAGCACGGCGACGGCCGGCCGCACACGACGTACGAGATCCGGACGTCGGCGTTGCCGAGGACCAGCCGGCGCCCGGTGACGGCGTCGGCATCGCGCCAGTCGTCGCCGAACAGGTCGTGCAGCGTGAGGTGTCGCGGGACCAGCGGGTGGTTGGGCGTCGTCGACTGATCGGGCAGCACCCACTCGCGCGCCTCGACGATCGCGGACGGGAGGTGGCGGTGGTAGAGCAGCGAGGAGTCCGACGAGAAGCCCTCCTCCCCCATCAGCTCCTCGTAGTAGAGACCGCCGTCGGGGTCGCGGTGCTGGGTGTGCCGCTTGGGCGGCACCTCACCGATCCTCAGGTAGTGCATCAGAAGTTGCCCCTGCGCTCCTGCTCGCGCTCGATCGCCTCGAAGAGCGCCTTGAAGTTGCCCTTGCCGAAGCCGAGCGAGCCGTGCCGCTCGATGAGCTCGAAGAAGACCGTCGGCCGGTCGCCGAGCGGCTTGGTGAAGATCTGCAGGAGGTAGCCGTCCTCGTCGCGGTCGACCAGGATCCCGCGCCGCTGCAGCTCCTCGACAGGAACGCGCACCTCGCCGATGCGGGAGCGCAGCTCCGGGTCCTCGTAGTAGGAGTCGGGCGTGGCCAGGAACTCGATCCCGTTGGCCACCAGCTCGTCGACGGTCGCGACGATGTCGTTCGTCGCGAGCGCGAGGTGCTGGGCGCCGGCGCCACAGTAGAACTCGAGGTACTCGTCGATCTGCGACTTGCGCTTCGAGACCGCCGGCTCGTTGAGCGGGAACTTCACACGGTGGTTGCCGTTCGCCACGACCTTGCTCATCAGCGCGGAGTAGTCGGTGGCGATGTCGTCGCCGATGAACTCCGCCATGTTGGTGAAGCCCATGACGCGCCGGTAGAAGTCCACCCACTCGTCCATCCGGCCGAGCTCGACGTTGCCGACGACGTGGTCGAGCGCCTGGAAGAGTCGCCTCGGCGCGCCCTCGCGGCGTCGGTACGACGAGGAGCGGGTCACGTAGCCGGGCAGGTAGGGGCCGTCGTACCGGCTGCGGTCGACGAGGCTGTGCCGGGTGTCGCCGTACGCCGCGATGGTGGCCGTGCGTACCGTGCCGTGCTCGTCGGCGAGGTCGTGGGGCTCGTCGAGGATCGTGGCGCCGACCGAGCGGGCGTGCTCGACACACCTGTCGACGTCGGGCACCTCGAGCGCGATGTCGAGGACCCCGTCGCCGTGCGTGCGGTGGTGGTCGAGGAGGGTGCTGCGGGGGTCGACTCCCCCCTTGAGCACGAAGCGCACGGCGCCGCTGGTGAGGACGTACGCCGTGTGGTCGCTGTTGCCCGTCTCGGGGCCGGAGTAGGCCACGACGTCCATGCCGAAGGCCGAGACGAAGAAGTGGGCGGCCTGGGTCGCGTTGCCGACGACCCAGACGACCGCGTCCCAGCCGGTCACCGGGAACGGGTCGGAGGCGTCGTCGTGCTCGACGAGGCCGACGAGCCGCTTGAGGGTGTCCAGGTCGAGCTCAGCGAGGCGCTCCTCGCTGGTGAGGGTCTCTGCGAGTGCCATGCGAGGAGCATGAGGAGAACGTCACCTGGTCGGCAACCTGCCTATCCGGAGATGATCAAGGTGCACATCCGGGCCAGCCTCTCTGGGCATCTACCGGTCGATCTGCTAATCAAGGAGCATGCCCACGGCCATCACCCTCGACGCGGTCGACATCGCCCTGCTCACCGCCCTCACCGAGCACCCCCGCGCCGGCGACCTCGAGCTCTCGCGACAGACCCGCGTCGCCCGGGCCACCGTGCAGAGCCGGCTGCGCCGCCTGACAGAGGCGGGCGTCATCGCCGACTGGAGCCCCACGCTCGACGTCGTCGCGGCCGGGTTCGAGGTCCAGGCCTACGTCACCCTGGAGATCGCGCAGGGCGCGCTCGACGACGTCGCCGCCGATCTCGCCGAGCTGCCCGAGGTCATCGAGGCGTACGTGACCACCGGGACCCACGACGTGCTCTGCCGCGTCGCGACGCGCTCCCACCTCGAGCTCCAGGCCGCCCTCGTCGCGATCGACCGGTCGTCGTCGGTCGTGCGGTCGACCAGCGTGATGGTGCTGTCGGTGCTGATCGCGCCGCGCATGCTGCCGCTGCTCGCGAGCGGCGATCCGTCGCCGAGCCACCGCGCTCCGGCGTACCGCCGCTGACTTGCGTCGACCGCAGGGAGGGGCAGAATCGTGACAGCGGTCACACCACCCCGTGACCCCACCTATGCCGAGCCCAGGCCGACCACCCATGTCGGCTGGAGAAGGAAGCGGGAGCGATGTTCGAGGAAGCACAGCTCTACTCACCGGTGACCACCGACGAGAACGGCGAGGTCACCGTGCACCTGGTCGAGGGCCACCCGGGCCTGGCCGACCCCGACTACCAGCGGCGCCGCAACCAGATCGCGGCCGCGGCGCTCGCCTGGACACCCGGGCGACCCGCGCCGCAGATCGACTACAGCGAGACCGAGCACGGCGTGTGGCGCACCGTCTGCGAGCACCTCGCGCCGCTGCACGAGCGCTACGCCTGCCGCGCCTACCGCGCCGCCGTCGAGTCGCTCGACCTGCCGCGCGACCGCGTCCCGCAGCTCGACGAGGTGAGCGCCGGCCTGCAACCGCTGACCGGCTTCTCCTACGTCCCGGCTCCCGGGATCGTCCCGCTGGAGGAGTTCTACGGCTCGCTCGAGGACGGCGTCTTCCACTCCACGCAGTACCTCCGCCACGACGCTGCGCCGCTCTACACGCCCGAGCCCGACATCCTCCACGAGGTGATGGGCCACGGGAACCTGCTCGCCGACCCCCAGGTCGCCGAGGTCAACCGGCTCGCCGGCGCCGCGGCGCGACGGGTGACCACCGACAAGGCGCTGCACCTCGTAGCCGACGTCTTCTGGTTCACCATCGAGTTCGGCGTGCTCCACGAGGACGGTGAGCTGCGGGCGTACGGCGCCGGCATCCTGTCGTCGTACGGCGAGATCGAGGAGTTCCGCACCATGGAGATCCGGCCGCTGGACTTCGCCGCGATGGCGACCATCGACTACGACATCAGCCACTACCAGCCGGTGCTCTTCGCCGCCGAGTCGTTCGGGCACATGGTCGACCAGGTCGGCGCGTTCTTCGCCGGCTGCGACGACGACACCCCCGCCCGGCTGGGTGTCGTGTGATGGCCGGCTGATCCGGTCCGGGTGTCGGCCCGCTCCCCTACGGTGGGGCCGTGGACCTGCCCGTGATGCCTCCGATCCAGCCGATGCTCGCCAAGGCGGTCACGGGCGTGCCGAGGCGCGACGACCTCAGTTTCGAGCCCAAGTTCGACCGTCTTTGAGGGGATGTTGTACGTAACATTCACGCTCAGCCGCTTCTGATTAGGCTCGCAAGCGAACATAATCGGTAGATGGATCCGCTTCCCGGACTCGTCAGCACGCAGGAAGTTGGCGCGCTCTTGGGCGTGACAGAGCAGCAGGTCCGCCGGCTGGCCGAGGCGGGCGCGATCAACCGCGTGGCACGCGGACTCATCGAT
>WQZX01000114.1 GCA_009780515.1 Nocardioidaceae bacterium | reverse complement strand
GGGCGGCGCGGGGCGGCGACCTGGAGACGACCGCCACCATCGGCTTCACCGAGGCGCTCGACGGCGTCACGGTCTCGCTGCGGATCTCCTCCGACGCCGCGTGCCCGACCTGCCACGGCTCGGGCGGCAAGCCCGGCACCAGGCCGCACGTCTGCCCGACCTGCGACGGCAGCGGGTACGTCGTCGCGTCGGTCGGCGGCGCGTTCTCGATGAACGAGACCTGTCCCGGCTGCGGCGGTCGCCAGATGGTTTACGACGAGGCCTGTCCCGCCTGCCACGGCTCCGGCCGCGGCAAGTCCTCGCGCACGATCCAGGCCAAGATCCCCGCGGGGGTCAAGGACGGCCAGCGGATCCGGCTGCGCGGCAAGGGCGCGCCCGGCGAGCACGGCGGCCCCGCCGGCGACCTCTACGTCACCGTCAAGGTGGTCGGCCACCGCGTCTTCGGCCGCAAGGGCGAGCACCTCACCATCGAGGTGCCGGTCTCCTTCGCCGAGCTCGCGCTGGGCGCGGAGATCAAGATCCCGACGCTCGGTGGCTCGCCGGTGACCCTGCGCATCCCCGCCGGCACCCCCGACGGCCGGACCTTCCGGGTGCGCGGCAAGGGCGCGCCCAAGCCCGGCGGCGGCACCGGCGACCTGCTCGCCACGGTCGCCGTGCAGGTGCCCGGGTCGCTGAGCGACGAGGCCAGGTCGGCCCTCGAGGCGTACGCCGCCGCGACCGCCGACATCCCGCTGCGCTCGAACCTGTTCGAGGGCCACTGAGATGGCCGGCCGGCGTACCTCCGCGGCGGGACCGCACGGCCCGCACGACCCCGCAGCCGCCGTCTTCGTGATCAGCGTCGCCGCCGAGCTCAGCGGTCTGCACCCCCAGACCCTGCGCACTTACGAGCGGATGGGCCTGATCACGCCGGGCCGAACCGGCGGTGGCGGCCGTCGCTACTCCAGCCAGGACATCGACCGGCTGCGCACCATCGCGCAGCTCACGTCGTCCGGCATCGGCATCGAGGGCGTACGCCGCATCCTCGATCTCGAGAACACCGTGCTCGCCCTGAGGGCGCGCAACGAGGAGCTCCAGGCCGAGCTGGAGGCGACCCGAGCGGCGCTCCACGCCGTCCCGGCGCCCACGCTGCCGCCGAGTCCGCGCGACCGGCTCCCGGTCCTCCGTCCGACCACGACCGCCGGCTCGATCGTGGTCTGGCGCCGGCCGCGCTGAGCGCGGCGGGGCCAGGGAGGGGGAGTGATGGGTCGCAGGCCGGCGGGCAAGCGCTACCGGGCGGGGCTCTACTTCCCGCTGTCCAACCTCGTGCTCGGCATCGTGATGCTCGCCGCCATCGGTGGGGTCGACGTGATCGGGGTCCTGGCAGCCACGAACGGCGCCGGCAGCGGTGACCGGGCCTGGGCGGTCGTGGCCCTGGTCATGTCGCTGCTCGGGGTCGTGCTCGGCCTGGCGTGGCTGCGGCTCGGAATCAACGCGCTGCGCCCGATCGTGGTCGACGACGAGAGCCTGCACCTCCCGGTCCTCGGCCCCCGCGTCGGCTGGTCCTGGCGGTCGATCGCGCTGCGCGACGTCGCCGGGGTGGAGATGGTGTTCCTCCGGGAGCCGCGCAACGGCCGCTGGCAGCTCTCGATCATCCGGATGAGGGGGAGCACGTTGACCAGCGACAGCCTGACGTCGGGGCGTGCCCGTGGCCGTGGCGTGAGCGGCACGAGCGCCGCACGGTGCGCCGAGGAGCTGCGCCGCTCGCTGCCCTCGCGGGAACTGAGCTGAGGGGCGATCGACGGCGGTGCATGCGACAGCGTGTCCTCCTTCCGGGTGACCTGGGGGTGTCGCAGGCATTAACCTTCGCCCGGGGCGGGCTGAGGAAGGGTGCTGCGTGCTGAACTGGCTCAACGACTGGGCGAACGGTGTCGACTGGTTCGCCTTCGTCTCGATCCCGATCTTCACCGGCGTCGTCGGCTGGCTGATCAACTGGTCGGGCCTGTGGATGCTGTTCAGCCCGGTCGAGTTCTGGGGTGTCAGGGTGATCGGCCTGCGCGAGATCGCGGGCGTGCTGCCGCGCAAGCTGCAGGAGGTCCCCGGCTGGATGGACGGCGGCTTCGGGTGGCAGGGAATCGTCCCGGCCCGCGCGGCCAAGATGGGCAGCATCGCCGTCGACAAGGTCATCGCCAAGCTCGGCACCCCGGCTGAGTTCTACGCCCAGCTGGAGCCCGACGAGATCGCCTCCCACATCGTCGAGGTGTTCCGCCCGGACCTGCCCCAGCTGGTCGACGACGTGATGCGGCGCGAGCACCCGCGGCTGTGGCGCGACCTGCCGACGGGCATCCGCCAGGCCGTGATCGATCGCGTCGAGGCGCAGCTGCCGTCGGTGGTCAAGACCATCACCGACGAGATCGGCGTGCACATCAACCAGCTGCTCGACCCGAAGATCATGGTCATCGACCACTTCCGCAAGAACCCCGACCTCGTGGTCAAGGTGTTCAAGGACGTCGGTCAGCGCGAGCTCAACCTGATGGTGGCGTTCGGCTTCATCTTCGGCTTCCTGCTCGGCGTCCCGGTCGCGCTCATCGACCAGACCTGGCACATCTGGTGGCTGCTGCCGATCCTCGGCGTCATCGTCGGGTGGACCACCAACCTGCTCGGCATGTGGCTGATCTTCGACCCGCCCGAGGAGCGCCGGATCCTCGGCATCAAGGTGCAGGGCCTCTTCCTGCGCCGCCAGGACGAGTGCGCCGAGGTCTACGCCCGGATCATCGCCGACGACGTCATCACCCTCGAGCGCATCGGCGACTTCCTGATGGACGGCCCGCGCGGCGACCGCACGAAGCAGATGATCGGCACCGCCATGAAGCCGGCCATCGACAAGGCGGCCGGGCCGCTGCGTGGCGCGGTGAACGTCGCGATGGGCTCCCGGCGCTACAACAACATCAAGGACTCGTTCGCGCTGGAGGCGGTCGGTCGGACCATCACGCCGTTCCGCGACCCGGAGTTCAGCCGCCAGCAGTCGGACAAGATCCGCACCCTGATCGCGCGGCGTACCAAGGAGCTCCCGCCCCGCGACTTCGTCGAGATGATGCGGTCGGCGATCAAGGAGGACGAGTGGATGCTCTACGCTCACGGCGCGATCATGGGTCTCGCCGGTGGCTTCCTCCACCTGGCGATCTTCACCTGGGGCGTGATCCCGGGATTCCCCCCTTCGTGATCGGTGAGTAGGAGTCAGCACGTGGCGAAGCGCCAGAACCGCGACGAGCAGCGGTACGACGAGGACGGGCTTCCTCGTCTTCCCGCGCTGCCCGGCCCCGCGGTGGTCGACACCATCCCGGGCCTCGCCCGGGTCGCCGGGTCCGCGGCGCTGCACACCGCCGGCTGGGGGCTGCGCACCACGACCCGCAACTGGATGCGGGTCGGCCGCGCCGTCACCAACCGCGACGAGGCCGCCTCGCTCGTCCGCGAGGTCAGCCAGTACGTCGGCACGGTCGGTGACATCGCCCGCCAGGTCGCCGACGGCGTACCCGTCTCGACGGCGCTGCTCAACGCCGGCGCCGCGCTGAGTGCCGCCGACCACCGCCGCGTGGAGCTGGCCAACCCGGCCGTCGACGGCCACGTCGTCGACGACCGCCCCAGCACGCTGCGCGAGCGCGGCCAGGACCTCCTCGCCCGCTCCCGCGACGTGTGGAGCCACGACGACCGCCACCCCGCGTTCGACCGGATCCTCGACGAGCTCGCACCCGACGAGGCGCGCATCCTGGTGATGCTGCTCCAGCGCGGTCCGCAGCCGTCGGTGGACGTCCGCACCGGTGGGCCGATCGGCATGGTGTCCAGCCAGCTGATCGCGCCCGGCCTGAACATGGTGGGGCCGCGCGCCGGCCTGCGCTACCTCGAGCAGGTGCCGGCGTACCTCAACAACCTGTTCCGCCTCGGCCTGGTCTGGTTCTCCCGCGAGGCCGTCGTGGACCACCAGGAGTACCAGGTCCTCGAGGCCCAGCCCGACGTCCTCGCCGCCCTGCACTCGGTGAAGTTCGCCAAGGTCGTACGCCGCTCCATCCACCTCACGCCGTTCGGCGAGGAGTTCACCAAGTTGGCCCTGGTCGACGAGGCCACCGCCTCCGGCGACCTGCCCGAGCACGACTCCCCGCCGGAGATCGAGGGCGAGAAGCCGATCTAGGCCACGGCCTAGGGTGTGTCGCCCAGGCGCCGTGCGGGGGCGTCGTCGTAGCGGGGCAGCTCGCGCGTCCAGCGCTGCGGCGAGAGGAACGGCGGCAGCCAGGCGAAGGCGCCCCCGACGGCGGCCACGAGCAATGTCGGACGTACGCCGACGGCCTCGCCGAGTGTCCCGCCCGCCAGTGCGCCGAGCGGGATCGTGCCCCAGACGAGGAAGCGCATCGTTGCGTTCATCCGGCCGAGCAGGTCCGGCGGGCACAGGCCCTGCCGGAAGCTCACCTGGGCGATGTTGTAGACCACCACGGTGCCCCACCACACGAGCTGGGTGAGGGCGAGCAGCACCAGCGACCAGTCCCTGTGCACGAACGGGACCACGAATGCGAGCGGCGCGGCGATCGCCATCGACAGCCAGATGGTGGGTCCCTGGCCGAGCCGGGCTGCGACGCGCGAGGCGAGGAGGGAGCCGACCACGCCGCCGATCGCCGACGTCGCCGTGATCAGGCCGATGATGCCGGCCGGCACGTGCAGCTGCCGGGCGAGGAGGACGTAGAACACCGCGATCGCCATCGAGGAGAAGAAGTTCGAGCTCCCCGTGCACATCGCGATGGCCCGCAGCATGCGGTTGTGGATGACGAACGACAGGCCCTCGCGGATCTCGCGGCCCAGGTGTCGGTCGGGCTTGCGCGTAGGCTTCGGCGGTCGTGTCGCGATCGTGCCGACCCAGATCGCCGACCACAAGAAGCTGGCGGCGTCGACGACGACGGCGTACGGCGCGGTGAGGGCCTGGATCAGCAGCCCGCCAAGACCGGGGCCGGCGACCCGGCTGACCGACTCGCTCGCCTGCAGCCCGGCGTTGCCCCGGACCAGCGCGCCGCGGTCGATCAGCTCGGGCAGGTAGGACTGGTAGGCCACGTCGAAGAACACCGTGCTCACGCCGACAACGAGCCCGACCAGGTAGAGCTGCGCGATGCCGAGCGCGCCCAGCCAGCTCGCGATCGGGATCGAGGCCAGGGCCGCCGCCCGGACCAGGTCGTTGACGATCAGGACCCACCGGAGCCGCATCCGGTCGACCCAGGCGCCGGCCGGCAGGCCGACGACCAGGAAGCCGAGCGAGTCGAACGCCGTCAGCAGCCCCACCTGGAACGTCGACGCGTGCAGTGCAAGCACCGCGACCAGGGGCAGCGCGATGCCGGTGACCTCGGAGCCGAGCTGGCTGACGGTCTCGCCGATCCAGAGACGGCGGAAGTCGCGGTGGCGCCACAGCGCCGGCGGCGCGGCGACGTCGCTGGTCATCCCCGCATCGTAGGTCGGCCCGATGTCGGCGCCCGCCCGGGTCCGTGAAGGACGAACCTGAGACTGGGCAACGGGAGCCAACAGTCAAGCTGAGACGATCGCGTGGAGCAGATTGGGACGGATTCGTCGTGTCGACCGACGCCCGGGACTCGTTTGTATCGTGTAGCGTTACGCGCTACATTGACGACGTGATCGTGAGCTTCAGGCACAAGGGCCTCGAAGCTCTCTATCGCGAAGACTCAGCGAGGGGCGTGCGCCCCGACCACGCACCGAAACTGCGCCGCATCCTGGGCGTCCTCGACGTCGCGGCCGAGCCCGCCGACGCGGACCTTCCCGGCTACCGGCTTCATGAGCTCAAGGGCGACCAGGCGGGGCGCTGGTCGGTCAAGGTCAATGGCAACTGGCGCGTGACGTTCGCGTTCGTCGGAACCGACGTCGAGCTTCTGGACTACGAGGACTATCACTGATGAACACCACCGTCACCCACCCCGGCTCTCCCGGGATGAAGAACCCGCCTCATCCCGGGGAGATTCTCAAGCACGACGTTCTCGCCGAGCTCGACTTGGAGATCGGCGAGACCGCCGAGCGCCTCGGCATCTCCCGAGTCGCTCTCTCCCGGGTGCTCAACGGTCACGCCAGCATCTCTCCGGCTCTCGCGATGCGTCTCGAGATCGCCGGCGTCGGCAGCGCTCGTATGTGGCTGGGTCTGCAGACGGCCTACGACCTGGCCGCCGAGCGCGAGCGAGACCACGGCGTCGTTCGTGCCCTCGGCCCGGCCTGAGACGCGGCTGTGCTCGTGCATGCGTAGGCGCGACCGGCCACCGAGCGCCGCCCGCCGAGAAGGGACTGCTTCTCGCGCGGGTGTCACGAGAACAAGCCCGATCCGGGAGTTCCGGAGGCCCTTGTCGATCTCCCGAGCCGTCAGCGAGCCAAGCGGAATCTCCTCCTCGCCGAACCGCACGGACACGCCGTTCGCCTTCGGCTGGCGGCGAAGCTCTTGGATGTGTGGCGCGTGATCCGGGCCATCACCGCCCCAATGCTGTGTGGCATGCGGCATTGGTAGACGCACTTCTCCCGTGGCGACCGGCCGAACGGCGCCTACAGAGAGACCTCGTTCGCGATCAGCGCCACGTCGATGTTGTCGCGGGTGGCGTTGGAGTACGGGCAGACCTGGTGTGCCGTGCGGACCAGGCCGGCGGCCTGGTCGGCGGTGAGCGAGGGCAGCGAGATGCGCAGCTCGACGCCGAGCTGGAACCGGCCGCCCTCGAGCGGGAGCAGCGATACCGACGAGTCCACCGCCACGTCGTCGGCCGGGAGCTGTGACCGCCGGCCGATCAGGGTCAGGGTGGTGGCGAAGCAGGCCGCGTAGCCGATGGCGAAGAGCTGCTCGGGGTTGGTGCCGTCGCCGTCACCGCCCATCTGCTTCGGCTGACGCAGCTCCAGGTCCAGCTGTCCGTCGCTGGTCCGTCCGGTCCCGTTCCGGCCGCCGGCGACGTGTGCCTCGGCCGTGTAGAGCGCTGTGCTCATGATCGACTCTCCTCATCATCGGATTCTTGTTCTGAAATCTAGAACTTCTAAATCAAGAAGTCCATAGGTATGGTGATCGTAGTCAAGGAGAGGAGCGAGGCCATGGCGGAGCTCGAGATCGGCTACCTGCTGCCGTCCCGCGACCGAGCGCTGACGGGTGATCACCGGCTGGATCGCCTGGTCGCCCAGGCGCGACGGGCGGAGGAGCTGGGCCTGGACTCGGTCTGGGTCGGCGACAGCCCGATCACCCGGCCGCGGGCCGATCCGATCGCGTTGCTGGCCGCGGTCGCGCAGGCCACCGACCGGGTGACCCTCGGCACGGCGGTGCTGGTCGCGCCGCTGCGGCACCCGATCCTGCTCGCGCATCAGCTGGCAACGCTCGACCGGCTCGCCGACGGCCGCCTGGTCGCCGGCCTGGGCGCCGGGTTCCCGACCGCGGCCACCGAGGCCCAGTTCGTCGCGATCGGCGCCGACTTCGGCCACCGGGGCGGGTACCTCGAGGAGTCCGTCGAGGTGATGAGACGGCTCTGGTCGGGCGAGCCGGTCTCCTACCGCGGTCGGCACGTGGCCTTCGACGACGTACGGATCGCTCCCACGCCGTCGAATCCCGCCGGGCCGCAGATCTGGCTCG
>WQZX01000113.1 GCA_009780515.1 Nocardioidaceae bacterium | reverse complement strand
GTCTTCTGCGTGCCGAGGTCCCAGAAGACCGTCGGGAAGTTGCTGAAGAGCGCCGGTGTCTGCCGGATCCGCTTGGCCAGGTGGCCGACGCTGCGGATGCCCGGCACGTCAGGCCTTGCGCCAGTAGGCGCCGTTGCCGTCGACGTCGACGATCTCCTCGGTGATGCCGTGCTGCTCGCGGTAGTCGTGGACCGCGCGGCCGGCCTGGTCGGGGAGGGTGCCGTAGTCGTCGATGATGCAGAAGCCGCCCGAGGACAGCTTCGGGTAGAGCGCGTCGAGCGCCTGGATGGTCGACTCGTAGAGGTCGCCGTCGAGACGGATGAGGGAGTAGCTCTCGGCCGGCGCGGTCGGGAGGGTGTCCTTGAACCAGCCGACGAGGAACTTCACCTGGTCGTCGAGCAGGTTGTAGCGCTCGAAGTTGTGACGGACCGCGGCCTCGCCGACGCTGAGGCCGGTCTGCTTGTAGAACGTGTCGCCCTGGTCGGCCGGGAAGTCCTTGACGTTCGGGGCCGGCAGGCCCTGGAAGGAGTCGGCGAGCCAGACCGTGCGGGTGGTGTCGCCCCACGCCTTGAGGTTGGCGCGCATGAAGATGCAGGCGCCGCCGCGCCAGACGCCGGTCTCGATGAGGTCGCCGGGGACACCGTCGTTCATGATCGCGGTGATGCAGTCCTGGATGTTCTGCATCCGCTTGAGGCCGATCATCGACTCGGCGCGCGCCGGCCAGTCGCTGCCGGTCTCGCGCAGCGCGGGGTCGTAGGGCTTCTTGAGCGCGATCTCGAAGTCGAACCGCTGCGCCAGGGTGCCGACGGCGTTGGCCACCTGCTTCTTGCGTGAGGGCGATCCCGCCGTGCGGACGCCTCCGAGGATGGAGTCGTTGTCCTCGGCCAGCGCGCCGGTCAGGGTGCGCTTGATCAGGTCGAGGTAGAGATCGCGGAGCTCGGCGTCGGAGGTCGTCACGCGGCGAAGATAGCAGTGACTATCCTCGGGCACGGCCGCTCCCCCAGATTGCCGCGGCCCAGGCGAAAGGGCGTTTCCGTGGGCGAACAGCCGACTCCGTCAGATCTTCCCGACGACGGCCTGCGTGCCGATCTCTATCCCGAGGTCAAGGCCGGTGGCTACACCCGCCGCGACGGCTTCGTCGACTTCTACCAGCGGGTCAACGCGCTGGTGGACGCCGACAGCGAGGTGCTCGACTTCGGAGCGGGACGCGGGCTGTGGCAGTTCGAGCCGCTGGCGCCGTACCACCGCAGGCTGCGGGCGATCCACGAGCGCGTACGCCGCTACGTCGGTGTCGACGTCGACCCGGTCGTCGTCGACAACCCGTCCCTGGCCGAGGCGCACGTCATCGAGCCGGCCGGCGACATCCCGTTCCCGGACGAGAGCTTCGACGTCGTGATCGCCGACTACGTCCTCGAGCACGTCGCCGCCGAGGACGCGCCGAAGGTCGCCGGCGAGGTGCTGCGGGTGCTCAAGCCGGGCGGCTGGCTCGCCGCCCGCACCCCGAACAAGTGGGGGATGATCGGCATCGGCGCGCGCGCCGTGCCGAACGAGCTGCACACGCGCTTCCTCGAGCGCCTCCAGCCGGGCCGCAAGGCCGAGGACGTCTTCCCGGTGCGCTACAGCATGAACACCCGCCGTGACCTCGCGCGGCTGTTCCCGTGGCCCAACGACGTGGTCGTCTACGCGCACGCCTCGGAGCCGGTCTACTTCGGCCAGAGCAGCAAGGCGGCCTGGCGGGCCGCGCAGCTGGTCGACCGCCTGACGCCGTCGCCGATGCTGCCCACGCTGATGGTCTTCGTCCGCAAGGCGCGCTGACCCCGACGTACGACGAGGCGCGATCCCCATCGGGATCGCGCCTCGTGTCGTCGTGCGGAGGGTGGCCGGCCGTGGCTACTGGCTGCGGCGCTTGCCTTCCTTGCTGCTCTTGCCGCCGGCGGGACCGGTCTCCTCGTAGTAGTAGTAGTAATACGAGCCGACCGCGCGCTTGGCGACCATGTTGACCACGACGCCGTACAGCCGGCCGCCGACCTGGTTGACCCGGTTGACGGCCTCGGTCACCTGGTCGCGGGTGGTCTTGCCGTGGCGGATCACCAGGATCACGCCGTCGGCCAGGGTCGACAGCACCGAGGCGTCCGCGACGGGCAGCAGCGGCGGCCCGTCGATGATCACGGTGTCGTACGACGACCGCAGCCGGCGGATCAGGTCGTGGGTGACCCGCGACTGAAGGATCTCGGTCGGGTTCGGCGGCTTGGCGCCGCTGGCCAGGACGTGCAGGCCGCTGGGTCCGTGCACCTGGATCGCGTCGGCGATCTCGGTCTTGCCGACCAGGGCGGTCGTGAGGCCGACGGCCGGGTCGAGCCCGAGCGTGCTCGCCACGCGGGGGCGGCGGAGGTCCGCGTCGATGATCAGCGTGCGTCGACCGGTCTGGGCCAGCGCGACCGCGAGGTTGGTCGAGGTCATCGTCTTGCCCTCGCCCGGCACCGCCGAGGTGATCACGAGGCAGCGGGGCTGGTGATCGAGGTCGATGAACTGCAGGTTCGTGCGCAGCAGTCGGAAGGCCTCGGTGCGGGCCGCGAAGCCGCCCAGGTCGGTGAGGAGCGGCGCGCGCCGGATGTCGCCGTCGAAGCCGATGCTCGCGAGCACCGGTGCCTCGGTGATGTCGGCGACGTGGTCGGCCGTGCGGATCGTGCGGTCCAGCAGCTCGCGACTCACGGCGAGGGCGATGCCGAGCAGCACGCCGATCGCCAGGCCGGCGACGATGTTGAGCAGCTTCTTCGGACTGACCGGGCTGGTGCTGAAGGTCGGCAGGTTGGTGACCGTCGCCTGGATCTTCGACTGGCCGGCGGAGGTCCCCGAACCCGTGTCGGGATGCTCGATGTAGTTGATCAGGGCGGTCGTCAGCTGCTTGTTGATCGCCTGCGCCCGCGCTGCGTTGGTGTCGGTGACGGTGAGGTCGATCAGCGACGTCGTGCTGTCGACCGTGGCGCTGATCTGGCCCGCGAGCTGCTCGTCGGTCACGTCGAGGTTCAGGGCCCCGACGACCTCGTGCGCGATCTTGGTGCTCTGCGCCAGCTGGGCGTACGCCGTCGCCTCGGTCTGCACGTACAGCGAGGCGGCGTAGGAGTCGGTGATGTTGCTGACGTCGATGTTGAGGAACAGCTGCGACTTGGACTCGTACTTGGGGGTCATCACGAACGAGATCGCCGTCGCGATCGCGACGGCGACAGCGATCACCGCGACGACGCTGATCCACCTGCGGCGGAGTACCCCCAGAAACTGCTTGAAGTCCACGAATCCCTCGCCTCGTCGTTGGCCTGGAGCGCGCGGCCGCCTCGGCCGCGGCCCCGATACTAGGGGAGGCTAGGGCATCGGTCCCCACCTGCTCGTCATGGCGCGCGCTCCCGGCACAGGCCCGAGCCCGGGCGCGACGGCGGATTGGGACGGAACCACTAGGCTCCTGCCGTGTCTCCGGAGGTGCGGCGTAGCAGCAAGGGGCGTCGTCTTCGAAGGTTGCGACGGACCCTCCGGGCGCATCCCCGCCGGGCGGCGGGAGGCGTCGTGGTGCTCGTCCTCGTCGTCCTCGGGCTGTGGGCCGGCTTCCGCGCATGGACGGTCGCGCACGAGCTGAACGTGGCCGCCGACAAGGCCCAGGTGCTGCGTGCCGCGCTGCAGCGCGGCGACGTCGCGGGCGCCCGCAAGGCGCTGGGGGAGTACCAGGCCGCGGCAGGTGCCGCGCGCGACCACACCCACGGGCCGACCTGGGTGGTGGCGGACCACATCCCCTTCCTCGGTGACGACGCCCGCGGCGTCGCCACGGTCTCCACGGTCCTGGCCGACATCGGCGACCGGGCGCTCCCGCCGATCATGACCGCCGCGGGCCAGGTCACCGGCGACGCGTTCCAGCCCAAGGGCCACCGCTTCCCGCTGGCGACCATCGCCGCGATGCAGGCACCGGCCCGGCGGAGCGCGGCCGCGTTCGACGACGCGGAGAAGACGCTGGCCGGCGTCGACAGCTCGGGCTTCGCCGCCCCGATCCGCGACCGCTTCGACTCCCTGCGCAGCCTCGTCGACGAGGCGCACTCGGTGCTCGGGTCGACGTACCGCGCGGCGCGGATGATGCCCGACCTGCTCGGTGCGCACGGTCCGCGCAACTACATCCTGGTGATGGAGAACAACGCCGAGCTGCGCAGCGGCGGCGGCCTGCCCGGCTCGTTGACGCTCGTGCGCGCCGACCACGGCGTGGTCCACATCGTCTCCCAGGGAGACTCGGCCAAGCAGGGCCTCGGCGCCACGCCGATCCTGAAGGTCACCCCGCAGGAGCGGGCGCTGTTCGGCTCGGTGCTGGCGATCAGCCCGGTCGACGCGACGATGACCCCGGACCTGCCGCGCTCGGCGGAGCTGATCCGGGCGCGGTGGGAGCACTTCCACCACCAGCGCATCGACGGCGTCTTCTTCGTCGACCCCGTGGCCGTGTCGTACCTGATGGAGGGCCTCGGCGAGATCCAGGTGCCGGGCTACCCGGCGCTGAGCTGGAACACCGTCGTGCCCGCGGTCGAGAACGCCATCTACCGGCTCACCGGGAACAACGCCGTGCAGTCGGCCTACCAGAACGCCGTCGCGAAGGCGGTCTTCAACACCTTCGCCGACGGCCACGGCGATCCGGTGACCGCGATCCGCGGCCTGGTCCGGGGCGTGGCCGAGGGTCGCGTCAAGATGCACTCGTTCGTGCCGGCCGACCAGCGCCAGATAGCCGGTACGGCGATCGCGGGGGAGTTCCCGACCAAGGCGACCAGCCACCCGCAGGCGGGCGTCTACATCAACGACTCGACGCAGTCGAAGATGTCCTACTACCTGCGCTACTCCGCCGATGTCGCGGCGCGCTCGTGCGGCGACGGGATCCAGACCGCCGCCGGAACGGCCACGCTGACCAACGACAGCCCTCCCGACGTACGGTCGCTCCCCGACAGCGTCACCGGCTGGGCGGATCCGTCGCGCGGCATCACCAAGGGCCAGCAGTACGTCGTGGTGTACCTGACCTCGCCGATCGGCGGCACCGTCAGCAGCCTGACCATCGACGGCAAGACGATGGCCAAGCCCGTGCTGGTGCCGTTCGCCGGTCGCGAGGTGGCCACGGTCGGGGTGCACCTCGACCCCGGCAAGACCCACTCGATCTCCTGGGTGATGCGCTCGGGGATCCGCCAGACCGGCAGCTGGCAGCTCGCGGTGACCCCGGGCTCGCAGCCCGGGACGCAGTCCGCGACGGTCCCCTCCGCCTGCTGATCTCACAATACGATCACGCGTCTCACTATCCGAGCGATTCGTTGGGGCGGCGGCCCGAATCGCCCTAGTGTTGCCGTCATGCCCGCGACCCTGCTGACCAAGCGCCGTGCAGTCGACAACTGCCGCGTCAGCTCGGCGCTGTGTCGAATGCGCTGAGCGGGGTCCCGACCTGCGGCTGAGCCGCGTCGACCGACCTGGGCGCTTCCTCTGGATCCGAGCTCTCGGACCGTTGCGCCCGCAATATCCCCGTGTTGTCGAGTATGCGTCGGTCACTACGGTATTGCACAAAGTCAACCAATTAAGGATACTTTCAACATGAGCCGCGAGAACTCGCTCGTCTCCGCCCAGTGGGTGGCGGACAACCTGGACAACGACAAGGTCGTGCTCGTCGAGGTCGACGAGGACACCACCGCCTACGACAAGGGCCACATCAAGGGCGCCATCAAGCTCGACTGGACCACCGACCTCCAGGACCAGGTCCGTCGCGACTTCGTCAACAAGGAGCAGTTCGAGGCGCTGCTGTCCGAGCGCGGTGTCGCGAACGACGACACCGTCGTGCTCTACGGCGGCAACAACAACTGGTTCGCGGCGTACGCCTACTGGTACTTCAAGCTCTACGGCCACCAGGACGTCAAGCTGCTCGACGGCGGCCGCAAGAAGTGGGAGCTGGACAGCCGCGAGCTGACCGACGAGGCGCCCAGCCGCGCGAAGACCTCCTACACGGCCACCGAGCAGGACCACACGATCCGCGCGTTCCGCGACGAGGTCGTCGAGGCCATCGGCACCAAGAACCTGGTCGACGTCCGCAGCCCCGACGAGTTCGCCGGCCGCCTCCTCGCCCCGGCCCACCTCCCGCAGGAGCAGTCGCAGCGCGCCGGCCACATCCCGACCGCCGTGAACGTCCCGTGGAGCAAGGCGGCCAACGACGACGGCACCTTCAAGTCCGACGACGAGCTGCGCCAGATCTACGGCGAGGCCGGCTTCGACGACGCCAAGGACACCATCGCCTACTGCCGCATCGGTGAGCGCTCCTCGCACACCTGGTTCGTGCTCAAGGAGATCCTCGGCAACGAGAACGTCAAGAACTACGACGGCTCCTGGACCGAGTACGGCAGCCTGGTCGGCGTCCCGGTCGCCCTCGGCGACGAGCCGGGGACCCTCTGATGTGCGGCGCGAAGGTCGGCGGCCTCGGCCTCGGTGACGTGGTCGCCGCCAAGGAGGCCGTGATCCAGGGCCAGGTCGTCAAGGGCGAGGAGCCCGTGGGCAACGCCTACGTCCGCCTGCTCGACTCGACCGGCGAGTTCACCGCCGAGGTCCCGACCTCGGCCACGGGCCACTTCCGGTTCTTCGCCGGCAACGGCCAGTGGACCCTCCGCACCCTCGCCCCCGGAGCGGAGACGGTCGACCGCACCGTCGCCGCCCAGGTCGGTGAGGTCGCCGAGGTCACCATCAGCCTCTGACGACATCGGCCCGCCACGCCGCCGCGCGAGACATCTCGGCTGATCGACCCGTTCAGCCGAACACGCACAAGACCCAGGAGCAGCCATGACCGGAATCGCGATCCTCGTGGTGGCGGTCGTGGCTGCCCTGGGCTTCGGCCTCTACCGCCGGTACGCCGACGGCCGGTTCAAGGGGGTCGACACGCTCGACCAGCCCGGGGTCGAGCCGGTGGCGGGCGCGGCCGCTGGGGAGCGGGGCGACCAGACCCCTTGGGCCGCGCTCGCCGCCGCCCTGCCGGACGTCGAGCTGGGGGAGCGGGCGACCCTCGTCCAGTTCTCGTCGTCGTTCTGCGCGCCCTGCCGCACGACCCGGGTGCTGCTGGGCGACATCGCCGGTCGCGAGCACGGCGTGACCCACCTCGAGGTCGACGCCGAGAAGCATCTCGGCCTCGTCCGGGCCCTCGACGTACGGCGCACCCCGACGACCCTGGTCCTCGACGCGACCGGGGCCGAGCTGACGCGTGCCGCCGGGGCGCCGCGGCGCGAGCAGGTGCTCGCCGTGCTCCCGGAGGTCGCACGATGACCGCGCGAGTCAGCGCCGGCGCGCCTCCTCGGGTCGGGGGCGGCATCGATCCGCGCGGTCCCCGGTTCACCGCGACCGTGACGCTGGTGATCCTCGCGGTGGCCCTCGTCGTCCCGAACCACACCGTGTCGGCGATCCTCGTCGGCATCCAGGCCGTCTGCTTCGCCATCGGCGTGCTGCTCGGCGTCCAGAAGACCCCGACCGGGCTGGTCTTCCGCACCCTCATCCGCCCGCGGCTCACGCCGCCGGCGGAGACCGAGGACCCGCGACCGCCCCGCTTCGCGCAGGGCGTCGGCCTGGTCTTCGCCGTGGTGAGTCTCGTCGGCTACGTCTCCGGCGCCATCCTGCTCGGTCAGGTCGCGGCCGGCCTCGCCGTGATCGCGGCTCTCCTCAACGCGGCTTTCGGCTTCTGCCTAGGCTGCGAGATGTACCTCCTCGGACTCCGCATCGCCCGGCGTCCCGCCTGACCGCGGCCACTCGCGGTCCGTGGCGTGACCGCGCCCAGGTCGCTGCGTTGACACCGTGGACGGCCGTCGAACGAGGAGAGTCATGAGCGACAGCGACCACGGCCCC
>WQZX01000112.1 GCA_009780515.1 Nocardioidaceae bacterium | reverse complement strand
TCGAGGTGATGAGACGGCTCTGGTCGGGCGAGCCGGTCTCCTACCGCGGTCGGCACGTGGCCTTCGACGACGTACGGATCGCTCCCACGCCGTCGAATCCCGCCGGGCCGCAGATCTGGCTCGCCGGCGACGGCCGCACGGCCCTGGCGCGGGTCGCCCGCGTGGCCGACGGCTGGCTGCCGTACCCGCCCCAGGTCACCGGCTACGCCGCGGGCGTACGGGCCATCCGGGAGGCGGCGACCCGGCCGGTCACCGCCGCGCTCTACGCCACGCTCGGTCTCGACGAGGACTCGGCGCGCGCACGGCGGCGGCTGCGCGCCAGCATCGAGCCCTACTACGACGCGCCCCTGGAGCGCGTCGCCGCGATCCAGGCGATGTTCGCCGGCAGCGCCGCCGAGGCCGCCGCCTGGCTCGGCGGGTACGTCGCGGCCGGCGCCCGCCACCTGGTGATCCGGCTCGCGACGGACGACCACGAGGCGGGCCTGGAGCAGCTCGCCGCCGGGGTGCTGCCCGTGCTGCGCGGCATCCGACCCGAGACCCATCACGAGGAGGACCTGTGACCACCTACGTACTCGTCCACGGCGCCTGGCACGGCCCGTGGGCCTGGGACCGCGTCGTACCGCTGCTGCGGTCCGCGGGCGCACGCACGCTGACCCCGGACCTGAGCGCCCCCGGTGATCACGGCCTGCACGACCATGCTGCGATCGTGACCGCCGCCCTGGATGCCGCTGCGCCGGACGACCTGGTGCTGGTCGGGCACAGCTACGCCGGGCTCGTCGTCCGGGAGGCGGCCGACGCCCGTCCGGACCTCGTCGGCGACCTCGTCCTGGTCGACGGCTGGGCCGGACCGGACGGCGCCAGCCTGTTCGGCCTGGCGCCCGAGCGGTTCGTCCGGGCGATGCGAGCAGCAGCGGAGCAGAGCGGGGACGGCCGGTCGATCCCGGCGCCGCCACCGTCGGCGTACGGCATCGAGGAGGCCGGTGCCGCCGCCTGGCTGGCGCCCCGCCTTGTCCCGCAGCCGCTGCGCAGCTTCGCCGAGCCGACCCGGCTGAGCGGCGCGGTCGAGCGCATCCCGGGCACCTCGATCGGCTGTACGCCGCAGGGCTTCCCGTTCGACGCGTACGCCGAACGGCTCGGCTACCGCCGGCTCGCGCTGGAGGGCCCGCACGACATCATGCTGACCCGGCCCGATGCCCTCGCCGACCTGCTGCTCGCGGCGGGAAGGTCCTAGAAGCGGAACCGCCGAGCCTAGAATGTTGAAGTGGAGCAGCGGACCTATCACCAGTACTGCGCGACCGCCCGGACCCTCGATCTCGTCGGCGATCGCTGGACCCTGCTGCTGATCCGCGAGCTGCTGACCGGCCCCAAGCGGTTCGGCGATCTCCAGGCCGGGCTGCGCGGGCTCGGCACCGGCCTGCTCGCCTCCCGGCTCAAGCACCTCGAGCGCGAGGGGCTGGCCCGCAAGGTCACCCTCCCGCCGCCGGCCCGGACGCCGGCGTACGCGCTCACCGAGGCCGGCGAGGAGCTCGCTCCCGCGGTGCTCGCACTGGCCCGCTGGGGGATGAAGTGGGCGATGGGCGAGCGGCAGGAGGCCGAGACGTTCCACCCGGGCTGGGCGCTGCTCGGCCTGCGCGCCTGCTTCGACCCGGAGGCGGCGGTGGGCTTCCGGGCGACCTACGAGTTCCGGATCGACGACGAGGTCTTCCACGTGCACGTCGACGACGGCGCCATCGAGACCCTGCACGGCCCCGCACAGCGGCCGGACGCGACCATCGCGATGAGCGAGGAGACGCTGCTCCGCGTGACCGCCCAGGAGGCCACCCTCGCCGAGGCGATCGCGGCAGGGGACGCCGCAGTGACCGGAGACCGTGCGGCCGTCGAGCGGCTGCGCTCGCTCTTCCGACTGCCGCGCCACCACGACCGCACGTCCTGAGGGCTCGCGCGAATCGCAGGACCGGTCCGGCGCCGGCAGCTCCGCGCAGGTTCGGCGAAATTCTCAAAGTTGAGGGGAATCGGCTCAACTTTCCGTGCGTTGATCCCGATGTACGACGCCGCAGTGGTGACCCGGCCGCGCAGCGTCGATGATCGGATCGACAGACCAGAGGAGCCTGCATTGAGCCAGTTCGGCGCCGACAAGTTCACGACCCGTGCCCGCGAGGCGATCGAGGCGGCGCAGCTCGCCGCGACGTCGGTGGGCCACAGCACCCTCGAGCCCATCCACCTGCTCCTCGCGCTGCTGCTGCAGAACGAGGGGAGCACGGCCAGCGTCGTCACCAAGGCCGGCGTCGACGCGAGCGAGCTCGTGCACGCCGCCGCTGCCGAGCGCGACAAGCTGCCGTCCGCCAGCGGCGCGACCGTCAAGCAGCCGACCGCCTCGGCCGCCACCACCCGCGTCCTGGCGTCCGCGCTCGACCTCGCGCAGTCGATGAAGGACGACTTCGTCGCCTCCGAGCACCTGCTGATCGCTCTGGCGACCGTCGACAGCACCGCCAAGACCGTCCTCGAGGGCGCCGGCCTCACCGCGGGCGGCATCCGCGAGGTCGTCGACGCGCTGCGGGGCGGCCGCCGCGTGACCAGCGAGAACGCCGAGGACACCTACGAGGCGCTCGACAAGTACTCCGTCGACCTGACCAGGGCCGCCGAGGAGGGCCGCCTCGACCCCGTCATCGGCCGCGACGCCGAGATCCGGCGTGTGGTCCAGGTCCTCAGCCGTCGTACCAAGAACAACCCGGTGCTCATCGGCGAGCCGGGCGTCGGCAAGACCGCCGTGGTCGAGGGGCTCGCGCAGCGGGTCGTCGACGGCGACGTACCCGACTCCCTCAAGGGCCGGCGGGTCCTCAGCCTGGACCTGATGGGCATGGTCGCCGGCGCGAAGTACCGCGGCGAGTTCGAGGAGCGGCTCAAGGCCGTGCTCGAGGAGATCAAGCAGTCCGAGGGCCAGGTCATCACCTTCATCGACGAGCTGCACACGGTCGTCGGTGCGGGCGCCGGCGGCGACAGCCAGATGGACGCCGGCAACATGCTCAAGCCGATGCTGGCGCGCGGCGAGCTGCACATGATCGGCGCGACCACCCTCGACGAGTACCGCGAGTCGATCGAGAAGGACCCGGCCCTGGAGCGCCGCTTCCAGCAGGTGTACGTCGGCGAGCCGAGCGTCGAGGACACCATCCAGATCCTGCGCGGCATCCAGGAGAAGTACGAGGCCCACCACGGCGTACGGATCACCGACTCCGCGCTGGTCGCCGCGGCCACCCTGTCGGACCGGTACATCACCGGCCGGCAGCTGCCCGACAAGGCGATCGACCTGATCGACGAGGCCGCCTCGCGTCTCCGCATGGAGATCGAGTCGAGCCCCGAGAAGATCGACCAGCTCCGCCGCCAGGTCGACCGGCTGAAGATGGAGGAGTTCGCCCTCGCCAAGGAGCACGACGACGCCTCTGTCGAGCGGCTGGCCGCCCTGCGCGAGGACCTCGCCGACAAGGAGGAGGAGCTGCGCGGGCTGGAGCTGCGCTGGGAGCGCGAGAAGGCCGAGCTCGAGGGCGAGGGCGACCTCCGCCGCCAGCTCGACCAGCTGCGCATCGAGGCCGAGCGGCTGCAGCGCGAGGGCGACCTCGGGCGGGCCTCGGAGATCCTCTACGGCCAGATCCCGGAGCTGGAGTCGCGGATGCGCAACGTCCAGGAGGGTCTCGACAAGCTCGACCAGCCTGGCGAGGAGAAGCTGGTCGGCGAGGAGGTCGGCGCCACCCAGGTCGCGGAGGTCGTGGAGGCGTGGACCGGCATCCCGACCGGTCGCATGCTCCAGGGCGAGACCGCGAAGCTGCTCGAGATGGAGCAGGTCATCGGTGAGCGCCTGATCGGCCAGTCCGCCGCGGTGACCGCGGTCAGCGACGCCGTACGACGCGCGCGGGCCGGTGTCGCCGACCCCGACCGCCCGACCGGCTCGTTCCTGTTCCTCGGCCCGACCGGCGTCGGCAAGACCGAGCTGGCCAAGTCGCTGGCGGACTTCCTGTTCGACGACGAGCGGGCGATCGTGCGCATCGACATGAGCGAGTACGCCGAGAAGCACTCGGTCTCGCGCCTCGTCGGTGCCCCTCCGGGCTACGTCGGCTACGACGAGGGCGGTCAGCTGACCGAGGCGGTACGCCGCCGCCCCTACTCGGTCGTGCTGCTCGACGAGGTCGAGAAGGCCCACCCCGAGGTCTTCGACATCCTGCTGCAGGTGCTCGACGACGGGCGGCTGACCGACGGCCAGGGCCGGACCGTGGACTTCCGCAACACGATCCTGATCCTGACCTCGAACCTCGGCTCGCAGTACCTCGTCGACCCGACGCTCGACCCGGACAAGGCGAAGGAGCAGGTGCTGGCCGTCGTACGCCAGAGCTTCAAGCCGGAGTTCCTCAACCGGCTCGACGAGATCGTCACCTTCGACGCGCTGTCCAAGGACGACCTCGGCCACATCGTCGACCTGCAGCTGCAGTCGCTCGAGCGGCGGCTCGCGGTCCGGCGGATCTCGATCGAGGTCACCGACGCCGCCCGACGGTGGCTGGCGGACGTCGGCTACGACCCGGCGTACGGCGCCCGGCCGCTGCGGCGCCTCGTGCAGACCGCCATCGGCGACCGCCTGGCGAAGGCGCTCCTGGCCGGCGCGGTCGCCGACGGGGGCTCGGTCACCGTCGACCGCGGCGAGGACGGTCTCGTCCTGTCGACCGACGGCTGACCGGAGGGCATCGGCCGCGAGGGTGGTCTGGTGGAATGGGGCGCATGAGCAGCCAGCCCCGTCCCGGCCAGGCCACCTTCGCGGTGTGGCTGATCGTGGGCGGCTCGCTGCTCGCGATCCTCACCGCGTGGCAGCGGATCTCGGGCCTGCACTCGATGGAGATGCAGCAGGAGCTGGCGAGGCTGGCGAAGGGGTGGTCCTTCGGAGGCACCCCGGCGAGCGTCTCGACGCTGTCCCGGGTGATGCAGGTGCTGTGCCTGATCGGCGGCGGAGCGGCCGCCGCCGCGGCGGTGCTCGGCTTCCAAGTGCTCAAGCGCTCCGCCTCGGCGCGGATCGCCCTGACGGCCCTCCTGCCGGCGGTCGTGCTCGGCTGGCTCGGCACGGCCGGCTACTTCGAGCCGCTGGTCATGGCCGGCATCGTCACGCTCTGGCTGCCGCCCACCCACGACTGGTACGCCGGCCGCGACTGGATGGCCCGCTACCGCCGGCAGGGGCCCGACGGGGCCGGCCGGCCCCGTCGGCCCGACCCCTTCGGGCCGCCGTCGTTGCACACACCGCCGCAGCAGCCCCCGGCGGAGCAGCGCGACCCGCAGGCGCAGCCGGGGCCGGTGCAGCTCGCGACGCTGCCGCCGCCGGTGGTGGCGCCCCGCCAGCCGGTGCCCGATCGTCGTCCGCCCGCGTTGCTGACGGCGTGCGTGCTGGCCTGGGCCGGCTCCCTGGTCGCCGCGCTGTTCGCCGTCGCCGGCCTCTTCTGGCTCGACACCTCCTCGGCCCACCACTACCTCTCCACGGGGCTCGACCAGGACAGGCGGCTGCTCGGCTCGCTCGCGAACGGCGTGACCGTCGCGCAGCTGCGGGCCGAGATGGCCGGCCTGCTCGTGCTGGTGCTGCTGTGGTGCGTGGCGGCGATGGTGGTCGCCGGCTTCGCCTTCCTCGGCCACACGTGGGCGCGGATCACGCTGGCCGTGTCCGCGATCGCGGCCGGCGTGGGCTCCGTGGTCATCGCGCTCACCTTCCCGCCGATCGTCCTGGTCGCGGTCTGCTGCGCGGTCGCCGCCCGTCAGCTGTTCCGCGCCGACGTCGCCGCCTGGCGGGGATCCCGGCGCCGCTGAGGACCTCGGGCACGAGTTTCGCCGTTCGCCCTCCAACCCGGAGCCCGGCGTACTAGTTTTTGCGCACCTGGCGGTAGTGGGCCGCCCCTCGGCCCATGGAGGCTGTACATGAAGGTGATCGTTCGCGGAGCGGTGCTCGCTCTGCTGCTCGCACTCGGGGTGGGCACGGTCCCCGCGCATGCCGATCCGGACTCACCGGTGACGATGGAAGATCAGGTCACGATGTACACCGGCGGCTTCGCCGAGCTGAACGTCCTCGCCAACGACACCGACCCGACCGGAGGCTCGCTCGCGGTCTGCGGACTGGCCGGCGTCCCGCGTGCGCTCTTCGCCGAGGCCGAGGTGATCGGTAACGGCAAGGTCGCGATCGGATCCAACGGGAAGGCCGGCACCTTCTCCTTCACCTACTACGCGTGCGACTTCCAGAGCGGCTACAACTCGGCCGGCACCGTGACCGTGACGGTCAAGGCGAAACCGCCGATGCACGTGCGGGTCGCGAAGCGGCTCCAGCACCCCGGGACGCTCCAAATCGCGAACCAGAGCGGCATCCCGATCTTCGTCGAGTGGGGCAGCTACAAGGCCAGCAAGCCCGACGCCATGGCTCGCATCGCGCCGCACGGCAGCCGCGTGGTCCACGTGCGTCGTACCTCGCTGGTGTGGGTCGCGGTGGCGGTCAACAAGAAGTACCAGGACTTCCGTGCCGGCATCGTGCGCGGCATCAAGCTGCCGAAGAACGTGAAGGCGCTGCCGCCCGGTGCGCCGCCGAAGGCGGGCAAGGGTCCGCAGGCGTCCAGCGCGCTTCCGCCGCCACGCGCCGTCGCTGGCCGGGCCGCGCTGCGCTGGGCGATCCGCGCCTCACGCTGACAGATCGGCCGCGGTGAGGCGGCGTACCGCCTCGTCGAGGACCTCCGGGCGCTTGCAGAAGGCCCAGCGCACGAGCGTGTCGCCGGCGGCGGTGTCGTAGAAGGAACGTGACGGCACCGCCACGACGCCGGCCCGCTCGGGCAGCGCCAGGCAGAAGTCGAGCCCGGAGGTCCAGCCGAGCCCACGGACGTCTGTGGTGGCGAAGTACGTCCCCTCGGGGACGTACGCCGCCAGCCCGGCCCGGTCGAGCCCGGCCACCAGCCGGTCGCGTCCGGCCTGGAGGGTCCGCGCGAGCTCGGCGGGGAAGTCCGGGTGCTCGTCGAGCGCCACGGCGACCGCCGGCTGAAGCGGGGCGCCGGAGGTGTAGCTCAGCCACTGCTTGGCGGCCATCGTCGCCGTGACGAGGTCCGCGGGCCCGGTGGCCCAGCCGACCTTCCACCCGGTGAAGGAGTAGGACTTCCCGGCGCTGCTGAGCGTGAGGGTCCGCTCGGACATCCCGGGCAGGGTCGCCAGCGGCACGTGCCGGCGACCGTCGAAGGTGAGGTGCTCGTAGACCTCGTCGGTGACCACGACGAGGTCGTGCTCGATCGCCACGTCGGCCACCGCTCCCAGCTCCTCGTCGGTCAGCACCCGGCCGGTCGGGTTGTGCGGGCTGTTGAGCAGGACCACCCGGGTCCGCGGGGTGATGGCGGCGCGCAGCTCGTCGGGGTCGAGGCGGAAGTCGGGCGCGTGCAGCGTCACCGGTCGTCGTACGCCGCCGGCGAAGTCGATCATCGCGGGATAGGAGTCGTAGTAGGGCTCGAGCACGACGACCTCGTCGCCGGGATCGACCAGACCGAGGACGGCCGCCGCGATCGCCTCGGTGCAGCCGGTGGTGACCAGCACCTCGCTGTCGGGGTCGAGGGCGATGCCGTAGTGCCGCTGCTGGTGGGCCGCGATCGCGTGACGCAGCGCCGGCACGCCGGTGCCGGGGGCGTACTGGTTCGCGCCTCCCTCAAGCGCCGCCACCGCCGCCGCGATCACCTCCGGCGGGCCGTCGACGTCGGGGAAGCCCTGGCCCAGGTTGACCGACCCGGTCCGGGTCGCGAGCGCCGACATCTCGGCGAAGATCGTCGTACCCATGCCGGCGACACGGCTCGCTGCCCTGCTCATGGGACCGACCCTACGGACCGGCCGGACGTCAGTCGCGGAAGAT
>WQZX01000111.1 GCA_009780515.1 Nocardioidaceae bacterium | reverse complement strand
CAGGCCCAACGCCTCCCTGACGGTGTTGCGGGAGGCTGAGCAGTCCGCCGCCAGGGCGGACTCGTCGAGCCGCGATCCGGCGGCGAGCTCGCCGGTGGCGATGCGCTCACGCAGGAGCGAGGCGAGTCGCTGCGCACGCTCCCGGCGGGGGTCCGGCGAGCGCCAGCCGGCGGGGACCTTCCGTCCGCTCGGGCCGGGACCACCTGCCTCCGTTCCGCTCATCGAGGCCAGCCTATCTAGTTCCGCCAGAGTTACGCCACCCCTGCGGGACCGGTGACAGGACGACGTCGGTACGCGGCGACCGCACCGGGGCCGACAGGGAAGGGGACACGGAGCGTCCGTACAACAATCCGTCACGTATCCAATGTCTTGAGCGACAGGTCACAGCCCGGCCGGCGCGTGGATGGTCGTCGTCGCCGGTGGATCCGCTCTCACGCACTGCGTAGTCGGCCCCGCTTCCCGCGGGATTCGCCGCTCATTCATGCCCGCGACGTCAAGCGGCCCCACGATTCGCTCGACGTGCGCGTGGGCTCCGGCCATCTGCTGCTCGTCCGACACCGAGCTCCGCGGGAGCTCGGCCATGCCCTACGGGGTTCACAGGAGATGAGGAGTCTGTTCGTGGGTAACGCAATACGACGGCGCAGTGCGTACGTCGCACTCGCAGTCATGGTCCCAGCGCTGACCGTTGCAGCGGTGGCCGGAGCGGGCCAGGCCAGTGCGACCGGCACCGCTTCGATCAAGATCACCGAGGTCGCGTACGGCGGGAAGATCGCCGGTGCCGACGGCGACGGTGAGTACGTCGAGCTGACCAACGTCGGCACCGCCCCGCAGAGCTTCGCCGGGTGGACCTACAGCGGCAAGCCGGGTGCCGGCACCCTGCCGCTGGACGACTTCGGCACGGTGGACCCGGGCGAGTCGGTGCTCATCACCGACGTCACCGCACCCGAGTTCCGCACGGAGTGGGGCCTGTCCGGCTCGGTCAAGATCATCGACGACAAGTCCAACGGACTCTCCGTCACGCTCGACAAGGGTCCCGACACCCCCACCGTCTTCGACAACACCGGCGCGATCGTCGACGACGTGTCGTACGCCGCCGGCTTCTTCCCCGGCAAGGGCGTCTCCGCCTATCCCGACGCCGCGCACCTCGGCGCGGAGGCCGACACCACCGGCTGGACCCTGAGCACCGCGGGCGACGGCGAGGGCTCCTGGACCAGCGCGTCGGGCTCCGTCGGCTCGCCCGGCACGACGCCGCTCGCCACCAAGGCTCCGGACATCCGGATCACCGAGGTCGCGTACGGCGGCAAGATGGGCACCACCGACGGCGACGGCGAGTACGTCGAGCTGACCAACGTCGGCACCGCACCCCAGGACTTCACGGGCTGGACCTACACGAGCAAGGACGGCTCGAGCACGCTCCCGCTCGACGACTTCGGCACGGTCGACCCGGGGGCGTCGGTGCTCATCACCGACGTGACAGCCGACGAGTTCCGCACCGAGTGGAACCTCCCTGCCTCCGTCGCGATCATCGACGACAAGGCCAACGGACTGTCCGCGACGCTCGACAAGGGACCCGACACCCCGACCGTCTACGACAACACCGGCACGATCGTCGACGACGTGTCGTACGCCGCCGGCTTCTTCCCCGGCAAGGGCGTCTCCGCCTACCCCGACTCCGCACACCTCGGCGCCGCGGCCGACACCACCGGCTGGACCCTGAGCACCGCGGGCGACGGCGAGGGCTCCACCACGAGCGCCTCGGGTGCGACCGGGTCACCGGGCTCCTACGTCGCGGTCGGCCAGAGCAGTGGCGACGACACCGGCGGGGGCAGCACCACCCCGCCCCCGGGAACGAGCTCGCTGCCCTCGGTGGCCTGGCCCGGTCCGCAGGCCGTGACGACCGTCGACAACACCGACTTCGGTCAGAACCTCTCGGGCCTCTTCTACGTCGCCGGCGCCACGCGCGCGGACGACTACATGTGGGGCGTGGAGAACGGCGACTCGGGCGCGCCGCTGAACACCGGCGAGTCCAGCCTGTTCAAGATCGTCCAGGACGCAAACGGCAACTGGGGCCCGGCCGCCGGCTGGGAGCAGGGCGTCAAGCTGCACTACCCGGACGGCACCGGCCAGCCCGACTCGGAGGGCGTCACCGCGGTCGGCGGCAAGGTCTTCGTCTCCACCGAGCGCGACAACCTCAACGGCGGCGTGTCGAAGGTCTCCATCCTCGAGTACGACCCGAGCCAGGTCTCCGGCGGCGCGATCAACGCCACCAGGGAGTGGAACCTCGAGCCCGACTTCAACCTGCCCCCCGCGGACGCCAACCTCGGCATGGAGGCGCTCGCCTTCGTCCCCGACGGCTATCTGGTCGCGAACGGCTTCAAGACCGACGCCGGCGCGACGTACGACCCCAGCCAGTACGGCGACCACTTCGGCGGTGTCTTCTTCGGCGGCCTGGAGGCGGACGGCAACATCTACGCCTACGTGCTGCAGTCCGACGGGAGCTTCCACCGCATCGCGTCGTTCAACAGCGGCTTCAACACGATCATGGACGCCGCCTGGGACCCGTCGCAGGACGCGCTCTGGCTCGACTGCGACAACACCTGCGGTGGCCAGACCTCGATCGCGAAGCTGGACACCACGGCCGGTGACGCCAACCAGGGCCACTTCTCCGTGTCCACGGTCTACGACCGGCCGACCGGCGGCCCCAACGTCAACAACGAGGGCTTCACGTTCCAGCCCCCGACCGAGTGCGACGCCACCACCGGCCTCCGCTCGGTGTGGTGGTCGGACGACGGCGACGACAGCGGCCACGCGATCCGTACGGCGCAGGCCACCTGCGCCACCCCGATCGCCGGGCAGGTGGGCGCGAAGGTCACCACCGCGGTGACGGCCGAGGGCACCACGACGCCGGCCAAGAAGAACGCGGCCGGCGCCTACACCACGCCGGTCACGGTCACCTTCACCTGCAGCAACCAGGACGCCGTGCTGAACCAGGCGTGCCCGGCGCCGGTGAACGTCACGTCCTCGCAGGCCGCGAAGACGGTGGCGACGCTGACCGACACGCTCGGCAAGACCTACCCCGTCACGGTGCCGGCGATCCAGATCGCGAAGCCGCTCGGCACGCTCCACGGCAAACGGCCCACGATCAGCGGCACAGCGAAGGTCGGCAAGCGCCTCACTGCGCACGCAGGCGCCTGGACTCCCAAGGGCGTCCACCTCGCCTACAGGTGGTTCGCGAACGGCAAGGCGATCAAGGGCGGCACGAAGGCCTCGCTGAAGCTGACCCGCAGCCTCAAGGGCAAGAAGGTGACCGTCAAGGTCACCGGCACGCTCACCGGCTACAAGCCGCTGACCGAGGCGAGCGCCGCCAAGCGCGTGAGGTGACCAGCGGTCGCTGAAGCGTCTCGCGCGGGGGCACCCTCGCGACGCTCACGACAACGCCCGTTCGCGGCCGGCCTGGCCGGCCCGCTCGGCGCGAGGCCATACGGACTCGCGCCGAGCGGGCCCTACCCGTGCTGACCGAGCCGGTGACGCCCGTCGAGGTCCGAGCGCGGGGTGACGGTGAGCGTGACGCTGTCGGCCAGCCGGTAGGGATTGGTCGCCACGAGCGCGCCGATGACGCGACGGAGCCGGGAGACCTCGGCCCGCACGGTGACGACGTGCTCGGCGTCGCCGAAGACGGCCCGGCTCAGGCTGGCGGCGGTGAGGCCTTCCGGTCCCGCGCGGTGCAGCAGCCGGACGATCTCGGCATGCCGCCGGGTGAGCGTCGTACGCCAGGTGCCGGCGTCGGAGGTCAGCTCGAGCAACGGCGAGTCGGTGAGGTCGAGGCAGGCGGTCAGCCGGGCATCCGGCGTCGCCGGCCGCACCAACCAGCCCCGCTCGCCGGCGATCCGCTCGGGGACGCACAGCCCGAGACCGGGTACGGCGAGGGCCCGGTCGGACCGCGGGACCTCGATCCGGTCACGCGCCGCGACGCCGGCGTGGTGGGCGACCCAGCCGTGGTCGTCCACGACGAGCAGCGGTCCGGTCACCGTCGAGACGACGTGCTCGGTCTCGCGGCGAAGTCGTGCGAGGCCCTCCTGATGGCGGCGCCACAACGACATCTCGGCCAGGCGCACGCTGCTCTCGACGAGGGCCCCGAGCGCCGGGTGGAGGGTGAGTGCCGGCCCGCTGACGTCGACGACGCCGAGCAGTGCGCCGGTGCGTGGGTCGTGGACGGGAGCCGCGGTGCAGTACCAAGGGTGCTGCTGGTGCTCGAAGTGCTCGGCCGAGAACAGCTCGACCGGGGCGGCCTCCGCGAGCGCCGTACCGATCGCGTTCGTGCCCACCGCTCCTTCTGTCCACCGCGCGCCCTCGGCGAAGCCCAGTCGGTCGGCGGTCAACCGCACGCGCGCCGATCCCTCCCGCCACAGCACGATCCCGTCGGCGTCCGTCACCACCATGAGGTACGTCGCCGCGTCCGCCGCCGAGGTCAGGACGGCCCGCAGGTCGTCGATCACCAGCGACAGGGGGGATGCTGCGCGCCGGCGAGCTGCGTCGACGGCCGACGGCGTGCCGCCGGCGTCGCGGCGGTCCGGGTCCAGCCCCATTTCCAGGACCCGGCGCCACGACCGCGCGACCAGGGTCCGGGGCTGCTCGGGTGCGCGATGGCCGGAGAGCACTGCGTCGTGGATGCGCAGCAGGTCGCGGGCATGCCGGCCCAGATCGGTGCCGGGGCGCACCGCGGGGATCCCGTGCTGGCTCATCGCCGCCTCCTTCGCCCCACCGAGCGTAGGCCGTCGGATGTGAGCGCGGCCACATGCAACTCGCTGCAACCCTTCCCACCGGATCCGCGCGAGCGTGTGCTGGGGGCATGACGCAGACACTCCCGACACCGGCGACGACCGATCCGGCGGCCACCTGGCTCGGCGACTTCGAGGCAGCCCTCCGGGCCCGGGACGTCGAGGCCGCGGCCGGCATGTTCGCGACGGCCAGCTTCTGGCGTGACCTGGTCTCCTTCTCCTGGAACCTCGTGACGGTCGAGAACCCGGCCGGCGTCAGCGACCTGCTGGAGAGCACCCTCGATCGGACCGATCCGCGCGGGTTCACGCTCACCGAGCCCGCCGACACCGCCGACGGGGTGACCACCTGCTGGTTCGACTTCGAGACGGCCGTCGGCCGAGGCCACGGCCTGCTCCGGCTCGCCGAGGAGGACGGTCGACAGAAGGCCTGGACGATGCTCACGACGCTCCAGGAGCTGACGGGGCACGAGGAGCCGCGCGGCGTACGCCGACCGAAGGGGGCCGAGCACGGCGCCGATCGAAACCGGGAGTCGTGGTCGGAGAAGCGCCTGCGGGAGGCGGAGAGCCTC
Organism: Nocardioidaceae bacterium; assembly: GCA_009780515.1. Taxonomy (GTDB): domain Bacteria; phylum Actinomycetota; class Actinomycetes; order Propionibacteriales; family Nocardioidaceae; genus Nocardioides. Next base: position 2,552 of record WQZX01000111.1, on the reverse strand, counting down.
GGCGCGACCGAGCAGCCGCACACGCTGATCGTCGGGGGCGGCCAGGGCGGCATCGCGCTCGGCGCTCGACTGCGGCAGCTCGGCGTACCGGCGCTCGTGATCGACACGCACCAGCGCCCCGGCGACCAGTGGCGCGGCCGTTACAAGAGCCTCTGCCTGCACGACCCGGTGTGGTACGACCACCTGCCCTACCTGAAGTTCCCCGACAACTGGCCGGTCTTCGCACCGAAGGACAAGATCGGCGACTGGCTGGAGTTCTACACCCGGGTCATGGAGGTCCCCTACTGGTCCTCGACGACCGCGACCAGCGCGTCGTACGACGAGGGCTCCGGGACCTGGACCGTCGAGGTCGATCGCGACGGCGAGCACGTCACGCTGCACCCGACCGAGCTCGTCATGGCGACGGGCATGTCCGGCAAGCCGAACGTGCCGCAGATCCCCGGCATGGACGTCTTCAAGGGTGAGCAGCACCACTCGAGCCACCACCCCGGCCCCGACGCCTACGCCGGCAAGCGGGTCGTCGTCATCGGGTCGAACAACTCGGCCTTCGACATCTGCGGCGCCCTGTGGGAGCACGACGCCGACGTGACGATGGTGCAGCGCAGCTCGACGCACATCGTGAAGTCGGCGTCCCTGATGGACATCGGCCTCGGCGATCTCTACTCCGAGCGCGCTGTGGCGGCAGGGGTCACGACCGAGAAGGCGGACATGATCTTCGCGTCGCTGCCGTACCGGATCATGCACCAGTTCCAGATCCCGCTCTACGACCAGATGCGCGAGCGCGACAGCGACTTCTACGAGCGGCTCGAGAAGGCCGGCTTCTGGCACGACTGGGGTGACGACGGCTCGGGGCTGTTCATGAAGTACCTCCGCCGCGGGTCCGGCTACTACATCGACGTCGGCGCCGCCGAGCTGGTCGCCGACGGCGAGGTGAAGCTCGCCCACGGCCAGGTCAGCCGGCTGACCGAGGACGCCGTGGTGCTCGACGACGGGACCTCGCTGCCGGCCGACCTCGTCGTCTACGCCACCGGCTACGGCTCGATGAACGGGTGGGCCGCCGATCTCATCAGCCAGGAGGTCGCCGACCGGGTCGGCAAGGTCTGGGGTCTCGGCTCCGACACCACCAAGGATCCGGGGCCGTGGGAGGGTGAGCAGCGCAACATGTGGAAGCCGACCCAGGTCGATCAGCTGTGGTTCATGGGCGGCAACCTGCACCAGTCACGCCACTACTCGCTCTACCTCGCGCTCCAGCTCAAGGCGCGCTACGAGGGCATCCCGACCCCGGTCTACGGCCGTCAGGAGGTGCACCACCTGAGCTGAGTCGCCGCGATCAGCTGCTGCTCAGGCTCACGCTCGCGGCGGACTCGCTCTCCATGCGCTTGACGTAGTCGATCGCGAGCACGATGCCGACCACGACGAGCTCGTCCTCGGGCCGGTCGACCTCGATGGCGTACTTGTCGCGCACCGAGAGCCACTTCTTGTCCACGCGACCGACCACGACACCGTCCCGGTGGATCTCGAAGCTCATGTCCCACATGTCGCCGGTGACCGAGAGCCCCGGGCCGTCGATCAGGTAGCGGGGTCGCAGGAAGGTGAGCTTCTTGGCGATGGCGGCCACCTGCACGCCGTCGACCTCGAGGAAGAACCGAGGCAGCCACGACACCGGCTTCTTCCACACGCGCGCCCGAAGCTGCCCGGCGGGGTCGTTGATCGTGAACTGCTTGGGGATCTTGAACAGGCTGCCGTCGACGGCGTACACGGCGTCACCGCTCTCGTCGGTGACGTTGAAGCGCTCGCGGACGACCAGAGCTTCTGGTCGACGAGGAGACGATGCATGGTCTTCCTTCCGACTGGCACCTGCGTCGAGGTGACGCCGGGTCCGGCGAGCCTCGCACGCTGCACATCGCCGGTGAAGGGTCCTGCGCCAGGACGTGCACCAGAGCGCTGTCCCGGCTGTGTCATGGTGGCCGCGTGACCAGCTCGCTCGTCGCGCGCCTCATCGGCGCGGTGTTCGGCCTGGTCTTCGTGGCCGTCAACGCAGGGGCCGCGAACGGGCCGTGGAGCTGGGTGCTGCGCGTGCTGGGCCTGTCGCTCTTCGTCGGCGTCCTCCTGCGGCTGCGCGACCTCGGCGAGGTGACGGTGCAGCCGCGAGCACGCGCGATCCCGATCTACTGGACGAGCGTGCTGCTCGAGGTCGCGGCCCTCTTGGTCGGCACCCGGCTGTTGAGCTCGCACGGCCACGGCACCTACGGCGTCGCGCTTGTCGCCGTGGTCGTGGGGATCCACTTCCTGCCCTTCGCCTGGGCCTTCCGACAGCGCGCGTTCCTGCCTCTGGGGATCGGCCTGATCCTCCTCGGCGCCGCAGGAGTCGCCGCCGGCCTGCTCGGCGCTCCCGGCGTGATCGTCGCACTCCTCTCGGGGGTGGGCTCGGGCCTTGCCCTTCTCCTCTACGCCGCCACGCCACCGGCACTGTTCAGCGCGTCGGTCGGACCTGCTGACCCGAGCAGCTCGTAGCGGCCTCGGCGTGCATGAGGCGACGCCGACGGTGGTTG
>WQZX01000110.1 GCA_009780515.1 Nocardioidaceae bacterium | reverse complement strand
GGCGCTGGGCGCGGCCGGCGTACAGGTGCTGCACGTCGTGGGGCCCAAGGGCGCCGAGGACCCCGAGTGGGTCCAGCCGGTCCAGACGGGTGTGCCCTACGTCGTCGTACCCTTCGTCGACCGGATGGACTACGCCCTCGCCGCGGCCGACCTGATGGTCTGCCGGGCGGGTGCGAGCAGCGTCGTCGAGGCCGCGGCCACCGGCGTGCCGGCGGTCTTCGTGCCGCTGACCATCGGCAACGGCGAGCAGTGGCGCAACGCCCAGCCCGTCGTCGACGCGGGCGGAGCGCTGCGCTGCGCCGACGCGGAGTTCACCGCCGACTACGTCGCCTCGGCCGTCACCGATCTCGCCGGCGACCCCGCCCGCCTGGCCGCGATGGGCGCGGCCGCGGCCGGCCTGGTGCCGCGTGACGCCGACGAGCGTCTGGCCGCGATCATCCGCGAGGTGGCCCGGTGAGGCTGCCCGTCCCGGACTCGATCCCGCCCGCGGACGAGCTCGGCCGGGTCCACTTCGTCGGCATCGGCGGAGCCGGTCTGTCCGGCATCGCCCGGATCATGGCCCGTCGTGGCGCCACGGTCACCGGCTCGGACGACAACGAGACGCCGTTCCTGGCGTCGCTGCGCGAGCTCGGCGTGCCCGTCACCATCGGGTACGCCGCCGACCACGTCGGTGCCGCGGACACGCTGGTCGTCACGACGGCCGCCCGGGAGGACAACCCCGAGGTCCTGGCCGGGCGCGAGCGGGGCCTCGCCCTGTGGCCGCGATCCGCCGGCCTCGCCTCGGCGATGGCCGGGCAGAAGGTCCTCTCCGTCGCCGGCACCCACGGCAAGACCACCACCACCTCGCTGCTCGCGGTCGCGCTGCTGCACGCCGGCGCGGATCCGTCGTACGCCGTCGGCGGGGTGCTCGGCTCGACCGGCCGCAACGCCGACCTGGGCGCGGGGGAGTACTTCGTCGCCGAGGCGGACGAGTCCGACGGCGCCTTCCTCGTCTACGACACCTACGCCGGCATCGTGCTCAACGTCGAGGCCGACCACCTCGACGTGTGGGGCACCGAGGAGGCGTACGCCGGTGCGTTCGACACCTTCGCCGACGGCATCTCGCCCGACGGCTTCCTGGTCTGCGGCGTCGACGACCGGGGAGGGGCCGCGCTCGCGGAGCGGGTGCATGCGGCGGGTCGCCGCGTCGTCACGGTCGGCACCAGCGAGGACGCCGACCTGCGCGCCACCGACCTCCGTGCCGCCGGGGGCGGCACCACCTTCGCGGTCGTGCGGGAGGGGCGCACGATCGGCGAGGTCGCGCTCCGCATCCCCGGCCGCCACTACGTCGTCGACGCGCTCGCGGCGTTGGCGATGGGTCTCGAGCTCGGCCTCGACCTCGACGACCTGGCCGCCGGTCTCGGCGAGTTCGTCGGCACCGGCCGCCGGATGGAGCTCAAGGGCGAGACCGGGGGAGTGCGGGTCTACGACTCCTACGCCCACCACCCGAGCGAGATCAGCGGCGACATCGAGGCCGCGCGCAGCCTGGTCGACGACGGCGGCCGGGTCCTGGTCGTCTTCCAGCCGCACCTCGTCTCCCGCACCCGCATCTTCGCCGAGGAGATGGGTGCGGCACTGGCCGGCGCGGACGAGGTCGTCGTGCTCGACGTGTACCTCGCGCGCGAGGATCCCGACCCGAGCATCACCGGCGCGCTGGTGGCGGGCGCTGTCGACCTGCCCGCCGAGCGGGTGCGGTTCGAGCCCGACCGGGCTGCCGTCGTACCTCTGCTGGTGGGGGCGGCGCGCCCCGGTGACGTGCTGCTGACGCTGGGCGCGGGCGACGTGACCGCGCTGGCCCCGCAGCTGGTCCGGGCCCTGGAGGAGCGGACCGATGGCCAAGGCTGAGCAGAAGGGGTCCCGGTCGACCGAGGAGCGCACCCGCCGCCGCTTCCTGCGCCGGCGGTGGGGCCGGCGCTGGCTCACGCTGCGCTACGTCCTGGTCGGCCTGGCCGCGGTGGCCGTGGTGGCGCTCGGCATCTACGCGGTCTACTTCTCGCCGTGGCTGCGCGCCGACGGGGTGAAGGTCGTCGGGCTGAACCAGCTCCAGGAGGGGCAGGTCCTCAAGCACGCCGAGGTTCCCCTCGGCGGGCCGCTGGCGCGCGAGGACCTCCACGCGATCCAGCTGCGGGTCGAGGCGCTCGCCATCGTGAAGTCCGCCGACGTCTCTCGCTCGTGGCCGCACGACGTGCGCATCCAGATCACCGAACGTACGCCGGTCGCGGTGATGGCACGCGGCAAGCAGTTCGTCCAGGTGGACGCCACCGGCGTCTCGTTCTTCCCCTACCTCAAGAAGCCGCCGGCGGGCCTGCCCACCATCGTCACCGGGCCGAAGGCCGACGCCGACGCGCTGTCGGAGGGCGCGAAGGTGGCCGCATCGCTGCCGTCGTCGATCTCGGGCAAGGTCGCCCACATCGACGTCTCCACCATCGACCGCATCGAGCTCTCGCTGCGTGGCGGCCGCACCGTCATGTGGGGGAGCGCGGAGGAGTCCGAGGCCAAGGCGAAGGTGCTGCTGGCCCTCCTCAAGACGCACGCGCACACCATCGACGTGTCGGTGCCGGGTCTTCCGACGACCCGATAGTCGACCGGTCGCGGAGAAAGTTCCGCGAGCGCACACCCGTCGGCGTGTCTGCCGCGGATCGTCTCGCGTGCTGCCTACTGTCATGACCACGACGAGGTTGACATAACTATAACCCTCAGGTTGAGGGTCACAGTTGAGAAGGCCTCGGAGGCACGCAGACAGCGACACGGACCAGACGAATTCGAGAGGTGAGCCGCCGTGGGAGCAGCACAGAACTACCTGGCCATCATCAAGGTGGTGGGCATCGGTGGCGGTGGCGTCAATGCCGTCAACCGGATGATCGAGGTCGGCCTCAAGGGGGTCGAGTTCATCGCCATCAACACCGACGCCCAGGCGCTGCTGATGAGCGACGCCGACGTCAAGCTCGACATCGGTCGTGAGCTGACGCGCGGCCTCGGCGCCGGCGCCAACCCCGAGGTCGGGGCCAAGGCCGCCGACGACCACGCCGAGGAGATCGAGGAGGTGCTCAAGGGCGCCGACATGGTCTTCGTGACCGCCGGCGAGGGCGGCGGCACCGGCACCGGCGGCGCGCCGGTCGTGGCCCGCATCGCCCGCAGCCTCGGTGCGCTGACCATCGGTGTCGTGACCCGGCCGTTCCAGTTCGAGGGCGCCCGTCGCAAGAAGTCCGCCGACGAGGGGATCGAGCGCCTCCGCGAGGAGGTCGACACCCTCATCGTCATCCCGAACGACCGGCTGCTGCAGATCTCCGACCGCAACGTCTCGGTCATGGACGCCTTCCGCCAGGCCGACCAGGTCCTGCTCCAGGGTGTCTCCGGCATCACCGACCTGATCACGACCCCGGGTCTGATCAACGTCGACTTCGCCGACGTCAAGGCCGTCATGAGCAACGCCGGCTCCGCGCTGATGGGCATCGGCTCCGCCCGCGGCGAGGACCGTGCGGTCGCCGCCGCCGAGATGGCCGTCTCCAGCCCGCTGCTCGAGGCGAGCATCGACGGCGCGCACGGCGTGCTGCTCTCTATCGCCGGTGGCTCCGACCTCGGCATCTTCGAGATCAACGAGGCCGCTGCAATGGTCGCCGACGCCGTCCACGCCGACGCGAACATCATCTTCGGCACGATCATCGACGACGCGCTCGGCGACGAGGTCCGCGTGACCGTCATCGCCGCCGGCTTCGACGGTGGCCTGCCCAAGCGTCGCGAGGAGGGCTCGGCCCTGCGCCGCCCGGCGCAGGAGGAGCAGCGCCCCGCCGCTCCGGCCGTCGCCACCCGGCGTGAGGAGCCGGCGCGCGCGCCGGAGCCGCAGCAGGCCGCGCCCGCCCAGCCGTCGCAGCCCGCGGCCGAGCCGGCCCGCGAGCCCGTCGGCGCCCGCAACCCGGCGCCGATGGACTTCGACGACGACCTGGACGTCCCCGACTTCCTGAAGTAAGCCCTCTCGGCTCAGATCGGTCACCGTGTTCGCCTTCCGTGCCAGCCTCGACCCGGACTCCCCGCGGGGAGCCCGGGTCGAGGTCGCGTTCACCGACGCCTCCGTCGACCTCCAGTCCGGCAAGCCCGGATTCGCCGGAGTGCTCGACGTGCTGGTCGCCGAGGCGGGGGTCCCGTTCGCGCGGCTGAGCCAGGTCCACGGCGACGACGTCGTCGTGGTGACCGAGGAGCCGGCCGCCGGGCCCGACGACCCGGTCGACCACGCCGACGCGCTGGTGACCGCCCGTCGTCGTACCGGTCTGATGATCCGCGTCGCCGACTGCGTGCCCGTGGTCCTCGCCGATCGCGACGCCGGCGTCGTCGGCGCCGTCCACGCCGGTCGGCGTGGCGTCGAGCTCGACGTGGTGACCCGTGCGGTCGAGCGGATGCGCGAGCTCGGCGCGCAGCGCCTGGAGTCCTGGATCGGCCCGCACGTCTGCGGGCGCTGCTACGAGGTGCCCGCAGCCATGCGCGACGAGGTCGCCGCAGCCGTCCCCGAGACGTACGCCGAGACCTCCTGGGGCACCCCCGGGCTCGACCTCGGTGCCGGTGTCGAGGTCCAGCTCGCCCGCGCCGGTGCGAGCGTCGTACGCGTGCCGGGCTGCACCCTCGAGGACGACCGCTTCCACTCCTACCGTCGCGACGGAGCCGCGTCCGGACGCATCGCGGGGCTGGTGTGGATCCGATGAGCCGTCTCGAGGAGCTGAGCGACGGGCTCGGCGCGACCCGTGCCCGGATCGCCGCCGCCTGCGCCGACGCCGGACGCCCCGTGGACGACGTGTCACTCACCGTCGTCACCAAGTTCTTCCCCGCCTCCGACGTGCGCCTGCTCGCCCGGCTCGGCGTGACCGACGTGGGCGAGAACCGCCACCAGGAGGCCGAGCGCAAGGCCGACGACTGCGCCGACCTCGGTCTGCGCTGGCACTTCATCGGCGGCCTGCAGAAGAACAAGGCCGCCGCCGTCGCCCGGTACGCCGACGTGGTCGAGTCTCTCGACCGCCCCGAGCTGCTGCCCCGGCTGGCCCGAGGGGCGGCCGAGCGCGGCCGCGCGCTCGACGTGCTGCTGCAGGTCAGCCTCGACCCGCCCGGCGCCGACCACCGGTCCGGTGTCGACCCCGACCATCTGCTCGACCTCGCCACCGGGGTGGTCGGCCAGGACGGCCTGGCCCTGTGCGGCCTGATGGCCGTCGCCCCGCTGGGTGAGGAGCCGGCCGCCGCGTTCGCGCGCCTCGCCCGGATCCGCGAGAGGTTCCTCGTCGACCACCCCGAGGCGACCGTCATGTCGGCCGGCATGAGCGGCGACCTGGAGGCGGCGATCGACGCCGGCGCGACACACGTACGCGTCGGCTCGGCGGTCCTCGGATCGAGGCCCTCGGTCCAGTAATGTCCCAAACACGACCAGTGGCCCTGACCGGGGCCCAGATCTGGAGGCAAGTCTCATGAGCGGTGTGATGCGCAGGATGGGTGAGTACCTCGGCCTGCTCGAGGACACCAGCTACGACGAGTACGACGAGGACGTCGCCCCCGAGGCTGTCGGCGAGTCGCGGCCGGTCCGCGTCGCCCGCCCCGTGCGCGAGGCCAGCGTGGCCGACATCAACGAGCGCCGTCGTACGCCCGCTGCCGCCGCGCCCGCGCAGCCGATCGTCGCCGAGCTCTCCCGGATCACCACCCTCCACCCGCGGACCTACAACGAGGCGCGGGCCGTGGGGGAGTCCTACCGTGAGGGCACTCCGGTGATCATGAACCTCGGCGAGATGGACGACTCCGACGCCAAGCGCCTGGTCGACTTCGCGGCCGGTCTGATCTTCGCCACCCGCGGCAGCATCGAGCGGGTGACCAACAAGGTCTTCCTGCTCTCCCCGCCGAACGTCAGCGTCACGGCCGAGGACAAGCAGCGCATCGCCGACGGCGGATTCTTCAATCAATCGTGAGGCCGTGAGCGCGTCGCCGCTACCGGCGTCTCGCCGACCTTGAGCGGGAAGCTCGCTCCGGTCGCTCGTTCCTCGCTTCCTCCACTCGCGTCCCGTTCAAGCCCGGCCTCGGCGCCGGCGGCGCCGCGCTGCCTCGACCTCACGACGCGCGGTCGAGGCAGGTGCCTTGTCGCTGCCGTCTGGCGGCCGTCCGGCCGTCGCGGCGCGGCCGTCTGGCGGCGTGCGGTGCTGGTTGGGGGCGGGTTGCGGCGTGGCTCATGCCGGATCGTCTTCGGGCGATCGGTAGATTCGTGGGCGTGGTGCTAGGTCAGGTGATCGAGGGGATCCTCTACGTCTTCATCGGGCTGCTGTGGATCCGCTTCATCACCGACTGGGTGTTGGTGTTCGCGCGGTCGTGGGAGCCGGCGGGGGTCGTGCTGGTGCTGCTCGAGGGCGCCTACACGGTGACCGACCCGCCGATCATGGGGCTGCGCAAGGTCATCAAGCCGATCCGGATCGGCGCCTTCTCCCTCGACCTCAGCTTCCTGCTGGTGATGATCATCGCCTACGTGCTGCTCATCGTGAACCGGTCGACGCTCCTTGCCTGAGCCCGTCGCATCCACGATCCGGACCGGTCGGGCGGGCCGCGCAGCGGGTCGATCCGGGCGCGTTGCGACTGACCTGCTGGTTCGTGCCGGCGTCGCCCGAACCGTCTCGATGGACGACAACTGCCGAGACTGATGGGGCAGGCGCTAAAGTTCGTGGCGACAGTCTTTCCTTAGCTATTCGAAGACAGGTGAGGTCATGCCGCTGACGCCCGAGGACGTGAGCAACAAGCGCTTTACGCCGGTCCGGCTCCGTGAGGGCTACGACATGGGTGAGGTCGACCAGTTCCTGGACGAGGTGGAGGCCGAGCTGGCCCGCCTGACCCAGGAGAACGACGACCTCCGCGCGAAGCTCGCCGCAGCCCAGTCGGGCTCGGGCTCCACCGGCTCGAACTCGTTCGACAACTACTCGACCCCAACGCTCGCGCCGGTGCCCGAGCCCGAGCCGCCCGTCGTCGCCCCGGCCGCCGCGAAGCCCGCCGAGCCCGAGCCCGAGCCGGCCCCGGCCCCGGCCGCTCCCGCCGCTGCTGCGGCACCGGTCGTGGGCTCGCCGGTCGGCAACGTCTCCGACGGTGTCGAGACGATCCGCGTCGAGACGGTGCCCGAGGCGTCCAACGCTGCGGCCCGCCTGCTGGAGATCGCGACCCGCAACGCCGACGAGCTCGTCGAGGAGGCCAAGAACGAGGCCGACCGCATCGTCGGCGAGGCCCGCACCAAGGCCGAGCGGCTCGAGAACGAGGCCAAGGGCAAGTCCGACCGCCTCGAGGCCGACGCCCGGAGCCGTGCGGAGATGCTCGACGGCGAGACCGCAGAGCGTCGTACCCAGCTGTTCGGCGACCTGGAGAAGGAGCGCGACAAGCTCAGCGCCGAGGTCGAGAACCTCCGGTCGTTCGAGCGCGAGTACCGCTCTCGTCTCAAGAGCTACTTCACCCAGCAGCTCGACGCGCTGCAGGTGCCGGGCGACACCGTCGCCCCGGCGGCCGAGGAGTCGCCCGCGCCCAAGCGGCTGCGCTCGATCCTCGGCGAGGAGAACGCCTGACAGCGGTCGCACAGACGCGCGTACGCCGGCCGGTCCCGAACGTGGGGGCCGGCCGGTGTGCCGTCTTGGTCACAAATGTCTGAGAAGATAGCCTTCCGGCCAGCCCATTGGATTCCTCCGATGGGCCGCCGCTTTGCGAGGAGAGCTGGGCATGGCCCGCAACACGAAGAAGTCGTTGGCTGGCACGGCCGCGTCCGCAGCGCGCCGCGTGATCCGGTCCAAGTCGAAGTCCAAGTCCGAGCCTGAGAAGGCTGCGCCGGCGACGAAGGCTGCGCCGGCCAAGAAGAGCGCGGCGCCCGCGAAGAAGGCCGCGCCCGCGAAGAAGGCCGCGCCCGCGAAGAAGGCCGCACCCGCGAAGAAGGCCGCACCCGCGAAGAAGGCCGCACCCGCGAAGAAGGCCGCACCCGCGAAGAAGGCCGCACCCGCGAAGAAGGCCGCACCCGC
>WQZX01000109.1 GCA_009780515.1 Nocardioidaceae bacterium | reverse complement strand
GAGCACCGCCGCGACCTCGCGGGGCGAGCGGCCCGGCGGGCACGCGATCCCGAGGTCGGCCGCGGTCGCGAGGATCTCGGTCCAGAGGTCCTCGGGGCCGCCTCCCAGCCGTGTCGTACGACGGCGGCGGCGGATCGTGCTCGGCGCGACCACGGCGAGCGCCAGCAGCACGAGGGCCGCGACGACCGTCGCCAGCCAGCGGACGACGCCGCCTGGGCCGCCGGCGGCGCGATGGGGTGCCGGCGATGTCGCGATCGGTCGGCTCTGGTGCGCCCGAGCGGGAGGCGACGACTGGTGCCGCGGGCTGGGTCGGCTCGACGGGTGCTTGGCCTGGTGCCGGCGGGGCGCGGTCCGGTGGTGGTGCCCGTGGCGCGCGGGGCCGTGACCACTCGGCAGGGCCGAGTAGGCCGGCGCCTCGCCCGTCCGCTGCGCAGGGGTCGGCTCGAAGCGCACCCACCCCGCCCCCTCGAAGTAGAGCTCGGGCCAGGCGTGCAGGTCGTGGGAGGTGTACTCCCAGGTGTCCGGGCCCGTCCGCTGCGGCTCGAGGAAGCCGACCGCGACGCGCGCGGGGATGCCGACCGACCGGGCCATCAGCGCCATCGCCGAGGCGAACTGCTCGCAGTAGCCGATCCTCCCGTCCGGGCCGGGCTCGAGGAACTGCACCATGCTCTGGCCGACCGGCCCGCCGGGCGCTCGGGTCAGGCTGTAGCGGAAGCCGCCGGAGACGCGGAAGAAGTCCTGCAGCAGCCGTGCGCGCTCGAAGTCGTCGTGGGCGCCCTTCGTCAGCCGCCTCGCGAGCGCGTGCACCAGGCGCGGGACGGTCGACGGCACGTCGAGGTCCTCGGCCGGGGCGGCGCCCGCGGGCGCGTCCTGGAACCACGTGCCGCCGTCGCCGAGGTCCAGCCGCTCGGCGGTCATCGAGTAGGACAGCCCGGCGGTGCTGCCGCCACCGGCCGCCATGAAGTCCATCGTCGCGGGGTCGTAGCGCCAGTCACCGCTCGCGTCGATCTGCGAGACCGGGTACGCCGTCGGCAGCCAGGTGCTGTCGAACGCCCGCAGCGCGTGGACCTCCATCGGGTAGGCCGTGCGCGGCACGTCGGGCGACAGGCCCGGCGACAGCGGCACGTCGCCGTCGGCGCGGTGGTCGGCGGAGATCGTGCGGTCGCCGCTGGACCACTCCGTCCCGGTGAAGCGGTTGAGCACTGCGATGCGGAGGTAGCTCGGGTCGGGCTCGGTCGTACGGATGTCGACGAGAGGTACGTCGGAACCCTGCGACAGCCGGTGGCGCATGTCCACGATCGGCTTGTGGATGGTGATGTCCGTGGGGCCGGGACCGGACAGGTCGAGCAGGCCGGGATCGGGCACCGGGACGACCAGGGCCACCAGCAGCGCGACAAGGACCGCCCCCACGCCGATCGGTACGGCGGCCCGCACCGTCGACCGCACGCCGGTCGCCTCCCGGCCGCCCCACCGATCGCGCTCGTCGTGGGTCTCGACCGCGAGCAGCACCAGGAAGCCGACGGCGGCGCCCACGAAGGACAGCAGGGTCGGCGCGCGATCGGTGATCCCGGACGGCACCGCGAAGATCGCGAGCAGGGCGAGGCCCGCGAGCGGCGGGCGGTGGAGCCGCACCGCCAGCCACTGACCGAGAACGAGGAACAGCGCGGCCCCGACGAACAGCAGGGGAGTGACGCTGGCGACGTGCGGTCCGATCGGCGCCGGGTGGCTGCGCGCGGCGCCGAGCCCGGCGCCCACCGCGTCGGCCACGGAGCGTCCGGTCAGCGGCACGACCCGCCCCGACGCCACCCACGAGACGGCGAGGGCCGCCACCAGCACCTCCACCACACCCACGACCCAGGACGGCAGCCGAGTCGCGAGCAGCCCCGATGTGAGCGCCAGCACGACGGCGAGTCCGGCCGCCGGCAGCAGGAAGTGCCACGGATAGGTGACGAACCCCCGCCAGGCCGTCAGCGCCAGCCAGGTCGTCGCCGAGCTGACGGCGCTCAGCACGAGCGGGCGCGGCAGCGCGTCCGGCCGGGTCATCGCGTGACCGCCCTGCGTGCGCCCAGCTCGCGCCAGGCCTGAGCGGGTCGGTGGTGGCGGCCGACCGCGGTGGCGCGCCAGCCGGAGGCGAGCAGCGGCCCGACCGCGGCACCGAGTCCGGTGGTGACCTCGCCACGCGGTCGCCACTGCTCGACGTCGAGCGCGAGGGCCAGGGCGGTGCCGGCGTCCTGGCGGATACGCCGGAGCGCTGCGCGGTCGTCGTCTCCCGCGGAGCCGAGCACGCCGGCGACGAGCCCCCGCGCGGCGTCGCCCGCCGCGACGGCATCGAGGGTCGTGCGCGAGCTGGTCCCGACGACGGCGAGCCGCTCCAGCACGGCCGCGACCGGCTCCGTTCCCCGGCTCGCGGGGCCGTCGGCGGTCACCAGCCGTACGGCGTACCCGTGGGCGTCGAGGTGGACGGCGATCGACGCGGCGAGGACGACCGCGGTCTCGAGGCTGGAGGCGAGCCCGCGCCCCAGGTGGGCGACGGCGCGGTTGTCGAGCAGCAGCGTGGCGCGTGCCTCCCAGGGCTGCTCCTCGCGGCGCACCATCAGCTCGCCGGTCCGCGCCGAGCTGCGCCAGTGCACCCGCCGCAGGTCGTCGCCGCGGCGGTAGTCGCGCACGGTCGCGTCCTCGGGTGAGCCGGCGGCGCCGAGCGAGGAGTGGTGGTCGCCGGTCCCGCGGCGGCCGGTGCCGAGGTCGATCGTCGGGAGGGCGAGGACCGGCGGGGTGACCGTGATGGTGGCGGTGCCGGGGTGCGTGCGGCGTACCTCGACGAGGCCGAACGGGTCCGACAGGCGCGAGGTCAGAGGCCCGACCTCGAACCGCCCCCGTACGTCGGATCGCACCGGATAGGTCACGTGGCGCTCCCGGTCGCGGCCCAGCCCGTGGAGCAGGAAGCGCGGCCGGGTGCCCAGCGCGTAGGGCACCTGCTCCTCGACGAGCAGGTCGCCGGCACGGACACCACCGGACCGGCTCAGCGTCACCTCGACCTCGCAGGGGGTGCCGGCGGGCACCACCGGCCTCGAGATCGACCGGGACGTGGCGACCTCGTGGCGACGCAGACCGACGTACGCCGCGGCGAGGAGCGGCAGGGCCAGCACGAGCGCGCCGATGCGGACCAGGTCGTCCTGTCCGAGCAGCAGGGCGCACACCACGACGGTCGCGCCGGCGGCGAGGAACGCCCGCCCGCGCAGGGTCAGCCCGTCCATCGCGGCGCGCAGCGTCGGCATGACCGCTAGGAGGGGTCCGGCACCGGCACCGAGGCCGCCAGCCCGTCGAGCAGCGAGCTCACCGCGCGGCCGGTCGCGGAGGACTCCGCGCTCGGGATTAGGCGGTGGGCCAGCACCGGCTGGACGAGGGCGCGCACGTCGTCGGGCACGACGAAGTCGCGCTGCCGGATCGCGGCGTGGGCCTTGGCGGCCCGCACCAGGTGGAGCGTGGCGCGTGGGGAGGCGCCGAGCAGCAGGTCGGCGCTCCCGCGCGTGGCGGCGACCAGGTCGACGGCGTACTGCTGGATCGCCGGGGCGACGTGGACCTGGGCGACCGCCGAGACGATCTTGCGGATCTCGGCGCCGTCGGTGACCGGCTCGAGGTCGTCGAGCGGGTTGACGGCGGTGTGGCCGGCGAGCATCGCCATCTCGGCGGCGGGCAGGGGGTAGCCGATCGAGACGCGCGCCATGAAGCGGTCGCGCTGGGCCTCGGGGAGGGCGTAGGTGCCCTCCATCTCGACCGGGTTCTGGGTCGCGATCACCATGAACGGCGACTCCAGGGCGTAGGTCTGGTCGTCGACGGTGACCTGGCGCTCCTCCATGCACTCCAGCAGCGCCGACTGGGTCTTGGGGGAGGCCCGGTTGATCTCGTCGCCGATGACGATGTTGGCGAACACCCCGCCGGGGCGGAACTCGAACTCCCGGGTCGACTGGTTGTAGATCGAGACGCCCGTGACGTCCGAGGGCAGCAGGTCCGGCGTGAACTGGATGCGGCGCACGGTCGCGTCCACGCTGCGCGCCAGCGCCTTGCTGAGCATCGTCTTGCCGACACCGGGGACGTCCTCGAGGAGAAGGTGCCCCTCGGCGAGCAGCACGACGAGCGCGGCGGTGACCACCTCGGCCTTGCCCTCGATGACCCGCTCGACGTTCTCGCGGATCCGGCCCGCCACGGCGGCGACCGTCCCGACATCGGCAATCTCCACGGCGCAACCGTACGTCACCGCGGTGGTGCGCGGGTGGGGAGCGCCTCGTGGGGAGCGCGGTGGGAACACGTGGGGAAAGGTGGTTGACGGTGGGGGAAAGTGGAGTAGTGTGGTGGAAAGTGGAGGAACTCGGAGCCTAAGGGTCGAGTCGCAGGGGGTGGCCGGATGCTCTTCATGGGCACCTACACCCCGAAGCTCGACGACAAGGGCCGCCTGTTCCTCCCGGCGAAGTTCAGGGACCGATTGGCGGAGGGCCTCGTGGTGACTCAGGGACAGGAGAACTGCCTGGTCGTCTGGCCCACCGACGTCTTCGCCGAGGAGGCCGAGCGGGCTGCCGCCCGGCCGATGACCAACAGGGCCGCCCGTCACTACGCCCGCGTGCTGTTCGC
Organism: Nocardioidaceae bacterium; assembly: GCA_009780515.1. Taxonomy (GTDB): domain Bacteria; phylum Actinomycetota; class Actinomycetes; order Propionibacteriales; family Nocardioidaceae; genus Nocardioides. Next base: position 3,779 of record WQZX01000109.1, on the reverse strand, counting down.
GGGCGGCGAGGAGACCAAGCCCGACAAGCAGGGCCGCATCGGCGTACCGGCCAACCTGCGCGAGTACGCCGGCCTCGATCGCGAGGTCGTCGTCATCGGCGTGCGGGACCGCCTCGAGATCTGGAACCCCGTCAAGTGGCAGGAGTTCCAGGCCGCGGCGCTGGAGGAGTTCGCCGACCTCGACGAGGACGACGACTAGTCGTCTGGCCCTCCACGCACCACCGAGACATCACTTCAGAAGTTCACAGCGGATCCGCAGGGCCAGATCTCGGCCCGCTCTCACTCAACGCGGCACTCACCTGGGGCCCCTTCCCCGGCACCAGGCGAGGACGCACCCGAGTACCTGGGACACCTTCCCCGGCCCCAGGCACCCACCGAGCCTCGAGAGCGGGCGGGGGTCTGACCCTACGGATCCGCATCAGTTCTCTTCAGCAGCACCAATTCTCTTCAGGGGTCGAAGGCGAGATGGCGAACGCGCAGCACGTGCCGGTCATGGTGGACCGCATCGTGGCGCTGCTCGAGCCCGCTCTCGACCGGGAGGGTGCCGACCGGACGGTCATGGTCGACTGCACGCTCGGCCTCGGCGGCCACACCGAGGCGGTGCTGAGCCGCTGCTCGCTCGCCCGGGTGATCGGCATCGACCGCGACCCGCGGGCACTCGAGCTGAGCCGGGAGCGGCTGGCGCCGTACGGCGACCGCTTCACCGGCGTACAGGCGGTGTACGACGAGATCCCCGACGTGCTCGCCGACCTCGGCCTGGCCGAGGTCGACGCCGTCCTGTTCGACCTCGGCGTCTCCTCGATGCAGCTCGACCTGCCCGAGCGCGGCTTCGCGTACGCCGTCGACGCGCCGCTGGACATGCGGATGGGCGACTCCGGTCCCACCGCCGCCGACGTCCTCAACGGCTACGAGCCGCGCGACCTCGTCCGCATCCTCAAGGAGTACGGCGAGGAGCGCCACGCGCGCCGCATCGTCGACGCGATCGTGCGGGAGCGGGCGAAGCAGCCCTTCACCAGCTCGGGCCGCCTGGTCGAGCTGCTCTACGACGCCATCCCGGCGCCCGCGCGGCGTACCGGTGGCCACCCCGCGAAGCGCACCTTCCAGGCGCTGCGCATCGAGGTCAACGACGAGCTGCGGGTCCTGGAGCGGGCCATCCCCGCCGCGGTCGACGCGATCGGCGTCGGCGGCCGGGTGGTCGTGGAGTCCTACCACTCCCTCGAGGACCGGATGGTCAAGCGGGCGTTCGCCGAGGCGACCGCCAGCCACGTGCCGGACGACCTGCCGTTCGTCCCCGAAGGCCAGGAGCCCGCGCTGCGCCTGGTCACCCGCGGCGCCGAGCAGGCGTCCGCCGAGGAGATCGCCGAGAACCCCCGTGCCGCGTCGGTCCGGCTCCGCGCCGTCGAACGCGTCCGTCCCCAGCACCACCGCCAGCACCACCAGCGAGGAGTCGCGTCATGAGCAGTCCTTCACCGTCCCCCAGCCGACTCCCGCGCGTCGCGCCGCGGATCGCCCAGCGAGCGCTGGAGCGCGCGCGCCTGACCGTCGTACCGCGCCCGCGGACCGTCCAGCGCGCGCCCCGGGTGCCGTTCGTGATGCTGATCAGCGCGATCCTGCTCGGTGGGGTGCTCGGCCTGCTCTTCTTCAACACCTCGATGCAGCAGGCGTCGTTCCGCGAGACGGCGCTCGGTCAGCAGGCACGCGACCTGAGCGCGCAGCAGGAGGCGCTGCAGCTGAACGTCGACAAGCTCAGCGACCCTCAGCGCATCGCCCGCCAGGCGCAGCACATGGGCATGGTGATCCCGGTCGGCTCCTCGGGGATCCTCAACTACGACACCGGCAAGATCAGCGGTGTGGCCGCGCCGGCCGTGGGCGGGCGCCTGCCCCTCGGGCCGATCCCGGCCCGCCGGCCCGCCGACTTCAGCCCCAAGCCGGTCAAGGTCCCGGCCACGACCGGCGCACGGCCGGGTACGACGTCGGGGAAGCCCGGCTCCACCACCGGCTCCACCACCGGCTCCACCACCGGCTCCACCACCGGCTCCACCACCGGCTCGGCGACCGGCTCCACGACGACCCCGAAGCCCGGCGGCAAGGGTGCGGGCAAGGGCGGGGCGGGCATGCCCGGCAAGCCGACCGAGTGGCAGATCCGACAGGGTCGCGCCGAGGCGAACGGCGGCACGCCCGGCGCGTCCACCGGAGTTCGGTGACCCCCACGTCCTAGGTTGGGGGAGTGAGGCGATCGACCACCCCGACCGGCCGCGGGGCGATGAGGCGAGGCACCCCGAACAAGCGCCTGCGCGCAGGGTTCATCGTGATCGCGATCGTCCTGTCCGTCTTCGGCGCCCGGCTGATCCAGCTGCAGGCCGTCGACCCGGGCTCCTACGCCCAGATGGCGGCTGCGGAGTCCAGCGAGCACATCGTCCTGCCGGCCACCCGCGGTGAGATCACCGACCGCAACGGCCAGCCGTTCGCGCAGTCGGTCGCCGGCACGATGATCGTGGCCGACCCGACGATGACCGGCAAGAACGCCAGCCGGCTCGCCGCGTTCCTCACCCGGCAGCTGCACCTCGACTACTTCCAGACCCTCGCCCGGCTGCGCACCAAGAACAGCCGGTTCGTCTACGTCGCGCGCCAGGTCCCGACGGCCCGGGCGACCGCGGTCGTCGCCGACGCCGACCGCAAGGGCTGGGCGGGGCTGTTCACCAACAACGATCCGCTGCGGGTCTACCCGCAGAAGGACGTCGGTGCGAACGTCGTCGGCTTCCTCGGAACCCCCAACCAGGACGGCGACGCCCAGCCGCTGGCCGGTCTCGAGTCGAGCTTCAACACCTACCTGTCGGGCAAGAACGGGTCCGCCCGCTACGAGATGGGCGCCGGCAACGAGATCCCGCTGGGCGACAACACCACGAACCCCGCGGTCAACGGCAAGAACCTCAAGACGACGCTCGACTCCAACATGCAGTGGTACGCCCAGCGCGTCCTGCAGCAGACGGTGCGCGGCGCGGCCGCGAAGTCCGGCGTCGCGATCGTGATGGACAGCCGGACCGGCCAGATCCTGGCCCTCGCCGACTACCCGACGTACGACGCCAGCAACCCGCGCGCGACCTCGAGCCGCTTCTACAAGTCCTCGGCGCTCACCGACGTCTACGAGCCGGGGTCGGTCGAGAAGGTCCTGACCATGAGCTCGCTGATCAACTCCGGGCTCGCGACCGACCGCACCAGGCTGAAGGTGCCGGGCTCGATCCACGTCGAGGACCGCATCATCCACGACGACTGGGCGCACGGCATGATGCACCTCACGCTGGCCGGCGTGCTGGCCAAGTCCTCGAACGTCGGCACTGTGCTTGCCTCCGGCCGGATCCACACCAGCCTGCTGCACGACTACCTCACGAAGTTCGGCCTGGGCCAGCGCACGGACATCGGCATCGGCGGTGAGACCAAGGGCGTGCTGCCCTCGCCGGACCAGTGGACGCTCGGCATCAAGGACCGCATCGCCTTCGGGCAGTCGCTCGACGTGAACGCGATCCAGGAGGCCACGGCGATCAACACGATCGCCAACCACGGAGTGCGGGTCAGCCCGAGCCTGATCATGGGCTCGGCGACCGCCGACGACGGGCAGAGCATCGGCTCCGACCACGCCACCGAGCGTCGGGTGGTCTCCCACCACACCGCCGACGAGGTCACCCAGATGATGGAGCGCGTCGTCGACCCGAACGCCGGCGTGGCGCCGCAGGCACAAGTGCCCGGCTACGTCGTCGCAGGCAAGACCGGCACCGCGCAGG
>WQZX01000108.1 GCA_009780515.1 Nocardioidaceae bacterium | reverse complement strand
GCCATCTGCGACCGCCCGGCGTTGTGGACGCAGACGAAGAGGACCGTGGGGCGGCGGGTCATGCGCGGTCCCCGTCCGGAGCGGTGCGCGCGCCGAGCAGGAGCACGGCGCCCGCACCGAGCGCACCGCCGACCAGCTGCATGAGCACGAACCCGGGCACCGACGCGGGCGCGATGCCCGCGAAGGTGTCGGTGAGGGCGCGCGCGATCGTGACCGCGGGATTGGCGAAGCTGGTGGAGCTGGTGAACCAGTAGGCGGCGGCGATGTAGCCCCCGACGGCGTACGCGACGGTCTCGGCGTGGTCGGCCGCGAGGGCGCCGAAGACGACGAGCACCAGGCCGAGGGTCGCGACCGCCTCGCCGAGCCAGAGGCCGTCGCCGGTGCGGTGGTGGGTCGAGAGCGTGACGGCGTGGAGCCCGAACATCAGGTTCGCGACGACCGAACCGAGGACGGCCCCGACGACCTGGGCGCCGATCAGCGACACCGCCGTGGTCGAGTCGACGCGGCCGATGGCGCGCTCGACCAGTGTCACGACCGGGTTGAACGACGCGGAGACCGGGCGCAGCGTGAGGATCAGCGCGACGAGCACGGCGCCGGTGGCGAGGCTGTTCTCGAGCAGCTGCAGGCCGGTGTCGCGGGGCGAGAGTCGCTGCGCGGCGATGCCGGAGCCGACGACGGTCGCGACCAGGAAGGCCGTGCCGAGGAGCTCGGCGAACGCCTTGCGGGCGAGCTCCGACCTCATCCGGCGACACCGCCGAGCAGGGTGGCGAGGTCGCCGAGCGCCGACGGGCTGACCCGGTAGTAGACCCACACGCCGCGCTTCTCGCGCTCGACCAGGCCGGCCGCGTTGAGCACCTTGAGGTGGTGGCTGATCGTCGGCTGGGACAGCTCGAAGGCGTCGCCCAGGTCGCAGACGCAGGCCTCGCCGTCGACGTGGGAGGCGACCAGCGACAACAGCCGAAGGCGCACCGGGTCGGCGAGCGCCTTCATCAGCGGCGCGATGCGCTCCGCGGCCTCGGCCGAGAGCGGCTCGTCGACCAGCGGGGAGCAGCAGGCGACCGTGCCGACCGGTGTCAGCTCCAGGGACTTCGACATGGGTCTATATTGACAGACGTCGATATCTGGGTCCACCCTGGACAGGACATCGACGCTCATCAATATCCGGAGGTCTCCCGTGTCCCGTGTGCAGCTCGCTCTCGACGTCGACGATCTCGACGCCTCGATCGCCTTCTACACCCGCCTGTTCGGCACCGAGCCGGCCAAGGTCCGGCCCGGCTACGCCAACTTCGCCGTCGCCGACCCGCCGCTCAAGCTCGTGCTCCTCGAGAACCCCGGCAGCGGCGGCTCGCTCAACCACCTCGGGGTCGAGGTGGCCGACACCGCCACCGTGGACGCCGAGCAGCGCCGGCTCGCCGGCGCCGACCTGGAGTCGCTCGACGAGCGCGGCACGACCTGCTGCTACGCCGAGCAGGACAAGTTCTGGGTCGAGGGCGCGCCCGACGGCGAGCGCTGGGAGATCTACACGGTGCTGGCCGACAGCCCGACCCCGAACGGCTCCGGCGAGGATGCCGTCTGCTGCGGAGGTACGACGAGCGAGCTGATCGAGCTCGGCCGTCACTGACGGTCGGCCGGGTCGAGGAGCGGCCCGAGCCGGCGCAGCTCCTCGAGGTGCACGGCGGTCAGCGACTCCAGCACCCGCCGCCCCTCGGCGGTGAGGGCCAGCTGCACGCGGCGGGCGTCCTGGGTGCTGCGGGTGCGCTCGACCAGGCCGTGCTGCTGGGTCCGGTCGACCAGCTCGGTGGCGGTGTGGTGGCGCACCATCAGCGCCTCGGCGACCTCGCCGACGCTCGGGCCGCCCTCGGTCCCGCTGCCGCGGATCGCCAGCAGCAGCTGGTGCTGGGCGTGGGTCAGGCCGTGCTCCTCGGCCGCCTGCCGGCTCCACTGGTCGAACCGGCGTAGGGCGTTCCGGAAGGCGAGGAGTCGCCGGTACTGGTCGTCCGTGGGCACGCTCACAGCCTAGGGAGGGGTCGCGGATCCGGTAATAGGTCGTACTACGACATATTATCCGGTCGAGCCTCTCCCGGAAGGAGCCCGCCCGTGTCCACTGCCGATCCCAGCCCCGCCGGCCCCGCCGGCCCCGGCGCCGTACGCGACGTCCGGCACCTCGGCGACTTCACCGTCACGCCGCGAACCGTGCTGATCGCCGCGCTGGCGCTGCCGATCGGGGCGGTGGCCGCGCTGGCGGCGTGGTGCCTGCTGCGGCTGATCGGACTGATCACGAACGCCGTCTTCTACCAGCGAACGTCCACGGTCCTCGTCGCGCCCGGCGCCGGCCACCACCCGTGGTGGCTGGTGCTTCTCGCCCCGATCGCCGGCGGGCTGGTCATCGGCGTGATGGCCCGCTACGGCTCGGAGAAGATCCGCGGACACGGCATGCCGGAGGCCATCGAGGCGATCCTGCTCGGCGGCAGCCGGATCCAGCCGCGGGTCGCCGTGCTCAAGCCGATCTCCTCGGCAGTGGCCATCGGGACGGGCGGCCCGTTCGGCGCCGAGGGCCCCATCATCATGACCGGCGGCGCGCTCGGCTCGCTGATGGCGCAGTTCCTGCACCTGACCGCCGACGAGCGCAAGACGCTGCTGGTCGCGGGCTCGGCCGCCGGCATGGCCGCGACGTTCAACTCCCCGCTGGCCGCGCTGATGCTGGCCGCCGAGCTGCTGCTGTTCGAGTGGCGCCCGCGCAGCCTGGTGCCGGTCTGCGCCGCGGTCGCGGTCGGCACCGTCCTGCGCCACCACCTGCTCGGCGGCGGCCCGGTCTTCCCGGTCAGCGGCGTCCTCCACCTGCACGACATCGACTACGCCCTCTGCGTGGTCTCCGGCGTGATCGCCGCCCTGCTCGCGCTGGTCGCGACGGTGCTCGTCTACGCCTCCGAGGACGCCTTCCGCCGGCTGCCGGTGCACTGGATGTGGTGGCCCGCCATCGGCGGCCTGGTCATCGGCCTGGGCGGCCTGGTCGTGCCGCAGGCCCTCGGCGTCGGGTACGACGTGATCGGCGCCGAGCTCGACGGCAGCATCGGCCTCGGCCTGATCGTCGGCATCCTGCTCGTGAAGACGCTGATCTGGTCGCTCTCGCTGGGCTCGGGGACCTCCGGCGGCGTGCTCGCGCCGATGTTCATGATCGGCGGTGCGCTCGGCGCGCTCGAGTCCCATCTCTTCCCGCAGGTCGCGCCGGGCTTCTGGGCCCTGGTCGCGCTCGCCGGCGTGCTCGGCGGCGTGATGCGCTCCCCGGTGACCGGCGTGGTCTTCGCGCTCGAGCTCACCCACCGCTGGGACGCCGTCCTGCCGGTGATGATCGGCTCGCTCACGGCGTACGGCGCCTCGGCGCTGATGCTGAAGCGCTCGGTCCTCACCGAGAAGATCGCCCGGCGGGGCTACCACCTCAGCCGTGAGTACGACGTCGACCCGCTCGAGATCGTCTTCGTCGGCGAGGTGATGACGCGGGAGATCCTCGAGCTCGCGGCCGACCTGACCGTGGGCCAGGCCCGCGTGGCGCTCGACGACCCGGAGGGCGACCATGCCGCGTGGCGGCAGCAGCTCTACCCCGTGGTCACCGACGGGCGGGTCACCGGCGTCGTCACCCGTGGTGCGCTCCTGGGCCATGCCGGCCGGGCCGACGAGCCGGTCGCGTCGCTGGCGATCGAGGACCCGGTCAGCACCCACGGCGACGAGACGCTGCGCCGGGTCGCCGAGACGATGGCGCTCGCCGGCGTCACGACGCTGCCGGTGACCGACCGCGACGACCCGGGCCGTGTGGTCGGCGTGATCACGCTGCCGCAGCTGCTCGCCGCCCGTCGCCGCGACCAGCAGGAGGCTCGGGAGCGCGAGCGGATCCTCGGCGTCAACCTGGTCCGTCCGGGGCGCGGCGACCGGGAGCCGCTGGAGGTCTGAGCTGAATCCACCGATCCCTCGCTACGCGAGGGATCGGTGGCTCCAGGCTGAGAGATCCTGGCGAATTCCTTCGCGCGCTGTCGGTGCCGTGGGCTTTGATGGAGGCGACCACAGATCGGGGGCGCCATGATCACCGCACGAGGGCTCGTCCAGACCTTCCACACCGGCAGGGGCAAGCAGGCGAAGGAGGTCCAGGCCGTGCGCGGCGTCGACATCGACGTCGCCGAGGGCGAGGTCGTGGGCTTCCTCGGCCCCAACGGAGCCGGCAAGACCACCACCCTGCGCATGCTGACCACGTTGCTGAAGCCGACGGCCGGCACGGCCACGGTCGCCGGCTACGACGTGGCCACCCAGTCGGTGCAGGTGCGCCGCAGCATCGGCTACTGCTCCCAGGTCGGCTCGACCTTCTCCGGCGCCTTCGCCGGCGACGAGGTCGTCGACCACGGGATGCTCTACGGCATGTCGCGGCGCGACGCCGTCGCCCACGGTCAGGAGCTGTTCGAGCGCCTCCAGCTCGACGGGCTGTGGCGGCGGATGCCGAAGAACATGTCCGGTGGGCAGAAGCGCCGCCTCGACATCGCGATGGCGCTGATCCACTCGCCGTCGCTGGTGTTCCTCGACGAGCCGACCACCGGGCTCGACCCGCAGGCGCGGATCAACCTCTGGCGCCACATCGACGACCTCCGCGCGAAGCAGGGCGCGACCGTCTTCCTGACCACCCACTACCTCGACGAGGCCGACGCGCTGGCCGACCGGATCGTGATCATCGACCGGGGCGAGATCGTCGCCAGCGACACCGCCGACAACCTCAAGGCCGCGGTCGCCGGCGACCTGGTCGACCTCGAGGTCACCGACGGCTCCCAGGTCGCGACCGCGCGGGACAAGCTAGCCACGATCAGCGGGTCGGTCGAGGTCGAGGGCACCCACGTCCGCGGCCGCGTCGCCCGCGCGGGCAAGGCGGTGCCCGGCCTGCTTCGCGACCTGGAGTCGTCCGGGATCTCCCTGGAGTCGATCGAGGTCGCCAGACCGACCCTCGACGACGTCTTCCTGACCCTCACCGGTCGCTCGCTGCGCGACGCCGAGGCCGCGACCGAGGACCCAGCCCAGCACCGGAGCGAAGGAGGCGCGGCATGAGGCTTTTCCTGCGCGAGTCGTTCATCGTCTTCAACCGTCAGCTGCGGATGAACCTCCGCAACCCGGCCTGGGTGATCATCGGCATGCTCCAGCCGGTGCTCTACCTGCTGCTCTTCGGGCCGCTCCTGGCGCCGGTGATCAAGCAGCTCGGTGGCAACAAGTACACCTGGTTCGTCCCCGGGATGCTGGTGCAGCTCGGCATCTTCGGCGCGTTCTTCGCCGGCTTCTCCCTGATCGGCGAGTGGCGCGAGGGCGTGATCGAGGCAGAGCGGGTGACGCCTGCCCACCGGTCCGCGCTGCTGTTCGGCCGCCTCTACCGCGACCTGCTGCAGCTGTTCGTGCAGGCGCTGATCCTGGTCGTGCTCGGCCTCGTCCTCGGCATGGACGCCTCCTTCGGCGGGATCGTCGTCGGCGTCGTGCTCACCCTGATGCTGGGCGGTGCGTGCGCCGCCGCGTCGCTGGCGTTCGCTCTGACCGTCAAGAGCGAGGACGTCATGGCGCCGGTGATCAACCTGGTGATGATGCCGGTGCTCCTGCTCAGCGGCATCCTGCTGCCGATGTCCTTCGGGGCCCGTTGGCTGCAGCGGCTCAGCGACTTCATGCCGATCAAGCACGTCGTCAACGCCGTACGCTCCGCGTTCTTCGGCCAGTTCGACGCCTCGATGCTCTGGGGTGTCGGCTGGACCGTGTTGCTGTTCGGCCTGGCGGTCTGGTGGGGCACCCAGGTCTTCAAGAAGGAGAACGCCTGACCCATCCGATCCGCCGACCGGCGCCGAACCACCATCGGACCGTACGACCGGACCGTACGACGAGGAGGGTGCGCGTGACGACGCAGGTGCTCTGGCTCCGGCGTGATCTCAGGCTGGCGGACCAGCCTGCGCTGCTGGCCGCCGCGTCGGCTGCGGGCGGCGACGGCGTCGTGCCGCTGTTCGTGCTCGACCCTGCGCTGCTGGCGCCGGCCGGAGCGCCGCGGGTGGCGTTCCTGCTCGGTTCGCTGCGCGCTCTCGACGCCGAGCTGCGCCGGCACGGTCCCGGTCTGGTCGTGCGCTCGGGCCGGCCGGAGGTGGTCGTCCCCGGCGTCGTCGAGGCGGCGGGCGCGGGCGGCGTGCACGTCTCGGCCGACTTCGGTCCGTACGGCGCCGAGCGCGACCGCCGCGTCGAGGAGGCGCTCGGCGAGGTGCCGCTGGTGCGCACGGGCTCGCCGTACGCCGTGGCGCCGGGTCGGCTGACGACCGGCTCGGGCACGCCGTATCAGGTCTTCACGCCCTATCTCCGGGCATGGCTGGAGCACGGCTGGCGCAGCCCCGCCGACTCCGACGCGGCGCGGGTGACCTGGCGCGGGCTCCCGGGCGAGGCGATCCCGGCCGACCCGCGGCTCGGCGACACGGTGCTGCCCGAGGCCGGCGAGGACGCCGCGCAGCGGGCGTGGGCGCACTTCCTCGACCGGCGCTCGACCTACGACGCGGAGCGCGACCGGCCGGCCGTCGAGGGCACGTCGCGGATGTCGGCGTACCTCAAGATCGGTGCGGTCCATCCCCGCACGCTGCTCGCGGACCTGGGTCCCGAGGACACGGCGTTCCGTTCCGAGCTGGCCTGGCGCGACTTCTACGCCGACGTCCTGCACGCGCACCCGGCGTCGGCGCGCGACTACCTGCGCCCGCAGCTCGCCGGGCTGCCCTACGTGTCGGGCGAGCTTCTGGAGGAGCGGCTGGCCGCGTGGGCCGAGGGCCGGACCGGCTACCCGCTCGTCGACGCGGGGATGCGACAGCTCCGCGGCGAGGCGTGGATGCACAACCGGGTGCGGATGCTGGTCGCGTCGTTCCTGGTCAAGGACCTGAAGGTCGAGTGGCAGCACGGCGCTCGCCACTTCCTGCGCCATCTCGCCGACGGTGACCTCGCCAGCAACCAGCACGGCTGGCAGTGGGCGGCCGGCAGTGGCACCGACGCTGCGCCGTACTTCCGGATCTTCAACCCGGTCACCCAGTCGAGACGGTTCGACCCCGACGGCGACTACCTCCGGCGCTGGGTGCCGGAGCTGCGCGACCTCGGGGCCCAGGAGGTCCACGAGCCGTGGCGGCTGCCCGACGGGCCGCCGAACGGGTACCCCCGCCCCATCGTCGATCACGCCGAGGAGCGCGCGGCCGCGCTGGCGTCGTACGACGAGCTGCGACGCACCACGACCTGACCAAGACCTGGCTCCGACCTGACCCCGACCGAGGAGAGAACCGTGTTCGTCCGGACCCACTCCCTGCCGTTCCCGCCCGACGAGGTCTTCGCCTGGCACGCGCGGCCCGGCGCGGTCGAGCGGCTGACACCGCCGTGGCAGCCGATCCGGGTGATCTCCGAGGCGTCGTCGCTGCGCGACGGCGAGGCCGTCTTCGCGCTGCCGGCCGGGCGGCGCTGGGTGGCGAGGCACGACCCGGCCGGCTACGAGGAGGGCGCGCGGTTCGTCGACGAGCTCGTGTCGCGGCCGTTCGTCGTACCCGTCCGCTGGCGGCACTCGCACGCCGTGGCCGCGGCCGACGGGGGATCGGTCCTGACCGACCGCGTGCGTACGACGGCGCCCGGCCGGCTGATCGCGCCGATGTTCGCCTACCGCCACCGCCAGCTGGTCGGTGACTTGACCGCCCACGCCTGGGCGCGGGAGCTGCGGCCCGTGCCGATGACCGTGGCGGTGAGCGGGTCGTCGGGTCTGGTCGGCAGAGCGCTGGTGGCCTTCCTGACCTCGGGCGGCCACCGCGTCGTACGGCTCGTGCGCGGTTCGCCCGACTCGTCCGACTCGCCCGCCTCGGCCGACGAGCGTCACTGGGATCCCGAGGCGCCGGCCGCCGACCTGCTCGACGGGGTCGACGCGGTCGTGCACCTCGCCGGCGCGAGCATCGCCGGCCGGTTCACCGACGCCCACCGCGAGGCCGTGCGCGAGAGCAGGATCGGGCCCACGCGGCGACTGGCGGAGGTCGCGGCCCGCGCCGGCGTCGAGGCGTTCGTCTGCGCCTCGGCGATCGGCATCTACGGCGCCGACCGGGGCGACGAGTCGCTGACCGAGACCAGCGACCGCGGTGACGGCTTCCTCGCCGACGTCGTCGACGACTGGGAGGCCGCGGCGCGGGTCGCGGCGGATGGCGGCGTACGCACCGTGTCGGTGCGGACCGGCATCGTCCAGAGCCCCCGCGGGGGCGCGCTGCGGCTGCAGCGACCGCTGTACGCCGCCGGCCTCGGCGGCCCCATCGCCGGCGGCGACCAGTGGCTGTCGTGGATCGGCATCGACGACCTGCTCGACGTCTACCTCCGCGCGCTGGTCGACCGGCGTCTCTCCGGACCGGTCGACGCCGTCGCACCCACCCCGGTCACCGGCCGCGACTACGCCCGCGCTCTGGGCCGCGCGGTGCACCGCCCCGCTCTCGTGCCGGTGCCGCGCCTCGGGCCGGCGCTGCTGCTCGGCGCCGAGGGCGCCCGGGAGGTCGCGCTCGCCAGCCAGCGTGTCCGTCCCTCGGTGCTGAAGTCCGCCGGCCACACCTTCCGCCACCCCGACCTCGACCAGGCCCTCCGGCACCTGCTCGGCAGCGCGGGCGGTTGAGCACCCCGGTCGCGTGGTGGGTGGAGCAGCCCGGCCGCAACGGGGCCGAGCCGGTCGCCGGACTCCGACCACGATGGGCGTCGGGGTCCGTGGGCCACCCGGCCCACAGACCCCGAGCGCGAGAGCGTCCCCCTCTGACGAACCGCTAGGGCGTGTCTCTCAAGTCGGGCGCCTGCTGCGCGCCGCCCCGCACGCACGCTGGCCACGTTGTCGTCAGTCGCCGGGACTCCGTCCCGCCTCCCTCCTCCGCCTTGCCATCGCACGCACG
>WQZX01000107.1 GCA_009780515.1 Nocardioidaceae bacterium | reverse complement strand
TCGGGCAGCTCGTGGCCCATCCGGTCGCGCTTGGTCAGCAGGTAGGCGATGTTGTGGTCGTTGGGGTGCGGCGTGAGCGGAACCCGCTCGGCGACCTTGATGCCGTAGTCCTCGAGGTTCTCGACCTTGTCGGGGTTGTTGGTGAGGAGGCGGACCTCCTCGACGCCCAGGTTGCGCAGGATCTGCGTGGCGGCGCCGTAGTGGCGGGCGTCGGCGGGCAGCCCGAGGTCGAGGTTGGCGTCGACGGTGTCGCGACCGCCGTCCTGCAGCTGGTAGGCCTGCAGCTTCGCCACCAGGCCGATGCCACGGCCCTCGTGGCCGCGCAGGTAGATCACGACACCCCGGCCCTCGGCGACGATGCGCCCCATCGCCTCGTTCAGCTGCGGGCCGCAGTCGCAGCGCTGCGAGCCGAACACGTCGCCGGTCAGGCACTCGGAGTGGACCCGGGTGAGGACCGGTCCGTCCTCGGCGAGGGTCGCCGGGTCGCCGTACACCAGGGCGACGTGCTCGCTGCCGTCGACCGTGATCGTGTAGCCGTAGGCGGTGAAGTCGCCGTGGTTCGTGGGCAGCCGCGTCTCCGCGTTGCGGACCACGTGCACCTCGGTACGGCGGCGGTAGCGGACCAGGTCCTCGATCGAGATCATCGCGAGGTCGTGCTCGTCGGCGAAGTCGCGCAGCTCCTGCGCGCGCTTCATCGTGCCGTCCTCGTTGACGACCTCGACGAGGACGCCGGCCGGGGTCAGCCCCGCGAGGCGGGCCAGGTCGACGGCGGCCTCGGTGTGGCCGCGTCGTACGAGGACGCCTCCGTCGCGGTAGCGCAGCGGGAAGACGTGACCCGGGCGGGTCAGCTCCCACGGCTCGGTCGCGCTGTCGGCCAGGGTGCGCGCCGTGTGGGCGCGGTCCTTGGCGGAGATGCCGGTGGAGACGCCGTCGCGCGCGTCGACGGAGATCGTGTACGCCGTACGCAGCTTGTCCTTGTTGTGCGGCGTCATCAGCGGGATCTCGAGGCGGTCGAGCATGTCGCCGGGCATCGGCACGCAGATCACGCCGCTGGAGTGGCGGATCGTGAAGGCCATCAGCTCCGGCGTCGCCTTCGAGGCCGCGAAGATGATGTCGCCCTCGTTCTCACGGCCCTCGTCGTCGACGACGATCACGGCCTTGCCGGCCGCGATGTCGGCGACGGCGCGCTCGACCGGGTCGAGACGTACGCCGCCGTGCTGGATGTGGTGGGTCATCGGATGTGTCCTGTCTGGAGGAGCTTCTCCACGTGCTTGGCGAGGATGTCGGCCTCGAGGTTCACGCGGTCGCCGACCGCACGGAAGCCGAGGGTGGTGCGGGCGAGCGTCTCGGGGATCAGGCTGATGGTGAAGCTCTTCTCCCCCGCGTCGACCACCGTCAGGCTGATGCCGTCGACGGTGATCGAGCCCTTGTCGACCAGGTAGCGGGCGAGGTGCTCGGGCAGGCTGATCTCGACGACCTCCCAGTGCTCGCTGGGGTTGCGGCTGATGACCTCGCCGACGCCGTCGACGTGGCCCTGGACGATGTGGCCGCCGAGGCGGGTCTGCGGGGTGACGGCGCGCTCGAGGTTGACGCGGTCACCGGGCTTCACGCCTCGGAGCGAGGTCTTGTCGAGCGTCTCCTGCATGACGTCGGCGGTCCACTCGACGTCGGTACGGGTCACGACCGTGAGGCAGCAGCCGTTGACGGCGATCGAGTCGCCCAGCCCGGCGTCGGCGAGCACGGTCGACGCGCCGATGCTGAGCCGGATCGCGTCGCCCTGCTCCTCGACGCCCGTGACGGTGCCGAGCTCCTCGACGATTCCGGTGAACATCAGTCGTCCTTCGCGTCGGTGGCGGTGGCGGTGGTGGCCTGCCGCGGGCGCAGGGTCAGTCGCAGGTTGATCAGCTCCTCGACGCCGTCCTCGGACTCGGGCATCAGCACGAGAGTGTCGACGAGGTCGAAGCGCAGCGCCGCGTCGATGTTGCGGATCCCGAGCCGGCCGACGACCGACTTGCCCCCGCCGAGCAGGGTGGGCGCGAGGTAGGCGACGACCTCGTCCACCGCGCCGGCCTTGAGGAACGCGGCCGCCAGCTTGGGGCCGCCCTCGAAGAAGACGTGCTGGCGGTCGTGGTCGGCGTACAGCGTCCTGAGGGCGTCGAGGGGGTCGTGGGTGCGGAGCTGCACCGTCTCGGCGGAGTCGTCGAAGATCCGCCGGCTCTCGGGCAGGTCGCGGTTGCCCATCACCACGCGCAGCGGCTGGGTCGGCAGGTCCGCGCCCGTCTCGTCGCGGGCGGTCAGCCGAGGGTCGTCGATCTCGACGGTGTTCGTGCCGACCAGCACGGTGTCGCTGAGCGCTCGCAGCACGTGCACGTCGCGACGCGCGGCCGCGCTGCTGATCCACTGGCTGCTGCCGTCGGATGCGGCGCTGCGGCCGTCGAGTGTGGTCGCGAGCTTCCAGGTGACGAAGGGGCGGCCGTTCTCGTGCGCGAAGGTCCACGCCGGGTTGAGCGCGACGGCGTCCTCGGCGAGCAGGCCGGCGTCGACGTCGATGCCCGCCGCCGCGAGAGCCTCCAGCCCGCCACGCGCGACCGGGTTCGGGTCGCGCTGGGCGACCACCACACGTCGTACGCCGGCGTCGATGAGGGCCTGGGCGCAGGGGCCCGTGCGTCCGGTGTGGTTGCACGGCTCGAGGGTCACGACCGCCGTGGCTCCGCGGGCGGCGTCGCCCGCCGCCTCCAGCGCGTCGACCTCGGCGTGCGGCGTGCCGGCGCCGCAGTGGTGGCCCTCTCCGACGACCGTGCCGTCGGGCGCCATCAGCACACAGCCGACGCGCGGGTTCGGGTGCAGCGGTACGCCGGGCGTGGCTGCCAGCGCGAGCGCCCGCCGCATGGCGTCGTACTCATCGGCGAAGGCCACCTGAACTACTCCTCACGGGTCCGGTCACGGACTCCGGGGCATCAGTGGCGTGGCGGACGAGACCTGCTCGTCCGACGACGCTGCGTGCACTTCCCATCCGGACTTTGACCGTCGGTCCAGGAGTTCCACCTGGTCAACCGACCGCTGGCTGCGATCGGGTCGCGGACTGTCACCGCCGGTTCGGACTCTCACCGACCCCAGAGCACGCGAGCTCTTGTGCGGCCATCGTCGCACATCAGACCTTCTCCATGCCTCGTGAGGGTGCTCACCACGCGGCAGGTGTCGCCGACGGGGCGGCAGGCGTCACGAGGGGGATCCGTCAGGCGCGGGCGGTCTCGGCGGCCTCGCGCAGCGCGCGGACCATCGCGTCGGGGTCGTCGGCGGAGTAGACCGCCGAGCCGGCGACGAAGGTGTCGGCGCCCGCCTCGGCGCACCGCTCGATCGTCTCCAGCGAGACGCCGCCGTCGACCTGCAGCCAGGTCTCGATGCCGTGCTTGTCGAGCATCGCGCGGGCGCGGCGGATCTTGGGCAGGCAGAGGTCGAGGAAGCTCTGGCCACCGAAGCCGGGCTCGACGGTCATCAGCAGGAGCATGTCGAGCTCGGGCAGCAGGTCCTCGTAGGGCTCGATCGGCGTGGCCGGCTTGAGCGCCATGCTGGCCCGGCCGCCGGCCTTGCGGATCTCGCGGGCCAGCCGCACGGGCGCCTTCGCGGCCTCGACGTGGAAGGTGACCGAGGCGCAGCCCGCCTCGACGTACGCCGGGGCGTGCCGGTCGGCGTCCTCGATCATCAGGTGCGCGTCGAGCGGGATGACGGTGCTGCGAGCAAGCGCCTCGACCATCGTCGGGCCGAAGGTGAGGTTCGGGACGAAGTGGTTGTCCATGACGTCCACGTGGATCCAGTCGGCGCTCGGGATGCGCTCGACCTCCTCGCCGAGGCGCGCGAAGTCGGCGTTCAAGATCGACGGCGTGATCTGCATGCTCCCCACGGGGCCGCAGTCTACGGACGTTCGCCGCCCGTCGGCGCCTCGGTGGCCTGGGCCTGACGTGCGGCGAGACGCTTGCGCGTCCCGGGCACACGGCCGGCGACCTCGCTGAGCGGCGCCAGCGCGGTGGACAGCTCGCCCAGGTTGCCGTCCAGGCGCTTCACGGAGCTGTCGATCCCGTCGACGACGCGCTCCAGCGACGCCAGGACCGGCCCGAGGCTGTCGATGTTCTCCATCAGGCCGCCGAGCCGCTCGAGGATGCCGTCGTCAGCGACGAGCCGCTCGATGACGCCCTCGCGCGCGAGCAGCTTGTCCAGCACGCCGCCCGGCTCGAGCATCCGGTCGATGGCGCCCTCCTGCTCGAGCAGCCGGTCCAGCGGACCGCCGACCGCGACCACGCGGTCCAGCGGACCGCCTGGAGCGATGAGGCGGTCGACGGTGCCCTCCTGGGCGAGGAGCCGGTCCACGGTGCCGCCGTCGGCCAGCAGCCGGTCGACCAGGCCGTCCTCGGCGAGCAGCCGCTCGACCAGGCCGCCGGGCGAGATGAGCCGCTCGACGGTGCCGCCCCTGGCGAGGATCCGGTCGACCAGGCCGCCCTGCGCGATGATCCGGTCGAGCACGCCCTCGGGCAGCGAGAGGCGCGCCAGGACCCCGCGCTCGTCGAGCAGACGGTCGACGAACCCGCCGCGCTGCAGCGCCTGTCCCAGCGGCCGCTCCTCGCTGGTCACCGACGAGAGCAGGTAGAGCAGCCGCACCGGACCGCCCGGCTGGACGAGCTGGGCGACGCCCACGCTCGCGTGCCCGAACGCGATGGCCGCCCGCACCGGGAAGGTCGCGGCTGCGACGACCTCGCCGAGCAGCGAGCCTCGATCGAGCCGGAGGGCTGGTACGACGGGAGCGGGAGTGCGAGCCATGGCTGCATGATGCCTCTGCCCGGCGGTCCGCGTCCTCATCGTGGACGAGCGACCGGCGCCGTGTCCGACCGCGCCCGATGCACGATCAGCGCTCGTCGACGGCGGGCTCGTCCCGGTCGGCCCACGTGGCGAGGACCGACAGGTCGAACACGTGGTCGTCGATGTCGTGGTGGAGGTCGCCGATCTCAGCGAAGCGCGCGGGGACGGTGTTGATGGTGAAGTCGCGGGGGTCGGCCTCGTCGACCTCGTCCCAGCGGATCGGCGTCGAGACGCGGGCGTCCGGAACGCCCCTCACGGAGTACGCCGCGGCGATGGTGTGGTCGCGCGCGTTCTGGTTGTAGTCGACGAAGATCGCCGCCGGATCGCGATCCTTCTTCCACCACGCCGTCGTGACCAGGCCGGGCGCGCGTCGCTCGACCTCTCGGGCGAAGGCGAGGGCGCAGCGTCGTACACCCTTGTGGTCGCGGTCGGGCGCGATCCGCACGTAGACGTGCAGGCCCTTGGAGCCGCTGGTCTTCGGGTAGCCGACCGCGCCCAGCCCGTCGAGCACCTCGTGCACCACGTGGGCGGCCCGCCGCACGTCGTCGTACGTCGAAGCGGGGCCGGGGTCGAGATCGATGCGCCACTCGTCCGGCTGCTCGGTGGCGCCGCGCCTGCTGTTCCAGGGATGGAACTCGACCGTCGACATCTGCACCGCCCAGATCACCGACGCCAGCTCGGTCACGCAGAGCTCGTCGGCGGTGCGCTTCCAGCGCGGGAACAACAGCTCGACCGTCTCGACCCAGTCGGGCGCACCGGCAGGTAGGCGCTTCTGGTGGACCTTCTCCCCCGGCTCGCCGGTCAGGCCCTTCGGGAAGCGGTGCAGCATGCAGGGCCGCTCGTAGAGGGCGTTGACGATGCCGTCGCCGACGGAGAGGTAGTACTCGACCAGGTCCAGCTTCGTCGCGCCGATCTCCGGGAAGTAGACGCGATCCGGGTTGGTCACCTTGACCGTCCGCAGGCTCGCCTGTCCTGAGCTCGTCGAAGGGACCTCGACCTCGGTGAACGGGCTCGCCACGGTGGCAACGCTAGTGGCATTACGCCGGATCCGCCGCCGACCGACCGGATCGGTCAGAGGCCGATCTGGTACTGGATCAGGCCGGTCCGGGCGGCCACGCGGTCGTAGAGCCGACGGGCGACTGTGTTGGTCTCCGCGGTCAGCCAGTAGACCTTGGCCGAACCGTGGTCCCGCGCCCACGCGTGGACGTGCGCGATCAGCGCCTCGCCCACACCCTGCGTCCGCGAACCGGGCGAGACGAAGAGGTCCTCGAGGTAGCAGTAGTCAGTGACTGCCCAGGTGGCCGCGTGCGTCAGCCAGTGGACGAATCCGATCGCGCGGCCGTCGTCGTCACGCGCGACCACACCGTGGATCTCCGACCCGGGATCGAGGAGCCGGGCGAACGTGGCGTCGGTCGTCGCGGCGCTCAGGTCGGACTCGTAGAACTCCAGATAGCCGCTCCAGAGCTCGAACCACGCGGAGCGGTCGTCGATCGTGATGCGGTCGATGGTGAAGGACACGGCACGACCCTAGGCCCAGCGGTCACCACACCGGCGGGGTCAGCGCCAGCCGAGGCCGGGGGCGACGTGCGCGAGGATCGACTCGATCACGTGCGCGTTGTAGTCGACGCCGAGCTGGTTGGGGACGGTGAGGAGGAGCGTGTCGGCCGCGGCGATGGCCCCGTCCTCACGGAGCTTCTCGACCAGCCTGTCCGGCTCGTCGGCATACGAGCGACCGAAGACGGCGCGCGTCTTCTCGTCGATGTTGCCGAACTGGTCGCTGGAGCCGCGGTCGTGGCCGAAGTAGGCACGGTCGCGGTCGTCGACCAGGGCGAAGATCGAGCGGCTCACCGACACACGGGGCTCGCGGGTCCAGCCCATCTCGGCCCACTTCGCGCGGAAGGCCTCGATCTGCTTGCGCTGCTGGACGTGCAGAGGCTCGCCGGTCTCGTCGTCCTTGAGGGTCGAACTCATGAGGTGCATGCCCTGCTCGGCGGCCCAGACCGCGGTCGCGTCCGAGCCCGCACCCCACCAGATCCGGTCACGCAGCCCCTCGGAGTGCGGCTCGAGACGCAGGAGGCCGGGCGGGTTCGCGAACATCGGTCGCGGGTTGGGCTGGGCGAAGCCCTCCCCCTCCAGCACGGTCAGCAGCACCTTCGTGTGCTCGCGCGCCATCTCGGAGGCGTCCATGCCCTCGGGCGGCTCGTACCCGAAGTAGCGCCAGCCGTCGATCACCTGCTCCGGTGAGCCCCTGCTGATGCCCAGCTGGAGCCGTCCGTCGGCGATCAGGTCGGCGGCGCCGGCGTCCTCCACCATGTAGAGCGGGTTCTCGTAGCGCATGTCGATCACGCCGGTGCCGATCTCGATGCGATCGGTCCGGGCGCCGATCGCGGCGAGCAGCGGGAACGGGCTCGCCAGCTGGCGGGCGAAGTGGTGCACGCGGAAGTACGCGCCGTCCGCGCCCAGCTCCTCCGCCGCGACGGCGAGGTCGATCGACTGGTGCAGGACGTCCGAGGCCGTCTGCGCGTGCGACGACGGCACCGGCGTCCAGTGGCCGAAGCTGAGGAAACCGATCTTCTTCACATCCGCTTCAACGGCCAGGGTGCCAGCCGCATTCCGGGTGGACCGAGGGGCCACCCGGACGACAAGTTCGAGCCATCCGGGGCCGGATCGGGCCGAGAATCGCCGAACCTGTCGCGCTGGTGTCCGTCGCCCTCAGTCTGTGCGGTGCGAGGCTGATCCGGTGCGAGGTGCAACGCCGCGGGGACCTCGAGGCGTCCAAGGAGATGTGAAGGGCGATGACGCACAGGAGTTCACCGCGTTCGTGTGGGAGACCGGCACCCGGCTCCAGCGGGCGGCGCTCCTGCTGACCGGCGACCACCACCTGGCCGAGGACCTGACCCAGGCGACGTACGCCAAGGTCTTCGCGTCCTGGCGGAGGGTGCGGGCGGCCGACAACCAGCTGGCCTACGCGCGCACCGTCCTGCTCAACACCTACCTCTCGCACCGTCGGCTGCGGCGCAGCAGCGAGCGGCCGACGGACCTGGCCCAGGACGACCGCGGTGTCGCCGCGCCCGACAGCGCGACCAGGCTCGACCTCCTGGCTGCGCTCGCGACGCTCGACCCGCTCGACCGGGCCGTCGTCGTCCTCCGCTACTGGGACGACCGCAGCGTCGCCGAGGTCGCCGCCGACCTCTCCCTCACCGAGACCACCGTCCGATCCCGCGCTCGCCGCGCTCTCCAGCGGCTGCGCCCCCTCGTCTCCGAAAGGACCCCGTCATGACCTCCGAAGCAGACCTCGAGAGCACCCTCGGTACGGCGCTGAGCGACCGTGTCGCCGACCTCGAGCCCGATCTCGAGGTGCTCGCCGCGTCCTCGGTCCGCACCGGCCACCGGATCCGCCTGCGGCGCAGGATCGGCGGCTCCTTCGTCGCCGCGGCCGCAGTGGCCGGCGTCGTCGGCGCGGTGACCCTGGGCAGCCAGCTGGGCCACGGCGACGCCGCCCGCAGCAACGACCCCGGCTTCGCCGACGCCTCGTCGTCAGCCGCCCCCTCGACGCCCCAGCACGCCGGGTTGCGGTCTCTGACCGGAGTACGGCCCCTGACCGGAACCCTTCGGGAGCTTGCCGCCCGCCGCCGAGACGTTCACGTGCTGAGGGACCTCACTCCGATCGGAGCCGCCGGGGCGGGCCCGGCGACCTCCTCCGACGAGCTGGCGGTCCTGAGCAGGGCGCGGAACGCGCTGGCCGCGGACCGCTGCGGGCCGATCGCCGACGACAAGTTCCCGTGCGACGGACCGACGCCGTACACCGTCATCGCACGGCCGATCGGCGACCTCGGCGGCTGGAGCATCAAGGGCTCGGTGGAGGCGGGTCAGGTCGCGTGGACCGGCAAGCGGTGGTTCCTCACCGTGCAGGGCCCGACCGGTCACGCTCTCGACGTCCTCGAGGCGCAGGTCGCGGCCGCGGAGCGCTAGCTAGGCCGTGTTGGTAAAGCCCCGGCCTGCTGCGCGCCGCGCTGTACGCACTCCAGCGGCGTTGCCGATGCTCGAAAGACGTCCAGTCTGCCAGCGCATCGGCGCCTTGCCGGCGCACGCACATCGCGACGCTCGCGACGGCCCCGGCTTTACCAACGCGGCCTAGGGCATGTCTCCTTATCCGGCGGCGTAGCGAGCGGGCTTTCGCGCCGATCTGGCGAGGCGGGGACGCGAAGGCATGCTGGATCGCACGTCGAGCGGCCCCAACGCAGCGAGATCGGAT
>WQZX01000106.1 GCA_009780515.1 Nocardioidaceae bacterium | reverse complement strand
GCGGTCTCGGCGGTCGGCGCGCACGGTGGCGAGGGGAGCTGGTTCGTGGCGCGGCCGGGAGACGGCGCACATAGGATCCCGGCGTGGCCGAGGTGAGCGTGAGCGGGACGGTGCCGGTCGGGGTGGACGAGGCGTGGGCGGCGGTGTCGGACCTGAGCAGGTTCGACGACTGGCTCAGCCTTCACGACGGCTGGCGCAGCGAGCTGCCCGACGAGCTGGCCGAGGGCCAGCGCATCGAGAGCGTCATCAAGGCGAGGGGCATCCGCAACCGCATCGCCTGGGTCATCGAGGACTTCTCCCCGCCCCGGCACGTCGCGCTGGTCGGCGAGGGCGTGGGCGGCACCGCGGTCACGCTGACCTTCGACCTGACCGACGTCCCGGACGGTACGGCGGTCGAGATGGTGGCCCACTTCCAGCACCCGATGCTGCGCGGCCCGGTGGCGCCGATCGCCGCGCGGACGATCAAGGGCGACCTCGAGGCGTCGATGCGGCGGCTGGTCGAGCTGTCGACCTGACTCGCGGCCCGAAAGCCGGCGGCCGGAAGCCCGGCGTCAGCGGCGACGCCGGCCGAACAGGCGGGCGAGCGGCGAGCGGACCTCGGCGACGGGGTTGACCCACTGCGGATCCACCGTCGGGTCCTGCTGGAACGTCGGCTCCGTGCGCCCGGTGACGACCGGCTGCTCGCGGGTGGTCGGGTTGGGGTTGCGAGCGGCCGCGTCGGCGACGCCGGCGGTCGCGACGACGTGGTCGAGGAAGCGGTCGACCTCGCGGACGTCGTACCCCTGGCGGAGCTCGGTCGGGGTGAACCTGGCCTTCGCGACCATGTCGGCGACGGGCTCCCCGGCGTACAGCCTCGGGCAGATGCGGTCGAGGAACGCGTCGACGTCGCCCATGTCGTAGCCGCCGCGGGTGGTCACGGTCGTGAACCGCGCGCCGGTGACCTCCCCGACGAGTGCTTCGTTCACCCGCACAGTCTGGCGCAGCCCGCACGGTCTGCACACCCTAGGCTGGGCCCGTGACGTACTGGTTCAAGCGGCGCCGCTTCGGCTGGGGCCTGACGCCGGTGACCTGGCAGGGCTGGCTGCTCCTGGTCGGCCTCGTCGTGCTCGTGTTGGTGCCGGCGTTCCTGCTGCCGTCCGATCGCAGCGGCGCCCTCGGCGTCGCGTACGTCGTCTGGGTGATCGTCGTGGTCGCTGCGTTCGTCGTCGTCTCGCTCGCCAAGGGACCGACGCCGCGCTGGCGATGGGGCCGCTCGGAGCACGACGACCCCGACGAGGACTTCTGACCGTGGTCGACACCGCGCAGGTGGTGACGATCCACACCGACGGCGGCTGCACGCCCAACCCCGGCCCCGGCGGCTGGGGCGCGGTGCTGCGGTTCGGCACCCACGTCAAGGAGCTGTACGGCGGGTCCTCCGACTCGACCACGAACAACCGGATGGAGCTCACCGCGCCCTGCGAGGCGCTGGAGCTGCTGACCCGGCCGTGCGTGGTGCACCTGCACACCGACTCGACGTACGTCCGCAACGGCATCACCCAGTGGATGGCCGGTTGGAAGCGCAACGGCTGGCGCACCGCCGCCAAGCAGCCGGTGAAGAACGCCGACCTGTGGCAGCGCCTGGAGGCGGCGTGCGCGCAGCACCAGGTCGAGTGGTTCTGGGTCAAGGGCCATGCCGGCGTCGCCGACAACGAGCTCGCCGACCAGCTCGCCACCCGTGGCATGCGGGAGGCCATGGGCTCGCCCGCCCGGCCACTCGGCGTCTAGACCGCCGGGATCCTCGACGTAACGGACGTCACACCACGGCGTTGATCCGGTGCTCCTCACCGAACGGATCCCTCATGCGCCTCCTCCGCACCGGCGCGGCCGTCGCCGCCGCCCTGCTCGCCCCCGCCACACTCGTCCCGCTCGCCGCGGCCCACGCCGACCCGGCGGCGTACACGGTGACCACGCTGCACTTCAAGGTGACCGTCGGACCGACGAGCAGCAAGACCTGCGACATCGTCGGCGACCTCTACACGCCGGCCGGTGCAGGCCCGACCGACCGCATGCCCGCGATCCTGACCACCAACGGCTTCGGCGGCTCGAAGAACGACCAGGCCGGCATCGGCAAGGCCTTCAGCCAGCAGGGGTACGTCGTCCTGTCCTACTCCGGGCTCGGCTTCGGCGGCTCGTCCTGCGCGGTCACCCTCGACGACCCCGACTACGACGGCAAGGCCGGCAGCCAGCTGATCAGCTACCTCGGCGGCAAGAGCGGGATCGCCTACCTCGACGCGGCGCACAAGCAGCCGGCGCCGGTGCTCGACGACGTGGAGCTCGACGGTCCCGACGACCCGCGCGTCGGCACCATCGGCGGTTCGTACGGCGGCAGCAACCAGTTCGCGATCGCCGACGTCGACCCACGGCTGGACACCATCGTCCCGATGATCACCTGGAACGACCTGAGCTACAGCCTCGGCCCGAACAACACCGACCAGGTCGCGCCCGGCGCGGTGTCGACCACCGACCCCGGCTCGGTGAAGCTGCTGTGGGCGGCGGGCTTCTCCATCGACGGCATGGAGGCCGACATCAGCAACAAGCAGGTGCCCGATCTGCCCTGCCCGAACTTCGCGACCTGGGTCTGCCCCGCCCTGGTGACCGGTGCGACGACCGGCTTCCTCGACAAGGGCACGATCGCCCACCTGCGGCACGCGTCGGTGGCGTCGTACATGCAGAACATCAAGGTGCCCACGCTGCTGATCCAGGGCGAGAACGACACGCTGTTCAACCTCAACGAGGCGGCGGCGACCTACCGCGCGCTCAAGGCGCAGGGCACTCCTGTCCAGATGATCTGGCAGTCGTGGGGCCACTCCAGCCTCACGCCCGCCACCGGCGAGATCGACATGTCCTCGCCGGACCCGGCCACGCAGTACGAGACCGCGCGCATCTCCGACTGGTTCGCGCACTACCTGAAGGGCGAGAGCTCGGTGAGCACCGGACCCGACTTCGCCTACTACCGCGACTGGGTCTCCTACACCGGCGACGCGGCTCCGGCGTACGCATCGGCGAGCAGCTTCCCGGTCGGCAGCGACCAGGTCTGGCGGCTGTCCGGCAAGGGCTCGCTCGTCACGGGCAGCACCCCGAGCGCGGCGGGCAGCCAGTCGCTGGTGACGCCGGTCGCAGGACTGCCGACCAGCCTGGCGAACATCGACGCGCTGTCGGCGTTCATCGGGACCCCGCCGAACATCCCCGGCGACCTGCCCGGCACCGAGGTCCAGTGGGACAGCCCCGCGCTGACCGCGCCGGTCGACGTGGTCGGCTCGCCGCGGGTGACCCTCAAGGTCGGCGCGCCGACCGCGGCGCTGACCCAGGCCCTCGGCCCGGCCGGCCAGGTCGTGCTGATGATCCGGGTCGCCGACGTCGGCCCCGACGGCAAGGCGACGCTGATCCACGGGCTCGAGGCGCCGGTGCGCGTGCCGAACGTCAACAAGCCGTTCACCGTCACCGTGCCGGCGATCGTGCACCGCTTCGCGGCGGGCCACAAGATCCGGCTCGAGGTCGCCGGCGGGTCGATCGACTACCGCGGCAACCTCCTCGCCACGCCTGTCTCGATCGCCTCGGGCGCGACCCAGACGCTGACCCTGCCGACGGTCCCCGCGTCGTGAGCGGAGCCCCGGCGGGGTCATGATGGGCGCGTGCGAGGCATCTTCTTCGACGATGACGACGCGCGGGCCGCGGTCGCCGCGCTGACCGCCGACGGCTACTCCGCCGAGGTCGCGCGCGAGCGTCTCGCGGGCGAGGACGACGACGAGGACCACCCCTGGGCGGTCGTCACCGACGCTCCCGAGATCGCGCTCGAGCTCCTCGTCGAGAGGTACGACGGATGGCTGGACCCCGACACCCCGACCCGGCCGCCGGAGACCGGCCGGCCCGCCGGCGTACCCCTGCCGCAGGCGCCGAGGCGGATCAAGCGCGACCCCGGTCGGCTCTGATCAGCCGGTCGGCAGGCAGGCGGCGGGACCGCCGCCGGTCAGCTCGGCGCTGACGGCCGCGCGCGGGCCGGTCGCCCACTGCGACGACACCTCCACCAGGCTGCCGCTGTGGCTGACGGTGAAGGTGCCGAGCTGGCTGAACGGGACGCCCTCGCGCAGCTCGTCGCCGGACCGGATCAGCCTGGTGCGGGCGGTGGCGTCGTCGGAGGCCGCGTTGTCGGAGGAGAACTCCAGGTAGTTGATCGTCGCCAGGGGGTCCCCGGTCGCGACGAGCGCGCGGGCGACCGGGTGGCCGAGTGCGGCGTACTCGGGGCTCGGGGTGGCCGGCTTGCTGCTGCCGTAGGGCGTGACCTCTTGGCAGATGCCTGAGCCGGCCGACATCGCCGCGAACTCCGCGCTGCCCGCCTTGTCCACGAGCGACTCGTAGCTGCCGAGGTGGTCGGCGAGGGAGTCGTCGGAGCTGCCGGCGGTCCGGGCGACGTCGGCGAGGGCAGCGCCGCTCTGCGACCCGACGACCAGGTGCTCGTCGGAGTCGATCAGCACGTCGGTCATCGCCGAGGGGTAGAGGCCTCCGACGAGCCCGTCGGCGCCGGCCTGGTGGCGGAAGTCCACGGTGTAGCGGGCCAGCCCGTCGACGGTGTCCTCGTGGTAGCCGTGGTCGGTCAGGCTGTGGCCGAGCGCGCTCAGGTCCAGGCTGTCGTCGGCCCGCCACACGGTCGCGGTCCGCGCGTCGGCGCCGCTGCCCCAGCGGGCCGAGACCTCCCAGCGGACGTCGAGCTCGTTGAAGGGACCCTCGCGCATCGACGAGAGGTACGGCGACAGCTGGGTCGTGCCCCACCCCTGGTCGGCGAAGGCCCTCTCGTAGCGGCGCACGTCCCCCGCGGCCGCGTCGCGGCCGCTGACGTCGTCGACCTTGAGCCGCTTCGCCGTCGCCTCGCGGTCGGTGAAGACCAGCGCGGTGGTGTCCCTCGGCAGGAAGCGCACGGCCTCCTCGATCGGGGAGTGCTGGTGGAGGATCCCGCATCCCGCGAGGGCCGTCGATGCCGCGATCACCGCCAGGGCAGGGGTGACGTGGCGCAGACGCAGCCCCGACATCATGGCCGCGACACTACGCTGAGCGGCATGAGCCAGAAGCCCGGCCTCCGGATGCTCCTCGTCCACGCCCACCCCGACGACGAGTCGATCGGTCAGGGCGCCACGATGGCCATGTACGTCGCCGAGGGGCGTGGCGTCACGCTCGTGACCTGCACCGCGGGGGAGATGGGCGAGATCCTGGTCCCCGAGCTCGAGCACCTCGGCGCCGACCAGGACGACACCCTGGGCGAGCACCGCCGCGGCGAGCTCGACGACGCGATGGCCGCGCTGGGCGTGACCGACCACCGCTTCCTCGGCGGGTTCGGCACCTACCGCGACTCCGGCATGAAGTGGCACGACGACGGCTACGCCGTCGCCGCGGACGACATCCACGACAACGCGTTCTGGTACGCCAACCTGACCGAGGCCGCCACGCACCTCGTCGAGGTGATCCGCGAGGTGCGGCCGCAGGTGCTGGTCACCTACGACGAGTTCGGCGGCTACGGCCACCCCGACCACGTCCAGGCCCACCGCGTCGCGATGTACGGCGCCCTGCTGGCCGGCGCGCCGTCGTACCGGCGCGAGCTGGGGGGGGAGGCCTGGGAGATCCCCAAGATTTACTGGGGCGCGACCGCCGAGAGCCGGATCCGCGAGGGCCTGCGGCGACTGCGCGAGGCCGGCAACACCACGGCGTTCGAGGGGATGGACCCGGACGGCCCGCTGCCGCCGATGTTCCGGCCCGACGAGGACATCTCCTGCGAGGTCGACGCGTCGGCGTACGTCGAGAGGAAGATGGACGCGCTGCGGGCGCACGCCACCCAGATCACGACCGACGGCCCCTTCTTCGCGCTGTCGAACAACCTCGGCGCCGAGGCGCTGGGGGTCGAGCAGTTCCGGCTGGTGCGCGGGGTTCCGGGGCCGGTGGGGGACAACGGCTGGGAGTCCGACCTCTTCGCCGGCATCGACCCCGACTGAGCCGGGCCGGGCCTGTGCGCTGGCTGCTGCGGCTGACCGTGGCCGTGGTGACGCTCCTGCTGGGCGCGAGCGTCTCGCTGTTCACGGTGGCGCTGCACGGCTACTGGTGGGGGCTGGCGCTCGGGCTCGCTGCGACCGCGGCGACGCTGGTCGCGCTGCCGGGCGGGTGGGCACGCCTGCCGTTCGGGATCGGGTGGAGTGCGCTGGTGGTGCTGGCCATGCCGACCCGGCCCGAGGGGGACGTCGTGATCGTCCGCGACCCGGCCGGCTGGGTCCTGCTGACGGCGGCGGTGGTGGTCGTCATCTGCGCGATGATCGGGACTCGCTCGCACACGCCGGTCCCGCCTCCCGAAGGTCGGGACCTCGCCTCCCGATAATTCAGGGGTGAGCTTCTGGGACGACTCCTCCGAACCGGTCGTGCTCGACCGTTCCGGGCGGAGCCGTCGCGAGCGTGCCGGCCTGTTCGTGGTGGTAGCCGTCGTCGCGATCCTCGCGCTGCTGCTGGCCTCCGGGTACGCCGCCGCCTACTCGACCGCCGGCGACAGGGTCCCGCGCGACACCACGATCTCCGGGGTCGCCGTCGGCGGCATGACCCGCAGCGCGGCGATCGCCCGGCTGCGCACGGCGTTCGCGCGGCGCAGCCGGCAGCCGATCGTGCTCTCCGCCGTCGACGAGAGCGGAGCGGAGCGGACCGTCACCATCGTCCCGAGCCAGGTGGGGCTGCGCGTCGTACCTGCCGCGTCGGTGGCGCAGACCGGCGCCCGCCGCTCCTGGCGTCCGGACCGGCTGTGGAGCTACTTCAGCGGTCCGAGCACACGTCGGGCCGTGGTGCGGATCGACCGGGCCGCGCTCGGTCGCCGGATCGCCTCGATGAGCGGCGGGTTCGGCGCCGCTGCGATCAACGGCCGGATCGTCTTCTCCGCGTCCGGAGCGCACGTCGTCCCCGGCCAGTCCGGCGAGGGCGTGAGCCTCGACGACGCGGTCCAGGCGGTGGAGTCGGCGTACCTCGCCGGTGACACGCAGGCGCACGTCGGGCTGGTCCCCGCGCCGCCCGCGATCGACGCGAGCGACGTCGCCGAGGCCCTCGCGGACTTCGCCAGGCCGGCGATGTCCGCGCCGGTGGTGCTCCGGTTCGGCGGCCGCAGCCTCCGCCTGACCCCGAGGCAGTACGCCGGAGCGCTCGCCATGGTGCCGCGCGACGGGCGGCTCGTGCCGCGCTTCTTCCGCCCGCGGCTGCTCGCCCTCGTGCGGTCGGCACAGGCCGGGACGAAGCCCGTGGACGCGACCTTCCGGATCGACGGCGGCGTGCCTCGGGTCGTGCCCGCCCGGGCGGGCACCCGCTTCTCCGGCGATGCCGTGGTGAGCGCGTTCCGGCGCGCGCTGACCGACATCGGGACCGCGCGGACGGTCCGCGTCGCCGCGACGAAGGTGCAGCCGGCCGTGACGACCGCCGACGCGCGGGGGCTCGGGGTCGTCAAGCAGGTGGCCGCCTTCTCGGCGTACTTCTCCTCGCCGAAGGACGACGCCACGATCGCGCGGTCCGCGCAGCGTCTGGACGGCCGGCTCCTGCGGCCCGGACAGGTCCTGGCCGTCGAGCCGACCAAGGGCGCCGGCGCGGTCGCCTCGGCGACCTTCAGCGCGGCCTTCTTCGCGGGCCTCTACGACCTCACGCCCACGCTCCCGATCGTGGTCGACCCGAGCGACCCCGCGACCGCGAGCGGCCTGCGCTTCCGCGACGACAACAGGTACGCCGTGCTGGTGCACGTCACCTCGACGCCGGCCCGCGTCGGCCGCCCCGGCTCGGTGCGGGTGGCGCTCTACTCGACGCCCATCTGGACCATCACCGCGCGCAAGGGCCTGCGGACGGACCTGACCCGGCCGCCGGTCCGGATCGAGCACGGCCGCTCGTGCCACCCGAGCCTGGGCGCCGTCGGCTATCGCGTCGCCGTGACCCGCGTGTTCCGCCGCGTCGGGCAGTCGAAGGTCGACCACACCGAGCAGATGCACTCGGTGCGAGCGCCCGTCGCGCGCGTGGTGTGCCGTTGATCCGGCGGCTGCGCGCCGTGCCGGCCGACCGGCTGCACCTGACGCTGATGCTGGCGCTGACCTTCACGACCGGCATCAACGACGCGGTCGGCTACCTCGGCCTGGACAAGGTCTTCACCGGCAACATGACCGGCAACGTGGTCGTGCTCGGCATGGCGCTCTCCGGCGGAACCGGCCTGCCGGTGCTCGGTCCTGCGCTGGCGCTGGGCGGCTTCGTCGTCGGTGCCGCCGCAGGTGGCCGCCAGCTGCGTACCGCCCCCGGCGGATGGTGCCTCCGGGTGAGCGCGGCCTTCGCGGTGGTGGCGCTGCTGATCACCGCGCTCGGCATCTTCCTGCTCGTCCTCGGCGACCCGTCGCACGCCCAGATGGTCACGGTCACGACGATCGCCGCCGTCGCGATGGGCCTCCAGGCCGCGGCCGCGCGTCACCTCGCCGTCAAGGACGTCACGACGGTCGTCGTCACCTCGACGCTCACCGGTCTCGCCGCCGACTCCTTCCTCGGCGCCCGCCGAGCAGGCGGCTCCGGCCGCAGGCTCGCGGCCGTCGCCCTCATCCTGCTGGGCGCGCTCCTCGGCGCGCTGCTGCTCAAGGCCGAGCTCGGCCTCGGGCTGCTCGTCGCCGGGCTGGCCATCGCGGTCGTCACGGTCGTCGGGTGGCTGCATGGCGCGGGTGCTGGTCTGGCGTCGGGGGCTGCTGGTCGGTGAGCGCTTCCTTTCGCGCCGCTTCGGTGTAGATCGACGGCAGCTGCGGGGCGAGACGGTTTGTGGCCGGGCGCCGGCGCCGGCTTGTGGGTCGTACGTCGGGTTCCGTGGTCGGTGGGCTCGTCTTTCGCGCCGCCGGGGTTGGGACCGACAGGCGGCTACGGGAAGAGGCGGGCTTGTGGTTGCGCACCGTCGCCGGCTTTCAGGTTCGTACGCCGTTGGGGTCGGTGAGCTCGTTCTTTCGCGCCGCGGCGGGTGGGATCCCTGTGCCCGCAACCAAGAACCGCGACCACCGCGGCGGGTGACAACACACCTCCGGTCAAAAGTGCGGCGCAACCACACAAACAAACACGCCTACAGCCTTGTATCGAACACGATAGCGAGTAGAATAAGG
>WQZX01000105.1 GCA_009780515.1 Nocardioidaceae bacterium | reverse complement strand
GGCAGGCCGCTGGCCCGCCAGGCGCCCCGGCCGGCCGCCAGGGTGGCGCCGGGGGAGACGCGGGTCGCTCGGGACTGCGCGGCCCACAGCGACCTCGGCGGCTCGGGTGCCGGGGCACCCCCGCCCATCGCGGAGAGGACCGCGACGATCGCCGCGACCTCCTCCGGCGTGGTGTCGGGGGTGATGATCCGCAGCGCGGGGGCCTCGGCAGGCTCGACCACCTTGTCCGTGGCCCCGTCCTGTACCTCGTCCTCGGTGCCCATCAGAGAGGGATGTTCCCGTGCTTCTTCGGCGGGAGGGTCTCCCGCTTCGTCTTGAGCAGGCGCAGCGCCTTCACGATCTCCGAGCGGGTCTCGTGCGGCTTGATGACGCCGTCGACGTAGCCTCGGTCGGCCGCGATGTAGGGGTTGGCGAGCGTGTCCTCGTACTGCTGGATCAGCTCGGCCCGGCGGGCCTCGACGTCGCCGCCGGACTGCTCGAGCTCCTTGAGCTCGCGGCGGTAGACGATGTTGGCCGCGCCCTGGGCGCCCATGACCGCGATCTGGCCGGTGGGCCAGGACAGGTTGATGTCCGCGCCGAGGTGCTTGGAGCCCATCACGTCGTACGCGCCGCCGTAGGCCTTGCGGGTGATGATGGTGACCAGCGGGACGGTCGCCTCGGCGTAGGCGTAGATCAGCTTGGCGCCGCGGCGGATGATGCCGGAGTGCTCCTGGTCGACGCCGGGCAGGAAGCCCGGGACGTCGACGAAGGTGATCACCGGCAGGTTGAACGCGTCGCAGGTGCGCACGAACCGGGCGGCCTTCTCCGAGGCGTCGATGTCGAGCGTGCCGGCGAACTGCATCGGCTGGTTGGCCACGACGCCGACCGAGCGGCCCTCGACGCGACCGAAGCCGACCACGATGTTCGGCGCGAACAGCTGCTGGACCTCGGTGAACTCCGCGTCGTCGAGCACCGACTCGATGACCGTGTGCATGTCGTACGGCTGGTTCGGGCTGTCCGGGATCAGCGTGTCGAGCGCGAGGTCGAGCTCGTTCGGCTCGAGGTCGGCGACCTCGTCGTAGACCGGTGCTTCGTCGAGGTTGTTCTGCGGAAGGTAGCTCAGCAGGGCCTTGACGTACTCGACCGCGTCCTCCTCGTCGGAGGCCATGTAGTGCGCGTTGCCGGACTTCGTGTTGTGGGCCCGGGCGCCGCCGAGCTCCTCCATCGTGACGTCCTCGCCGGTGACGGTCTTGATGACGTCGGGACCGGTGATGAACATCGCCGAGGTCTGGTCGACCATCACGGTGAAGTCGGTGACCGCGGGGGAGTAGACGTGGCCGCCCGCGCAGTTGCCCATGATCATCGAGATCTGCGGGATCACGCCCGAGGCGTGCACGTTGCGGCGGAAGATCTCGCCGTACAGGCCGAGCGAGACCACGCCCTCCTGGATGCGGGCGCCGGCGCCCTCGTTGATGCCGATGATCGGGCAGCCGGCCTTGATGGCGAGGTCCATCACCTTGGTGATCTTCTCGCCGTAGACCTCGCCGAGCGAGCCGCCGAAGACGGTGAAGTCCTGGCTGAACACGCACACCTGGCGCCCCTCGACGGTGCCGTAGCCGGTGATGACGCCGTCGCCGTACGGGCGGGTCCTCTCCAGGCCGAAGGCGGTCGAGCGGTGGCGGGCGAACTCGTCGAGCTCGACGAAGCTGCCCTCGTCGAAGAGCATCTCGATGCGCTCGCGGGCGGTCTTGCGGCCCTTCGCGTGCTGCTTCTCCTGCGCCTGGGCGGCCGGCGCGTACACGGCCTTGTCCGTACGGCGGTCGAGGTCGGCGAGCTTCCCGGAAGTCGTGTGGATGTCGATCTCGTTCGGATCGGGCTGGTCGGATTCTGCCTGCGCGGTCACTTGGCCTCCTTGGTTCCGGTAGGGAAGATTAGTGCCCGTGACCGCAGGCCCTACTCCGCGCCCACCCTTTGACGCCGCCGCCCTCGACGAGGCGGTGGCGACATATCCGGATCTGAACCTCGAGCTGGTCGACCGGGCGAGCTCCAGCAACGAGGTCGCAGCGGAGCGTGCGAGGGCCGGCGCTCCCGACGGTCTCGTGGTCGTCGTCGACCACCAGACCGCGGGCCGCGGACGCCTCGACCGCACCTGGGAGACGCCGGCCGGGGCCGCGGTGACCTTCTCGCTGCTGGTCCGCCCGACCGTCCCCGCCGGCCGCTGGCCGTGGATCCCGCTGCTGGTCGGCCACAACGTCGCGAAGTCGCTGACCGCGCTCGGCTACTCCGCCCGTGTGAAGTGGCCCAACGACATCCTGCTGACCGTGGGCGCCCCCGAGGCGGGCGCGGAGAAGAAGGTCGCGGGCATCCTGGTCGAGCGGATCGACACCCCCGCGGGCCGGGCCGCCGTCATCGGCGTCGGCATCAACGTCGGTACGACGGCGGAGGAGCTGCCCGTCGACACCGCCACCAGTCTCGCCCTCGCCTCGGACGTGCCGACGCCGGAGCGCTCCGACGTGCTGCTCGGCGCCGTCGCCGCGATCCGGGAGGGCTTCGACGTCTGGCAGACCGGTGGCGAGCCGGCCCAGGAGCGGCTGCGCACGTCGTACCTCTCGCACTGCGCGACCGTCGGCCTGCAGGTGCGCGCGCAGCTCCCCGGCGGCGGTGCGCTGGAGGGGCGCGCGAGCGACGTCGACCCCGACGGCCGGCTGGTCATCGAGACCGCCGACGGCCCGAGGCCGGTGGGCGCGGGCGACGTCGTCCATGTCCGCCCGGCCGATTCGGTGGGATGATCCGCGCGTGGCGATCTCGAAGAAGCTGCTCAATCCCGGCGAGCACCTGATCCTCAGCTGCCGTCAGCACGTCAAGGCGCTGTTCGGGCCCATCTTCCTGCTGGTCGTCCTCCTCGCCATCGGCGTGGCGGTGCAGATCGAGACCAGCTGGCAGACGCTGCACCTCATCGTGTGGGCGCTCGTGGTGATCGGCGCGATCTGGATGTTCGTGGCGCCGCTGCTCGACTGGCTCGCGACCGTCTACGGCTTCACCGACCGCCGCATCATCACCCGCAAGGGCATCATCACCCGCCGCGGCCACGACATCCCGCTCTCGCGCGTCAGCGACATCGAGAGCGAGATCAACCTGATGGACCGCCCGTTCGGCTGCGGCAGCCTGCTGGTCTCGGACGCCTCGACCAACGGCACCACCCGGCTCAACGACATCCCGAACATCGAGGCCGTCCAGCGCCAGCTCAACGAGCTCCTCTACGACCTGCACGAAGGAGGCCGGGACGGCGACGCCTGACCGGCGCCCGCCCGACGACCGATGACCGACGAGCCGACCGAGAGCGCGTTCGAGCGTGCGATCCTGGGCCACGAGCCGACGCTCACGGCCGAGGAGGTCGCCGAGCGGTCGGGGCTGACCCTCGACCAGGCGCGCCGGCTCTGGCGCACGCTGGGCTTCCCCGACCGGGGCGCCGACCGCGCCTTCACCGAGTCCGACGTCGACGCCATGAGCACGATCTCGGGGATCCTCGACGACGGCCTGATGGACTTCGACGTCGCGCTCAACGTGACGCGCGGCATCGGGCTGAGCATGGCTCGCCTGGCCGACTGGGAGGTCGGTGCGCTGATCCAGCGGGCCGACGCCCTGTACGCCGCCCGCGACGAGGCCGCCGACGAGTCGAGCAGCCTGTCTCCGGCGGCCCGCCTCACCCGCGAGTACGGCGAGCGCTTCGAGGAGCTGCTCATGTACTCCTGGCGCCGCCACCTCATCGCCGCGCTCGGCCGGATGGAGTCCGCGCGCGCCATCGAGGACGTGCCCGGCACCACCAACCTCACCGTCGGGTTCGCCGACATCGTCGGCTTCACGAGCCTGTCCAACGAGGTGAGTCGCGCACGGATCGGCGACATCGTGGAGACGTTCGAGTCCCGGTGCGGCGACGTCATCGCGAGCAAGAGCGGGCGGCTGATCAAGGCGATCGGCGATGCGGTCCTGTTCGTCAACGACGATCCCTACCTCGCGTTCCAGACGGCCGAGGGCATCATCAACGTGATCGGACGCGACCAGCGGATGCCCGACGTACGCGTGGGTCTGGCGACCGGGTCGGTCGTGCTCAGGCTCGGCGACGTCTTCGGGCCGCCGGTCAACATGGCCAGCCGCCTCACCCAGGTGGCGCGCCGCAACCGGATCATCGTCGACCAGGACACCGCCGACCTGCTGCCCGAGGACCAGATCGAGTCGCGCCGGCTGCCGGCCCGTCCGGTCCGCGGCTTCGGCGTGGTCGAGCCCGTCGCCGTACGCCGTCCGTGACGACCGCCACGACGGGCCAAGGCAAAATTTGGAAGAAATCACGTACGCACACGCTCGCTGATCCCTACTTTGTGGCCTGTGATCGTGGTGCAGGACGTGCGACTGGACCCTGGGGAACGACGCACTTGGCGTGGTGACCGGGAGATTCGGTTGACCCGCAAGGAGTTCGAGCTCGTCTGCTGCCTGATGTCGCACGCCGGTCAGATCGTGTCTCGCGACGACCTGATGCGTGACGTCTGGCAGGCCTCCTTCTGGACGTCGTCGAAGACGATCGACGTCCACGTCGGGTGGGTTCGCCGCAAGCTCGGGGACGACGTCCCGCCGCACCGGCTGATCACCACCGTGCGCGGCAAGGGCCTGCGCTTCGAGATCGGCAGCATGGAGGCGTCGCCGGTCGAGGTCGTCTGACCCCTGCGCGCGGCACTCGACTACGGTTCGGCCTGTGCCCTTCGCTCCCCGCATCGCCGTCATCGGCGGTGGTCAGCTCGCCCGGATGATGGCCCAGCCGGCGGTCGCGCTCGGCGTACCGCTGCGTCTGCTCGCCGAGGCCGAGGGAGTGTCGGCCGCGCAGGTCATCCCCGACCAGCTGGTCGGCGACTACCGCGACCTGCCCACCCTGCGGCGGGTCACCGAGGGCTGCGACGTCGTCACCTTCGACCACGAGCACGTCCCGACCGCGCACCTCCACGCGCTCGAGGAGGCCGGCGTCGCCTGCCGGCCCGGCCCCGACGCGCTGGTCTACGCCCAGGACAAGGGCCTGATGCGCGAGCGGCTCGGCGCCCTCGGCGCGCCCTGTCCGCGCAACGCGATCGTGGCGTCGGTCGCGGAGGTCGAGGAGTTCGGCCTGCCGTGCGTCCTGAAGACCACCCGCGGCGGGTACGACGGCAAGGGGGTCTGGGTCGTGCGAGAGCCGGCCGACGCGGCCGAGGCGCTGGAGGTCGGGGCCGAGACCGGCGTGCGGATCCTCGCCGAGGAGCTGGTCGACTTCCGCCGCGAGCTGTCCGCGATCGTGGCGCGCTCACCGAGCGGCCAGGCCGCGGCGTACCCCGTCGTGCAGACGACCCAGCTCGACGGGATCTGCCACGAGGTGATCGCCCCGGCGCCGGACCTCTCCGAGACGCTGGCGGGGGAGGCCCAGGGTCTCGCGCTGCGGATCGCCGGCGAGCTCGGCGTGACCGGAATCCTCGCCGTCGAGCTGTTCGAGACCACCGACGGCCGTCTGCTCGTCAACGAGCTCGCGATGCGCCCGCACAACACCGGCCACTGGAGCCAGGACGGCGCGGTGACCTCGCAGTTCGAGAACCACCTGCGCGCGGTCCTGGACCTCCCGCTCGGCTCGCCCGCGCCTCGCGTGCCGTGGACCGTCATGGTCAACGTGCTCGGCAGCCCCGACCCCTCCGTCGGCCGCCTGTACGACGGCTACCCGCACGTCCTCGCCCGCGACCCGCGGCTGCGGGTCCACCTCTACGGCAAGGACCTGCGGCCCGGTCGCAAGGTCGGCCACGTCAACGCCTACGGCGACGACCTGGACGAGGTGCTCGAGCGTGCCCGCCACGCGGCCGCGTGGTTCCGCGGGGACCTCGGCAACGAGTCGGAGTAGCCGCGACCGACCGGGCAGGTGACCGGTAACCTCCCGCACATGAGCGCACGGGTGGGCATCGTGATGGGATCCGACTCCGACTGGCCGGTGATGGAGGCCTCCGCGAAGGCGCTGGCGGAGTTCGACGTCGAGTTCGAGGCGGACGTCGTCTCGGCCCACCGGATGCCGGAGGAGATGCTCGACTACGGCAAGCAGGCCGCCGGGCGCGGGCTGTCGGTCATCATCGCCGGCGCCGGGGGTGCGGCCCACCTGCCGGGGATGCTGGCCGCGGTCA
Organism: Nocardioidaceae bacterium; assembly: GCA_009780515.1. Taxonomy (GTDB): domain Bacteria; phylum Actinomycetota; class Actinomycetes; order Propionibacteriales; family Nocardioidaceae; genus Nocardioides. The sequence goes on along the minus strand of WQZX01000105.1, from coordinate 3,178 downwards.
CGCCGCTGCCGGTCATCGGCGTGCCGGTGCCGCTGAAGTACCTCGACGGCATGGACTCCCTGCTCTCGATCGTGCAGATGCCCGCGGGCGTCCCGGTCGCCACCGTCGCGGTGGGCGGCGCACGCAACGCCGGGCTGCTCGCCGTACGGATCCTCGCGGCGACGGACCCCGCGCTGCAGGAGCGGATGAGCGACTTCCAGGCCGAGCTCAAGGCCGCTGCGCAGGCCAAGGGCGAGGTCGTACGACGCGCGCAGGGCGGCCGCCGCGCCGGCTTCTGAGCCCCGAGGCCCGGCCCCCAGCCCGACGGGCCGTGCTCGTGGACCGCGATCGCGTGGAGCCCACGGAGCTCCACCTCTGACGTCACCGATATGAGATCACGCAAGGCCTGTGGGTAGGCGCTACTCCTCGCCGCGCACCTGGCCGCGCAGCGACTTCGTCTGGGATCGCTCCCGCTTGGCCCGCAGCCGTCGCTCCTTCGCGCCGCGGCCCGGGCGGGTGGGGCGACGGGCCGGTGGCGGCGGCGCCAGCGCCTCGCGGATCCGCTCGGCGAGGCGGTCGCGTGCCGCGACCCGGTTGCGGTGCTGCGAGCGGTGCTCCGAGGCGGTCACGGTCACGACCTCGCCGAGTCGTGCGACCAACCGCGCCCGTTGGGCCTCGTCGAACGCGTCGGACGTCGTCAGGTCGAGCTCGAGCTGCACCCGGCTGTCCGCGGTGTTGACCGACTGACCGCCCGGTCCGGGCGACCGGCTGAACCTCTCGACCAGCTCGCTCGCCCGCACCACCAGACCCCTCGGTACGCCGGGACCGGGCTCGATCGCGAGGTCCGACCCGGGAGCGCTCATGCCTGCCGCTGGGCCCGGTAGAACCACTCCTTGCTCGGGCAGACGTCCATCACCATCAGCAGACCGGCCGCCCGCGTCCGCTCGTACGCCGCGTGGTCGACCACGCCCATCTGGAACCACACGCCCTGGGCGCCGATCTCCACCGCCTGGTCGGCGAACTCACCGGCCGCCTCCGACCGCCGGAAGACGTCCACGACGTCGATCGGGCCGACGGCCTGGGCGGCGGCCGCGAGCGTCGGGTAGACCTTCTCGCCCAGGACCTCGAGCGCGCCGTCACCCGACGGGTGGATCGGCACCACCCGCTTGCCGTGCCGCTGCAGCTCCTGCGCGATGGAGTACGCCGTGCGCCACGGATCGCCGGACAGGCCGACCACGGCCCAGGTCTCCATGTCGTCGAGCATGGTGTCGATCGCCGCCTGGTCCTCCCAGGCGGGAGTCGTGGGATGCGTCACGCCGGACCTCCATCGTGTGAACCGGGCTTCGTCCCAACGCTAGGACTACCTACCATTCTTCCCATGAGCGACTTCCCGATGTACGCCCTCTCCGAGGAGCAGCAGGAGATCCGCAAGGCGATCCGCGAGATCTGCGACGCGAAGATCGCGCCGTACGCCGCGGAGGTGGACGAGGAGGCGCGCTACCCGCAGGAGGCGCACGACGCCCTGCTCGAGACCGACTTCTACGCCCCCCACGTCCCCGAGCAGTACGGCGGCGTCGGCGCGGACGCCCTGGCCACGGTGATCGTGATCGAGGAGGTCGCGCGAGCCTGCGTGTCCTCCTCGCTCATCCCGGCGGTCAACAAGCTCGGCTCGCTGCCGGTGCAGATCGGCGGCTCGGAGGAGCTGAAGGCGAAGTACCTCGGCAAGCTGGCCAAGGGCGAGGGCGGCTTCTCCTACTGCCTGTCCGAGCCGGACGCCGGCTCCGACGCGGCGGCCCAGAAGACCAAGGCTGTTCGTGACGGCGACGGCTGGGTCCTCAACGGCACCAAGCGCTGGATCACCAACGCCGGCGTCTCGGAGTTCTACACCGTCCTCGCGATGACCGACCCGGAGAAGCGCTCCAAGGGCATCAGCGCGTTCGTCGTGGAGAAGTCCGACGAGGGCGTCTCCTTCGGTGCCCCGGAGAAGAAGCTCGGCATCAAGGGCTCCCCGACGCGCGAGGTCTACTTCGACAACGTCCGGATCCCCGGCGACCGGATCATCGGCGAGGAGGGCAAGGGCTTCGAGTACGCCATGAAGACCCTCGACCACACCCGCATCACCATCGCCGCCCAGGCCGTCGGCGTCGCCCAGGGCGCGCTCGACTACGCGCTGGGCTACGTCAAGGAGCGTCAGCAGTTCGGCAAGCCGATCGCCGACTTCCAGGGCCTGCAGTTCATGCTCGCCGACATGGGCATGAAGGTCGAGGCCGCCCGCCAGATGACGTACGCCGCCGCCGGCCGCTCCGAGCGCGGCGACGCCGACCTCACCTTCTTCGGTGCCGCCGCCAAGGCCTTCGCCTCCGACACCGCGATGCAGGTGACCACCGACGCCGTACAGCTGCTCGGCGGCTACGGCTACACCCGCGACTACCCCGTCGAGCGGATGATGCGCGACGCCAAGATCACCCAGATCTACGAGGGCACCAACCAGGTCCAGCGCATCGTGATGGCCCGCCAGCTCCTCGCCGGGGTGCAGAGCGACCTCTGATCCTGCGTCTCCGCAGTTCAGCGGCCATGTAGCCGACGTCGCGGGCCTGCGGAGACGAGGGCGCGCGGACCGGAGGACAGCGGTGGCCACTCCACGCGACTCCACCCGTGTCCGTGTCGCTCCGTGTGATTGTGTGTCGGTTGTGTGCCAGTCGTGGACGTGCGACGACCAGGAGGTCGGCTGTCCGTAGGGCTCTGCCGCTTCCCGCCGAGAGGCGCTATCACGGAGTGCCTGCCTGAGGAGGGTTCCTCAGCAGCACCACTGTCGGTCGTCGAGGTGGGTGAGCCTGACTGGGTGAGGCATGGCTGTGTTGGTGGTGGCGACGGCGAACCCGCCGAAGCTGAGGAGGCCGACCGACAGCAGCGCGGCCGCTCGCTCTCGTCGGTGTCTCCGAACGCCGTCCGTTGCCAGGGCGTACGCGAGTGAATCGTTCATTCTGTGGGTCTCCCTCTCCCGTGGAGTCGACCCTCCCGAGGCGCTCCGAGGCCAGTAGACCGCACGAGACGACCTGGCGGAAGTCGATGCTTGACCCCGGATCCACCACGGCTGATATGTGATCGGTGATTTCGGTGGAGCATCGCGTTGGTCCGGCTCGGGGCGTGGCTGATGTGCCGGTCGGTGCCGGCTCTTCCACTTCGAGGTCCTCGGTCG
>WQZX01000104.1 GCA_009780515.1 Nocardioidaceae bacterium | reverse complement strand
TCGTCGTACCCGCCGCGCGCGCGAGGAGATCGAGGCGCTCGCGCTCACCACGATGCGTCGTCGGTGGACGACCGCGGGGCGGACCGATCGCCTCGACGAGCTGGCTCGGGCCGTCGTCGAGGGCGACGCCGATCCCTACTCGGCTGCCGACGAGCTGCTCGCGGATCTCGCCGACTAGCCAGCAGGCTCTGCGCCGCCCGCCCACGGTCGCGATCGACGTTCTATCTTCGTGCACATGGAACGCACTGATGCCGTGACGTGGGGCGGGTTCGAGGAGGACGCTCCGGAGCTGGCGGCCTTCGGGCGCGAGCGACTCCTGGCAGGTGCCTCCTACCTGGCCACGACGCGGGCGGACGGCTCTCCGCGGGTCCACCCCGTCAACCCGAAGGTCCGCGGCGCGCACCTGTCCCTCTACATGTTCCCGACGTCGCCGAAGGCCGCCGACCTGCGGCGCGACCCGCGGTTCGCGCTCCACACCTCCGTCGAGGACGTCCACGGCGGAGGCGGGGAGCTCGCCGTACGCGGCATCGCGCGCTTCGTCGAGGACCACGATCCCCTCGGGGAGGATCTGGCGGCCGCGGGCCACACCGCACGAGACGGCTACGTACGCGTCGAGCTGCTCCTGCTCGGGGTGCTCGCGGGGACCTATCGGCCCGGCTCGAACGTGCCGCACCTCCAGCGCTGGCAGCCTGCGTGACGGCGTGGCGTCGCGACACCTGCCGTCGTACGGCGGCGTAGGGCTCCTGGGAGGATGGGCGCGTGCGTGACGTCGTCATCCTCGGCTCGACCGGATCCATCGGCACCCAGGCCCTCGACCTGGTGCGTGCGGCCCCGGACCGCTTCCGCGTCGTCGGGCTGACCGCGGGGGGCGGCAACCGCGCGCTCTTCGAGCAGCAGGTGGCGGAGTTCGCGCCGGCGTACTCGGGGCTGGGGGAGGACGCCAGCGTCGAGGCCGCCGCCAGCGACTGCGACGTCGTCCTCAACGGCATCACCGGAGCGGTCGGTCTGCGGCCGACGCTCGCCGCGCTCGACGCCGGGAACACCCTCGCGCTCGCGAACAAGGAGTCGCTGGTGATGGGCGGGCCGCTCGTGCTCGAGCGCGCGCGGCCGGGCCAGATCGTGCCGGTCGACTCCGAGCACAGCGCCATCGCGCAGTGCCTGCGCGTCTCGACCGGCACCACCACGTTCGCGGGTGAGACCAACGACCTTCCCGACGTACGACGGCTGGTGCTGACCGCGAGCGGCGGGCCGTTCCGCGGCCGCACGCGCGAGGAGCTCGCCGGCGTGACGCCCGAGCAGGCGATGAACCACCCCACCTGGGACATGGGCCCGGTGATCACCATCAACTCCGCGACCCTGGTCAACAAGGGTCTGGAGGTCATCGAGGCGCACCTGCTCTTCGGCATCCCGATCGACCGCATCGAGGTCGTCGTGCACCCGACCAGCGTCGTGCACTCGATGGTCGAGTACGTCGACGGCTCGACCATCGTGCAGGCGAGCCCGCCGACGATGATGATCCCCATCGCGCTGGGCCTCACGTGGCCCGATCGGGTGGCGGACGCCGCGCCGCCGGTGGACTGGACGCGCCGCGAGACCTGGGAGTTCCTCCCGCTCGACGACGAGGCGTTCCCGGCGGTCGCCCTCGCGCGCGAGGTGGGCGCCGCGGGCGGCACCGCGCCCGCGGTCTACAACGCCGCGAACGAGGTCTGTGTGGAGGCGTTCCGGCAGGGGAGGGTCGGCTTCACCGGCATCGTGGACGCGATCGCCGACGTGGTGCACAGGCACGACGTACGCTCGGATGGCGCCCTTGATGTCGACGGCGTGCTCGCGGCCGACGCATGGGCCCGCGAGGAGGCCGCTCGAGTGCTGGAGACGACGCTGCTGTGACCGCCCTGCTCTACATCGCCGGCGTCCTGCTCTTCGCGCTGGGCATCGCGGCCTCGATCGGCCTGCACGAGCTCGGCCACCTCATCCCGGGCAAGCTCTTCGACGTCAAGGTGACCCAGTACTTCATCGGCTTCGGCCGCACGATCTGGTCGCGCAAGCGCGGCGAGACCGAGTACGGCGTGAAGGCGATCCCGCTCGGCGGCTACGTCAAGCTGGTCGGGATGCTCCCGCCGGAGACCGACGCGGAGCCGGAGATGATCCGCAGCCGCAACACCGGCATGTTCGCCCAGCTCGTCAGCGACGCTCGCGCGGCGGAGTACGAGCACGTCGGCCCGCACGAGCACCACCGGCTGTTCTACAACAAGCCGTGGTGGCAGCGCGTGGTCATCATGGGCTGCGGCGTCACCATCAACCTCGTCATCGCCTTCGTGCTGCTCGCCATCGTCTTCATGGTCCACGGTGTGCAGGTGGAGAGCACGACCGTCGGCGTCGTCTCCCAGTGCGTCAAGGTGGTGCACGCCTCCGACACGGTCGGTGGCTGCGGCCACGACGACCCGGTCGCGCCGGCCGCGCGGGCCGGTCTGAGGCCCGGCGATCGGATCGTGTCCTTCAACGGCGTCACGATCAACGACTACGGCCAGCTGCAGCGGCTGATCCGCTCCAACTCCGACGGCAGGGCCACGATCGTCGTCGACCGCGCCGGGAGCCGCCGCACCCTGCACACCAGCACGGTCGTCCATGACCTGCAGGCGGTCAACGACCCCAACCGGATGGTGCGGGTCGGCTTCCTCGGCATCTCGCCCCAGATCGTCTGGCAGCGTCAGGGCATCGGCTTCGTCGCGCACACGATGGTCGACAGCACCTGGTCGACGCTCAAGACCATCGGGGCGCTGCCGGTGAAGGTCTACCACGCCGGCCGCGCTGCGCTCGGCCTGGAGAAGCGCGACCCCAACGGGCCGATGAGCGTCGTCGGCGCCGGCCGCGTGGCGGGCGACATCGCCTCGGAGCACGTCTCGGTCAGCGACCGGCTCTTCGAGCTGCTGGGCCTGCTCGGCTCGCTCAACCTGTTCCTCGGCCTGGTCAACCTGGTGCCGCTGCCGCCGTTCGACGGCGGGGGCATCGCCACCACGCTGGTCGAGGCCGCACGCCGCGGGATCGCGCGCCTTCGCCGCCGGCCCGACCCCGGCGGTCTAGACGCGGCGAAGCTGCTCCCGCTCACCTACGCGATGGCGACGCTGCTCATCGCCTTCAGCGTCGTGCTGATCCTGGCCGACATCGTCGCGCCGATCCCGTTCCAGCAGTAGGGCGTCACCTGGACGGTGCACACCGGCGGGCTAATCTGCAGGTGTGACCGACCTTGGTATGCCCTCGCCCCCGCCGCCGGTCCTCGCGGCGCGCCGCAAGACGCGCCAGATCCAGGTCGGCAAGGTCGGGGTCGGCAGCGACCACCCGATCTCGGTGCAGTCGATGACCACCACGCTGACCGCCGACGTCAACACGACACTGCAGCAGATCGCCGAGCTGACCGCCGCCGGCTGCGACATCGTGCGCGTCGCGTGCCCGAGCCAGGACGACGCCGACGCGCTGCCGGAGATCGCCAAGCACAGCCAGCTACCGGTGATCGCCGACATCCACTTCCAGCCGAAGTACGTCTTCGCCGCGATCGAGGCCGGCTGTGCCGCCGTACGCGTCAACCCGGGCAACATCAAGAAGTTCGACGACCAGATCAAGGAGATCGCCGCCGCGGCCAAGGACCACGGCACGAGCATCCGGATCGGCGTCAACGCGGGCTCGCTCGACAAGCGCCTGCTGGAGAAGTACGGCAAGGCCACGCCCGAGGCGCTCGTCGAGAGCGCGGTCTGGGAGGCGAGCCTGTTCGAGGAGCACGACTTCCACGACTTCAAGATCTCGGTCAAGCACAACGATCCCGTCGTGATGGTGCGCGCCTACGAGCTGCTCGCCGAGAAGGGCGACTGGCCGCTGCACCTCGGCGTGACCGAGGCCGGTCCGGCGTTCCAGGGCACGATCAAGTCCGCCACCGCGTTCGGTGCGCTGCTCAGCAAGGGCATCGGCGACACCATCCGGGTCTCGCTCTCCGCGCCCCCGGTGGAGGAGGTCAAGGTCGGCCTCCAGATCCTGGAGTCGCTGAACCTGCGGCCGCGCCGCCTCGAGATCGTCTCGTGCCCCTCCTGCGGACGCGCGCAGGTCGACGTCTACAAGCTCGCCGACGAGGTGACGGCCGGCCTCGAGGGCCTCGAGGTTCCGCTGCGCGTCGCCGTCATGGGCTGCGTCGTGAACGGCCCCGGCGAGGCCCGCGAGGCCGACCTCGGCGTCGCGTCCGGCAACGGCAAGGGCCAGATCTTCGTGAAGGGCGAGGTCATCAAGACCGTCCCCGAGTCGCAGATCGTCGAGACGCTGATCGAGGAGGCGATGCGGATTGCCGAGGGCATGGAGCAGGTCGACGGCTCCAGCGCGGCGGTCACCGTCTCCTGACCGGCATCAGCACTAGTCTTGCCGCGTGTTGACCCGCCGGGGCGTCCGCGTCCTCAGTAGCGCCGACCTCGGCGCCTTCTTGGACCTCGCGTCCGCCGACCCGGTGGCCAACGTGTTCGTGATCCACCGGGCACAGACGACCAACCTCGAGCCGCGGTGGCTCGGTGGCGAGATGTGGGGCCGGTACGACGACGGCGAGCTCGTCGCCGCCTGTCACGTCGCCGCCAACCTGGTGCCGGTGCAGGCCGGGCCCGAGGACGCGGTCGCGTTCGCGGAGCGCGCGCTCACCCGGCGTCGTACGGCCTCGACGATCGTGGGGCCGCAGGACGCCGTGCGGCCGTTCTGGGAGCAGGTCGTCGCGGAGTGGGGGTCCCCGCGGGAGATCCGCTGGGACCAGCGGCACATGCAGATCGAGGGCGCCCCGTCGGTCGCGCCCGATCCCGCGGTGCGGGTCAGCGACCGGAGCGACATGCCCGCGCTGTACCCGGCCTGCGTCGCGATGTACACCGAGGAGGTCGGCGTCTCGCCGGAGATCGCCGGCTCCTCCGACCTCTACCGGGCCCGGGTGCTCCAGCTGGTCAACCGCGGCTGGTCCTTCGCCCGGTACGACGACAGCGGGGCGCTCGTCTTCAAGGCCGAGGTCGCCTGCGCGACCCCCGACGCCGCCCAGATCCAGGGGGTGTGGGTGCCGCCGCGGCTGCGCGGCAAGGGCATCGCCACCGCGGGGATGGCGGCCGTCGTGGAGCAGGTGCGTGCCACCATCGCGCCGGTCGTCTCGCTCTACGTCAACGACTGGAACCTCGCTGCCCGCACTGCCTACGAGCGCGTCGGCTTCGCCGAGACCCACCGCTTCGCCACTGTCATGTTCTGACCATTGCGCGAGCGCGTCGCCGCTGTCGGCGCCTTGCCTCACGTGGGCCCCTCGGCTTCTCCGGTCGCTGGCGCTCCCTCCGTCGCCTCGTTGCCCACGCTCGGCAACCGGAGCCGGCCGCTCCTGAGGGTCAGCGCCGGGAGGACTTCACGGCGTACATGCGTGCGTCGGCGAGGGCGAGCAGGGCCGCCGCCTCGTGGCCGGCCTCGCCGGCGGAGGCGATCCCGATGCTCGCCGACATCGGCCGCGCGGCACCGTCGGGTCCGATCCGTCGGCGCGCCATGACCTCGGCCGTCCGGCCGGCCATCGCCTCGGCCTCGGCGCGGGTGCCGACGGGGACGAACGCAGCGAACTCGTCGCCGCCCAGCCGCCCGACCACGCCGTGCGGCGCGGTCGCGGCCCGCAGCAGCGCCGCGGTCGTGACGAGCAGCTGGTCGCCGTACTCGTGCCCGAGGTCGTCGTTGATCTGCTTGAGGTGATCGGCGTCGGCGATCATCAGGTGGAGGTCCGTGCCGTCGGCGCGGGCGGTCGCCAGCGCGTCGTCCAGCTCGGCGCGGAACCCGCGGCGGTTGAGCACGTCGGTCAGCTCGTCGATCAGCGCGAGCCGGTTGAGCGCCGCCTCGCGCTCCTTGCGCGCGGTGACGTCACGCGCAACCACGAGCGTGTAGCCGTCCTTGAGGAAGCTGTGCGTGAACTCGATGACCACCCGCTCGCCGTCCAGGCGCGTGACGGTGTTCTCGTACATGCCCTCGTGGCCGAGGACGGCGTCCGCCTCCGCCACCATCCGTACGCCGGCCGGGTCGACCAGACCGAGCTGCACCGAGCTGTGGCCCAGCAGCTGTGCGCGGGAGTAGCCGGTGAGGCGGCAGAACGAGTCGCTTACCTCGAGGTACTCGCCTGTCACGCGGTCGCAGAGCACCACCGCGTCGAAGGAGGTGCGCAGGATGGTGTCGAAGAGGTCGCGCATCAGCGTGAGCCCGACGTCCGCGGGCGCATCGGCCATCTCGGCGGCGCCGCCGCGGACCAGCGCGGCCCGCTCGCGCCACGGCAGCGCGGCACCGGCCGCCCGCGTCAGCGGCGGCTCGTCGACCTCGTCGGTGCTCATCGTTCCCCCTTCGCGTCCCCACGATAGTGAGCGGATCGGAGCCTCTACCCTTGCGCACATGACCGGGAACCTCAGTCGAATGTCCACGCTCTTCCTGCGCACCCTGCGCGAGGACCCGGCGGACGCCGAGGTGCCGAGCCACAAGCTGCTCGTGCGTGCGGGCTACATCCGCCGCGCCGCTCCCGGCATCTACACCTGGCTGCCGCTCGGCCTGCGGGTGCTCGGCAAGGTCGAGACGATCATCCGCGAGGAGATGGCCGCCATCGGCGCGCAGGAGGTGCACTTCCCGGCACTGCTCCCGCGCGAGCCCTACGAGACCACCAACCGCTGGACCGAGTACGGCGACGGCATCTTCCGGCTCAAGGACCGCAAGGAGGCCGACTACCTGCTCGGCCCGACCCATGAGGAGATGTTCACCCTCCTGGTCAAGGACCTCTACGGCTCCTACAAGGACCTGCCGGTCAGCCTGTTCCAGATCCAGAACAAGTACCGTGACGAGGCCCGCCCGCGGGCCGGCCTGCTGCGCGGCCGCGAGTTCATCATGAAGGACTCCTACTCCTTCGACGTCGACGACGCCGGGCTGCAGGACTCCTACGACGCCCACCGGTCGGCGTACGTCCGGATCTTCGACCGCTTCGGGTTCGAGTACGTCATCGTCCAGGCCACCTCGGGGGCGATGGGCGGGTCGGCCTCGGAGGAGTTCCTGGCGAAGGCCGAGGTCGGCGAGGACACCTACGTCCGCTGCAGCCACTGCGACTACGCCGCGAACGTCGAGGCCGTCGAGGTCCGGACCCCCGAGCCCACGTCGTACGACGACGCGCCGGCGGCCCACGCCGAGGCGACCCCAGCGACACCGACCATCGCCACCTTGGTCGACCACCTCAACGCGACCTTCCCGCGCGAGGACCGGCCGTGGCACGCCGGCGACACGCTCAAGAACGTCCTCGTCGTGCTCACCCACCCCGACGGCACCCGCGAGCCCCTCGCGATCGGCCTGCCCGGCGACCGCGAGGTCGACGTCAAGCGGCTGGAGGGCCAGCTCGAGCCGATCGAGGTGGAGCCGATGGACGACGCCGAGCTGCGCAGGCACGCCGCGCTCGTCAAGGGCTACATCGGGCCCGGCGCGCTGGGGGAGGAGTCCGCGAGCGGGATCCGCTACCTCGTCGACCCGCGTGTGGTCTCCGGCACCCGTTGGGTCACCGGCGCCGACGTCGACGGCTCGCACGTCATCGATCTCGTCGCCGGCCGCGACTTCACGCCCGACGGGACCATCGAGGCCGCCGAGGTCCGCGACGGCGACGCCTGCCCGCGCTGCGACGGCACCCTCGCGACCGCGCGCGGCATCGAGATGGGCCACGTCTTCCAGCTCGGCCGCAAGTACGCCGAAGCGCTCGACCTCAAGGTGCTCGACGAGAACGGCAAGCTCGTCACCGTCACGATGGGCTCCTACGGCATCGGCGTCACGCGCGCGGTCGCCGCCATCGCCGAGGACACCCTCGACGAGATCGGCCTGTGCTGGCCTCGTGACATCGCGCCGTACGACGTGCACCTGGTCGCCGCGGGCAAGGACGAGGCCGTCCTGGCCGCCGCCGACGTGCTGGCGCACGAGCTCGCCGGCGCCGGCGTCGACGTCCTGCACGACGACCGCGCCGGCAAGATCAGCCCCGGAGTGAAGTTCAAGGACGCCGAGCTGATCGGTGTGCCCACGATCGTCACCGTCGGCCGCGGCATCGCGGACGGCGTGATCGAGGTCAAGGACCGTCGTACCGGTGAGCGCACCGAGATCCCGGTCGGCGAGGCGGTCGCCCGGATCACCGCGCTCGTCCGCTCCTGAGCGGCGGGCGACCGTGGCCGGTGGCATCGAGGCGGTCATCTTCGACTGGGGCGGCACGCTGACGCGGTGGCACGACGTGGACTTCCACGCCGAGTCGCTCGCCCTCGCCGCTGCGGTCGTCGCGACACCGGGCTCGAGCGGCTCCTCGGCGGTCGAGCCGCTCGAGACCCACGCCCGCGCGCTGCACGACGCGGGCAGCTCGATCTGGGGGCGCAGCCGCGACCACCAGCAGAGCTCGACCATCGCCGACCTGTTCGCCGAGGCGGGCCTCGAGCACGACCCCGAGCTGCTGGGCGCGTACTACGACTTCTGGGAGCCGCACACCGAGACCGACCCCGCCGTACGCCCGCTCTGGGAGTCGCTGCGCGCCGACGGAATCCGGGTCGGCGTCCTGTCGAACACCATCTGGCCGCGCTCGTGGCACCGCGGCTTCTTCGAGCGCGACGGCGTCGATCACCTCGTCGACGGCGACGTCTACACCAGCGAGATCCCCTGGACGAAGCCCTCGCCGCACGCCTTCGCCGCGGCCATGGACGCCGTCGGCGCGAGCGACCCGGCGCGCTGCGTCTATGTCGGCGACCGTCTGTACGACGACGTCTGGGGTGCCCAGCAGGCCGGCATGCGGGCCCTCCACATCCCGCACAGCACCATCCCGAGCGAGCAGCGCGGCCCAGCCGAGGGCGCCCCCGACGGCGTGGCGACCCGCCTGCAGGACATCCCCGCCCTCATCGCTCCCTGGCTCTAGAGGGCGGAGGCAGGACCTCCGGAAGCCGACTGCGAGGCCGGCAGCGTGTCGCCGTCAGCGTGGAGGCCGGGCTAGGACGGCGAAGCGCGGACGAGCGGCGACACGCTCGGCCCAAAAAAGAGATCGTCCGCGGCCTCGAGCTCCGAGGGACTCCCGAGACATCCCCCGAAGCACGGGACCGCGGACCATCGTTGACCGGGGACAACGGTCTGACTGAGGTCGGGTGTGGGGCCCGTTCCTCAGGACGTGCACAATCATGCAACGCAATCGCTGGGCCGTGGGGAAAGTGCGATCCTCATAAATGTGCAGTGCGCGAACCTGCAACTCGCGGCCGGTCAGATGCCGGGGAAGTCCTGCGGTGAGCCGCGGAAGGCGATCTCGCGGGTGGCGGCGTCCAGCAGGGCGTCGGTGAGCCACCTGCGGTCTGCGCCGGTCGTGTTCGCGATCGCGTAGGCGTAGGCCTTGGCGCAGCCGCGCTCGACGTGCAGCGCGGCCGCCTCGACGTGGGTCGAGGTCGACAGGTCGGCCGGCACGTCGTACGCCGGGTCGGCGGCGACCGGCTGGTCGCCGAGCCGGGTGATGGTCGCGGTGAG
>WQZX01000103.1 GCA_009780515.1 Nocardioidaceae bacterium | reverse complement strand
GGCTCGACCACCTGCCGTGCACCTGTCGGTCACCCACCGTTAGGTAGCCCTGGCAGCCTCCCGTTCGTTGACGGGCGAGACGACTCCAGGAGCGGTGATGGGATTCTTCGACGGGCTCGAGCGGCGCGACTTCCTCAAGCTGGCGCTCGCCGGCGGCGGCGTGGCCGCGCTGAAGGACCTGGCAGGTCCCGTCCTGGAGCGGGCGTACGCCGCCGACCCGGCCGGGCAGGGCGGCCTCGGGGACATCGAGCACTTCGTCTTCCTGATGATGGAGAACCGCTCGTTCGACCACTACTTCGGAACGATGTCGGGCGTGCGCGGGTTCGCCGACGCGAGGCGCGCGGGCACGATCAAGCAGTACGGCTACAACCGAGGGACCGGCAGGGCCGACCCGTCGTCGTACCTCATGCCGTTCCGGCTCAACACCACCCAGGGCACCAGCCTCGACGGTGAGTGCATCAACGACCCGACGCACAACTGGGCTCCGCAGCACCACGTCTGGGACCGCGGCCGGATGGACAGGTGGGTGCCGGTGCACCTCGCTGGCGAGGGCACGTCCAACGGCCCGGCCACGATGGGCTACTACACCCGCGCGGACATCCCGGTGCACTGGGCGCTGGCCGACGCGTTCACCGTCTGCGACCACTACTTCTGCTCGGTGATGGGCCCGACCGATCCCAACCGGCTGTACTGGATGAGCGGCACCATCGACCCCGAGGGCCGGCACGGCGGTCCGCTGCTCGACACCCCGACGATCGTGCCGAGGTACAAGTACGGCTGGCGCACCATGCCGGAGAACCTGCAGGAGGCAGGAGTCTCCTGGAAGGTCTACACCTCCAAGCAGGTCCCGATCGTCTCCGAGTCGGTCCTGTCCGGGATGATGGAGTCGTTCAAGCAGACCAAGGACACCAAGTACCTCCAGGACAACGGCGTCGCGCCGACGTACCCGCACGACTTCGACCAGGACGTCGCCAGCGGCAGGCTCCCGAAGGTCTCCTGGGTCATCCCGCCGCTGCTCAACTGCGAGCACCCGGCGCTGCCGCCGTCGTTCGGCGCGGTCACGCTGCTGCAGGTCCTCAACACGCTGACCGCCCACCCGGGCGTCTGGGAGAAGACCGCGCTGATCATCAGCTACGACGAGAACGGCGGCTTCTTCGACCACGTGCCGCCGCCGGTCCCGCCGAAGGGCGAGCCGGGGGAGTGGCTGGCGGTCGACCCGCTGCCGAAGACGGCCGAGGGCGTGGTCGGGCCGATCGGGCTGGGGTTCCGCGTGCCGGCGCTGGTCGTGTCGCCGTACTCCCGCGGCGGGCTGGTCTCCTCGGAGGTCTTCGACCACACCTCGCAGCTGCGGCTGCTGGAGACGCGGTTCGGCGTCGAGGTGCCGAACCTGTCGAAGTGGCGTCGGCGCACGACCGGCGACCTGACCGGCGCGTTCGACTTCGCCCGCCGGCCGAACAGCGCCAGGCCGCGCCTCGAGGCCACCACCGAGCTGGGGCTGCTCAAGACGGTCGGGCAGTGCAAGGCGACGTACGACACGATCACCGGCACCTTCGCCGAGCCGCTGCACCCCGGCTTCCCGGTCCCGCCGAACAAGATGCCGGTCGTCGAGACCACGCCGCACCGCGGTCGCCCCTCGGGTCTGACCGGTACGACGACGTCCGCCCGCGTCTCCGCCGCCGGTACTGCGGACCTCGGCGACATCGACCTCGGCGAGATCGGCGTCCAGCCGCCGAGCCGCATCGCCGGCGTCGCGAAAGGGATGCGCGGCGACCGCCCGCTGGCGGGACCGGAGCGGGTCTGACCCCCGATCCGCCGGTCGCTCGCTCCTCGCCCGCGGACCCGACCAGCGATAGCGTTGCCGCATGGCCTACTGGTTCTGCGTCAAGCACCACGCCGTCGAGAGCGGCCCGGACGTCTGCCCGCCCATCGACCGCCTCGGGCCCTACGACACCGAGGCCGACGCGGCGCACGCCCTCGAGAAGGCCGAGCAGCGCAACGAGGACTGGGACAACGACCCCAGCTGGAACGACTGACCAATGCTCGGTCGCCGCAAGGTGCGGCCGGTCACGGTCGATCCGCACACGGGCGAGGTCGTCTCGCCGCGCCCGTTCATCGGGCTCTGCCTCCTCGCCGCCGCCTTCTTCCTGTACGCCGCCGGCGTGATGGTCGCGGCCTGGTGGGTGGCCGTCATCGGGATGGTCGTCTGGCTCGTCCTGCTCACGCTGGCGCTGCGCTGGTGGCCCACCCGCCCCGGGCGCCTGCTCGGCCTCGGCATCGCCGCCGTCGTGATCTGGTTCCCGCTGACCATCGGCGGCGGGATCATCAGCGGCGGCATCATCACCTCCCACTGAGCCGGCGACTAGGATGCGAGGTCCCGCGACGGGCGGCGCCGCCCATCTCCGGAGGGCGGCATCGGGCCGCAGCCTTCCTTACCGGTAAGGAAGGCCGACCGGCCCCTACCCTCCCCGCGGGGCAGAATGGGGTCATGGCGATCCACATCACCGACGACCCGGCGTCCGACGAGCTGCTGAGCGAGAGTCCGTTCGCGCTGCTGATCGGGATGATGCTGGATCAGCAGTATCCGATGGAGCACGCCTTCATGGGGCCGCAGAAGGTCGCGTCGCGGCTCGGCAGCTTCGACCCCGCCGAGATCGCCTCGGCCGACCCGGAGGAGTTCGCGAGGCTGTGCGCGACCACCCCTGCCATCCACCGCTTCCCCGGATCGATGTCGGCCCGGCTGCAGGAGATCGCCCGCATCGTCGTCGACCAGTACGACGGCGACGCCTCCCGGATCTGGAGCGAGGCCGAGGACGGGAAGGACCTGCTCAAGCGCGTGCAGGCGCTGCCCGGCTTCGGCGCCCAGAAGGCGAAGATCTTCGTCGCGCTGCTGGCCAAGCAGCTCGGCGTACGGCCGGAGGGGTGGGAGAAGGTCGCCGGCGACTACGCGCTGGAGGGTCACCGGTCGGTCGCCGACGTGGTCGACCCGGCCAGCCTGCAGAAGGTCCGCGACCACAAGAAGGCCATGAAGGCGAAGGCGGCGAAGGTCGCCGAGCAGACCTGAGGACACCCTGAGGTAGGGCTGAGGTTCGGGCCCTCACCACGCTCATGGCAGAATGAAGGAGCGCACTCTTGACGCCTGCGGGCCTGTGTGCGCCCTCAAGTCAGTCCGCCGCCCTCAGCAAAGCTCGTACCGAGAGGTGTTCGTGTCCTCAAAGCTTCTCCTCCCCGCCGTGCTGGAGCATCCAGCCATCCTGGCTCTCATCGAGGAGGCGCGCCCGACCGGCACCGTGACGCCCGAGCAGCTTCGGCAGGCGTTCACCGAGGCCGACGTCGCGCCCGCCCAGCTCAAGCCGCTGATGGCGCACCTCGCGCTGGCCGGCGTCTCGGTCGACATGCCCGTGGACAGCCGTGCCGTGGCCGCGACCAGCCGGACCGCCGCGAAGAAGGCCCCGGCCAAGAAGGCCGCCGCCGCGAAGGCGGCCGAGGCCAAGCCCGCCGCCAAGAAGGCCGCGCCGGCGAAGAGGGCCGCCGCGAAGAAGGCGCCCGCGAAGAAGGCGGCCGAGGCCGAGGTGGTCGGCGTCGAGGACGCCGCCGCGCCGGTGGTCGGCCCCGACGGCAAGAAGATCCTCCCCGACATCCCCGACGAGCAGTTCGAGGCGGACGTCAAGGCCGACCCGACCATCAAGGAGGACGAGAAGGAGGCGGAGAAGCAGAGCTTCGTCGTCTCTGCGGCCGACGACACCGACGAGCCCGAGCAGCAGGTCATGGTGGCCGGCGCGACGGCCGACCCGGTCAAGGACTACCTCAAGCAGATCGGCAAGGTCCCGCTGCTGAACGCCGAGCTCGAGGTCGAGCTCGCGACCCGCATCGAGGCGGGCCTGTTCGCCGACGAGAAGCTCGCCAAGGGCGGCCGGACCTCGGCGAAGGTCACCGAGGAGCTCGAGTGGATCGCCGACGACGGCCGGCGCGCCAAGAACCACCTCCTCGAGGCCAACCTCCGCCTCGTCGTCTCGCTCGCGAAGCGCTACACCGGCCGCGGCATGCTGTTCCTGGACCTGATCCAGGAGGGCAACCTCGGCCTCATCCGCGCGGTGGAGAAGTTCGACTACACCAAGGGCTACAAGTTCTCGACGTACGCCACGTGGTGGATCCGCCAGGCCATCACCCGCGCGATGGCCGACCAGGCCCGCACCATCCGCATCCCGGTGCACATGGTCGAGGTCATCAACAAGCTCGCCCGCGTCCAGCGCCAGATGCTGCAGGACCTCGGTCGCGAGCCCACCCCGGAGGAGCTCGCCAAGGAGCTCGACATGACCCCGGAGAAGGTCGTCGAGGTCCAGAAGTACGGTCGCGAGCCGATCTCGCTGCACACCCCGCTGGGTGAGGACGGCGACTCGGAGTTCGGCGACCTGATCGAGGACTCCGAGGCCATCGTGCCCGCGGACGCCGTGAGCTTCACCCTGCTCCAGGAGCAGCTCCACGCCGTCCTCGACACGCTCTCCGAGCGCGAGGCGGGCGTGGTCTCCATGCGGTTCGGCCTGACCGACGGCCAGCCGAAGACCTTGGACGAGATCGGCAAGGTGTACGGCGTCACCCGCGAGCGCATCCGCCAGATCGAGTCCAAGACGATGAGCAAGCTGCGCCACCCCTCGCGCAGCCAGGTCCTCCGCGACTACCTCGACTGAGTCGTCCCAGGACCTAGACCTACGACCGACGCCCGGCCCCGCTGTGGGGCCGGGCCTCGGCGTGTCCTAGCCGCAGACGTACGGCGTGGTGCTCGTCGTACCGTCCTTCAACGTGACGGTGGCCTGAGCGCACAGCGTGTACGACGTCTCGGGCGGCACCGTGATCAGCGAGGAGTCGGAGACCGTCGCCGCGTTGGCCGACGTGCTCAACGTAGCGACCGCCTGAGACCGGTCGCTGACGCCGCCGGGCATCAGATAGCACTGGACCGCCGTGTAGCGGTTGTTGAGGTAGCCGGCCAGCTGGTGCGGCGACGCGTAGAGCGAGAGCTTGCCGCTCACCGTCGACGGGTGGACCTTGTTGACCTGGAAGTGGCAGTGACTGATCACGTCGTCGTTCGACGCCGTGACCGTCTTGTCGGAGGGCAGCTGCAGCGCCGCGTGGGACGGTGCGGCGACGGTCGTGACGGCCGCGACCGCGGTCAGCACGCCGAACGACGCGGAGAGGCGGTGCCCTCTGCGTGGGCGGTTCAATCGATGACGAGCCATGAGGTGCTCCTTGTTCGATGGGACTCCCTCCCTCCTGGCAGGTTAGGGACCGCGACGTGCCCGTGCCAACGCACGTATCAGCAGTCGTACGCCGTGCCGAGATGCCAAGTCGTTGAGGGGTGCAAATTGATCAGGTGGGTACCGCCGCGTCATGGCTGACTCGGCAGCGGCGCCCGGGGGCGTTCGCGAACCCCTGACCAAGGATCAGCGCAACTCGTTCGCCGCGGCGTACCTCGGGTGGACGATGGATGCGTTCGACTACTTCCTCGTCGTCCTCATCTACGCCGACATCGCGGCCGACTTCGGTGTCTCGCTCGAGCGGATGGCGTTCATCACCACGATGACGCTGATCATGCGCCCGGTCGGCGCGTTCATCTTCGGGTGGTGGGCCGACCGGGTCGGCCGCCGGATCCCGCTGATGGTCGACGTCGCCTTCTACAGCGTGGTCGGCTTCCTGTGCGCCTTCGCGCCGAACTTCACCGTGCTGGTGCTCCTGCGGATGCTCTACGGCCTGGGGATGGGCGGTGAGTGGGGGCTCGGCGCCGCGCTGGCGATGGAGAAGATCCCGGCCAAGCGCCGCGGCTTCTTCTCCGGGGTCCTGCAGGGCGGCTACTCGATGGGCTACCTGCTCGCCGCGCTCGCCTTCCTGGTGATCAACACGTGGTGGGGCCTGAACTGGCGCTGGATGTTCGCTCTCTCGATCATCCCCGCGCTGATCACGCTGGTGATCCGCTCGCGGGTGGAGGAGTCCGAGGTGTGGCGCGCCGCCAACCAGCGGGTGCGCCAGACCAGCACCCGGGCCCGCGACATCTTCAAGAGCGGTGTGCTGTGGCGCCGGTTCGTCTTCCTGGTCCTGCTGATGACGGCCTTCAACTGGATGAGCCACGGCACCCAGGACGTCTTCCCGACGTTCCTGAAGTCCACCACCGACCACGGCATCGGCCTCGCCCCCGGGACGGCGACTTGGATCGCGGTCATCTACAACATCGGCGCGATCATCGGAGGCGTGACCGCGGGCGCCCTGTCCGAGCGGTACGGGCGCCGGGTGCTGATCATCGCGTGTGCAGTCATCGGCCTGCCGATCGTGCCGCTGTTCGCGTACTCCACCACGGTCGGCATGCTCGCGCTCGGGTCGTTCCTGATGCAGGTCATGGTGCAGGGCGCGTGGGGTGTCATCCCGGCCCATCTGACCGAGCTCTCGCCGGACGAGATCCGCGGCTTCTACCCGGGCGTGACCTACCAGCTGGGCAACTGCCTGGCCGCCTTCAACCTGCCCATCCAGGAGGCGCTCGCCGCCCACCACGGATATCCCTTCGCGCTCGCGGCCACCATCGTGCCGGTCTTCATCGCTGTCATCGTGCTGACCGCCATCGGACGGGAGCGGCGCGGCATCGCCTTCGGCTCCAGCGATGCGAGCCTCGTCGCGTCCGGGGCCCCTCCTGGCTGAGGCGCGGCTGAGCCTGGGCCGGGGCGGCTGGGCCTGCGCGAAGGGAGGCTGTCGCCGTCGGGGGCTGTGGGCCGGGTGGCCCACCGGCATCGCCGGCCCGGCCGTCCGCGTGGGCGGAAGCGTCGGATTCAGCGCGACCGGGTCGAGGACCTCGTGGCGGGCCATGACTATCCGTTCGAGGAGCTCGGCGACCTGTTCGCCGACGGCGTCCTCCTCATCCGGCTGCCACGGGGCCGTCGCGTGGACGCGACCAGGGGTTGGCCGGAGGCGGCCGAGATTCTGCGCGGACCACACCTGCGCGGGACCTGGCAGCGGCGCGCCGCGAACGAGGCTCCGGCGGCTCCTCAGCCCGCGGCGACCAGGACGATCGTCCCGGCGCAGAGGAGCAGCCCGAGGGACTGGGGGAGTGAGATGTGCTCGCGCAGCACCGCCACGGCGAGCAGGACCGTCACGGCAGGGTAGAGCGAGGTCAGGACCGAGCTGACCGACAGCAGCGACATCTGCGCGGCCAGCAGGAACGCCAGCTGCGCGAGAGCCGCCAGCACGCCGGCGGCGACTCCCCACAGCTCGCCTCCGCCGCTCGGCAGCCAGCGCTGCCCCGTCATCACGGCCAGGACGGCCACCGTCGTCGTGGCCAGCGCCTCGCACGCGACGAAGGGTGCGAGACCGGCATGTCCGGGAACCTGGCCGAGGGCGACGAAGAGCAGCCCGAAGCCGGCGCCCGCCAGGAGGCCGTCGCGCAGCGCGGCGCCGTCGTGGGCGGTGCGCGTCTCCTCTCCGGAGGATGCCGCCAGCCAGATCCCGGGGAGCGCCAGCGCGATGCCGAGCCAGACCAGCGGGCTGGGGCGCTCGCCGACCGCCACCCCGACCACCACCGGCAGAGCGGCGGACGCGACGGCCGAGACCGGCCCGACGAGGGCCATCCGGCCCGCTGCCATGCCGCGGTAGAGCATCGCGCCGCCGAAGCCGCTGCCCACACCGGCCAGCGCACCCCAGGCGAGGTCACCGCCGGAGGCGTGACCGGCGAACAGGGGCATCATCGCGGCGCCGACCACGAGCGCCGAGAGCGCGCCGACGAAGGCCACCGCCCAGGGCGTCGTACGACGCGAGGCGAGCCCTCCGACGAAGTCGGAGAGCCCGTACGCCGCGGCGGCGGCCAGCGCGAGGAGGACTCCCATGAGAACGACAGGAGCCCCGGGCCGACGACCCGGGGCTCCTGATCACGTCTGGATCAGTCGGCGACCGGCTCCGGCTTGTCGCTCAGCTTGTGGGTCTCGTCCTGCACGCTGGTGGCGATCTCCTTGAGGGCGTCGCCGTGCTCGCGGGCGTGGTGGCCACAGAAGAGCAGCTCGCCGCCGGAGGCGAGCTCGACACGAAGGTAGGCCTGAGCACCGCACCGGTCGCAACGGTCCTCGGCGGTCAGCGGGGCGGGGGCAACTGCAGTTGTCACGTCGGCCTCTCTCTCTTCGTCTCCCAGCCACAATCGGCATGGTGTCGGGATAAACGTAGCCACTTGACCAAAGATTCCCCGACGGATGTGCATCCAATCACGCCGATCCGACGGAGGTCGTCGATCTGCCACATCGTGACCCGGCCCTGGCCCGTGTCCCTGCACCGGCGCGCGGCGTGTCGCCGGTAGATTCGGGTACTCACGAGGAGGGTTCGATCATCGCCGACAACACCTACAACGCTGCGCACCTGCTGGTCCTGGAAGGCCTGGAGGCCGTCCGGAAGCGCCCGGGCATGTACATCGGGTCCACCGACACCCGCGGCCTCATGCACTGCGTCTGGGAGATCATCGACAACGGCGTGGACGAGGCACTCGGCGGCCACGCAGCCAAGGTCGAGGTGACGCTGCACGGCGACGGCTCCGTCGAGGTGTACGACGACGGGCGCGGCATCCCGACCGACAAGGAGCCCAAGAGCGGCCTGCCGGGCGTGGAGCTGGTCGCGACCAAGCTGCACGCCGGAGGCAAGTTCGGCGGTGGCTCCTACAACGCCACCGGCGGCCTGCACGGCGTCGGCCTCTCGGTCGTCAACGCCCTCTCGAGCCGGATGGACATCGACGTCGACCGCTCGCCCGCAGCGCGCGGGATGAGCTTCCAGCGCGGCGTCCCGGGCGTGTTCGACGGCGACGGCCCGACCGCGAGGTTCACCCCCGAGTCCGGACTCACCCGCAAGGGCGGCCGGGTGGCCAAGACGCGCTCGGGCACTCGCATCCGCTTCTGGCCCGACCGCCAGATCTTCACCAAGGACGCCGGCTTCGTGCTCGACGGCCTGGTCGGGCGTGCTCGGCAGACCTCCTTCATCGTCCCCGGGCTGGAGCTGGTCATCCGCGACCAGCGGGCCAAGGACAAGACCGAGTGGACCGAGGAGAGCTTCCGTCACGACGGCGGCATCGCGGAGTTCTGCGACTACCTCGCCGAGGACGAGCCGGTCACCGACGTGCTCCGGCTGCAGGGCAAGGACACCTTCACCGAGACCGTGCCGCTGCTCGACGACCAGGGCCACATGACCCCGCAGGACGTCGAGCGCGAGCTCAGCGTGGACGTGGCGGTCCGGTGGGGCACCGGGTACGAGACCACGATGCGCTCGTTCGTCAACGTGATCGCCACGCCCAAGGGCGGCACCCACGTCGCCGGCTACGAGGCGGCGCTGACCAAGACCTTCAACGACGCCATGCGGGCCTCGAAGGCGCTCAAGGTCAACGACGACGACGTCGTCAAGGACGACATCCTCGAGGGCATGACGGCGGTCGTCACCGTGCGTCTCGCGGAGCCCCAGTTCGAGGGACAGACCAAGGAGATCCTCGGCACGCCCGCCGCACGGACCGTCGTACGCAAGGTGGTGGCGGCGCAGCTGAAGGAGTTCCTGACCTCCACCAAGCGGGCCGAGAAGGCGCAGGCCAAGCTGCTCATGGAGAAGGTCGCGGGGGCGGCCAAGACCCGGGTGGCGGCCCGCCAGCACAAGGAGACCCAGCGCCGCAAGAACGCCCTGGAGTCCTCGTCGCTGCCCGCCAAGCTCAACGACTGCCGCTCCGGCGACAACGAGCGCACCGAGCTGTTCATCGTCGAGGGCGACTCCGC